>CAXSCV010000008.1:21606-22748 GCA_964235895.1 uncultured Chthoniobacterales bacterium
CCTGCTCCTGCTCTTACTCGTAATCGTGCTCGACTCGAAACTGCCCTTCATCCTCGCGCAAAACATCCGCGCGTTCCGAGAACCGCCTCAGCAAGCCGATCAACATCTGAACGATTCGCGCCAGCTGCTCTTTCGCCGATTCCACCGCGGATGATGCGGTCAACTTGCGCGCAACCAAAACATCAAGGCAAGCCGCCGATTCCAAAGCCGATCCTCTGGCCATTTCAAGAAAGCGCGCCCGATCGCGTTGCGAGAATTTGCCGTTCCCTTCCGCGATGTTGAGTGGAATGCTGGTCGAAGCGCGATCGAGTTGATCTTTGGCCGCGGTCTTCGCCTTGATCGTTTCAAGGAACTCTCCGATCCAACCGCAGAACGAAATTGCTTCGCGGTAAACGTCCAGCTTTTCGTGGTCGAAGGTGATCCTCATGAGTCGATTATGAGCACGATCACGAGCAAGAGCACGAGTATCTGCTCGTGCTCCTGATCGTAATCGTGCTCGATCTCACTTCTACTTCCCGAGCAACGCCAGCATCTGCACGCAACGATTAGAGTAGCCCCATTCGTTGTCGTACCAGCCGACCACCTTCACAAATTTATCGCCGAGCGTGAGCGTGAGTTTGCTGTCGAAAATGCAGGAATGCGCATTGCCCACGATGTCCTGCAGGACCAGCGGCTCATCGGAATATTCGAGCACATCTTTATAGCTCGCATCGCCCGCGGCCGCTTTGAACGCGGCATTGATCTCCTCCACGCTCGCCTTGTTTTTCAGGATCGCGGTGAAATCCGTGACCGAACCATCCGGCGTCGGCACGCGGAAAGCGCCGCCATTCAATTTCCCTTTCAACTCCGGAATCACTTCACCGATCGCCTTCGCCGCGCCGGTGCTCGAGGGAACAATGTTGATCGCCGCCGCGCGCCCGCGTCGCAAATCGGCATGCGGCAAATCGAGAATATTTTGGTCGTTCGTGTACGAATGAATCGTGCTCATGAAGCCCGACTCGATCCCGAATTTGTCGTTCAAAACCTTGGCCATCGGCGCCAGGCAATTGGTCGTGCAGCTCGCGTTCGAGACGATCGTCATCTTTGCCGCGTCGTAGATGTCGTCGTTAATCCCAAGGCAAATGGTCGCATCCGGCCCTTTC
>CAXSCV010000008.1:22758-27058 GCA_964235895.1 uncultured Chthoniobacterales bacterium
CGCGATCGGTGAAAAGCCCGGTCGATTCCAAAACGACATCGACGCCCAGATCCTTCCACGGCAACGCGCCCGGATCGCGTTCCTTCATGATCTTAATCTTGTGCCCGCGGACGATGATGTTCTCCGCATCATGCCCGATCTCGCCCTCGAATTTTCCGTGCACCGAATCCCACTTGAGCAAATGCGCGAGCGTGGTCGTATCGGTTAGGTCGTTGATGCCTTTGACGCGCTCGACATCTTCCTGCGACATGGCGCGCAAGACATTGCGCCCGATGCGGCCGAAGCCGTTGATTCCGTAGTTAGCCATAATTTTTTAAGGGGGATTGCGGTTCGAATTCCGATTGAGACGGGGAGACTAAAATGAGGCTACCGAGGCTGCAATTGCGAACTGTCAACGCGCTCGTTCTCGCGCTCGCGTTTTTGTTTGCGCAATCCGGAGTCGCCGCTCGCCCGCCATCCACTCGCATGAAATCCATTCTCGTTTTCGGCGACAGTTTATCGGATGGCTTCATGCTTCCGCGCAGCCAGGCTTATCCAGCCTTGCTGGCGAATCGATTGCGCGCGGCCGGCTTCGATTACGAAGTGATCAATGCCAGCGCCAGCGGCGGCACGACCAGCGGCGGGCTCGATCGTCTCGGCAAACATCTCGCGCGGCCGATCGATATTTTTATTCTCGAGCTCGGCATCAACGACGCTTTTCGCGGCGTGCCGGTCTCGCAAATTCGCGCGAATCTGCAAACGATCATCGATCGCGTGACAGCGAAAAATCCAAGCGTGCGCGTGATCATTGCCGGCATGCAATTGCCCATCGCGACCGACGACGCCTTCCTCCGCGCCTTCGGCCAGATGTATTCCGAACTCGCCACGAAAAACAACGCTGCGCTCATTCCGTATTTACTCGAAGGCGTCGGCGGAAATCCGGATCTGAATCTCTCCGATCTCATTCATCCGAACGCGGCCGGTCACAAAATCCTGGCCGAAAATGTCTGGCGCGTGCTCGAGCCGATCGCGCGCGAGACGGCCATGAAGCCGGCGAAACACGTTCCATGATTGATGGACCCCGCCCGCCCTAACGACAACGACCCGGCCGATCCCTTCGCCCCAAGCGCTGGCGAAGGACCGGCCATGGAAACGATCGAGATCGCCACCGAAGGCGAAGATTGCGACGAATGCGTGCGCAATTTGCGCGAGCCGCTGATGAAAATTTCCGGCGTCAGCAAAGTGGACGCGAACCCAAAACGCGACCGCGTCGTCATCACCTTCGACGCGCGCAAAACGCACGCGCCCGATCTGCACGACGCCATTTTGCGCAGCGGTTACCAGCCCGCGCCAACGACTGGTTAGGCAATTTTTGTTTTAACCGCGCATCGCGCGACGCCACACACACGCGCTGTCATCCTGAGATGGCGGCCTAACGAGTGCTTCGCGGTTGCTGCTGCGTCAGGCAATGAAACGCGCCGAGACCCCAGATTAGTTCACGGCAATCGATTCCGATCACTTTCCGAGTCGGAAAATGTTTTCGCAAAACCTCCAGCGCGCGTTCGTCGTTCGACTCATGAAAAATGGGCACGAGCACGCTCGCGTTTGCAATGTAGAAATTCGCATAGCTCGCCGGCAAACGCAGCCCTTCGCGTTCCATTTTCGCCGGCATCGGAAGCGGGATAATTTCCAGCGCCTGACCGCTAATGCGAACCTCGCGCAAGCGCGCCAGATTTTCCTGCAACGGCTCGTAATTCGAATCGCTCGGATCTTCCTCGACCACCGCCAGAACCGTCCGCTCATCGACGAACCGCGCCAGATTATCGATGTGCCCGTCGGTGTCGTCGCCTTCCGTGCCGCGCGCGAGCCAGAAGATGTCGCGCACGCCGAGGAAATCACGCATTTGCGCTTCGATCTCCTTTCGGTCTAACGAGGGGTTGCGATTCGGATTCAACAAACACGACTCGGTCGTGAGGAGCGCGCCGCTTCCATTCACATCGATCGAGCCGCCTTCGAGAATCATCCCGCCGTGATAAACCGGCAGATCGAGCGTTGCGCCGATACGTGTCGGCACTACATCATCCCGATCGAACGGAGGATACTTCCCGCCCCAGGCATTATAACCCCAGTCGACAATCGCCACTGGAGACAGTGCGCCCTCGCGCCGTTCGCCATCCTCTCGCGTCAAAAAAATCGGCCCATGGTCGCGGCACCACGGCTCGTTTGTCGGGATTTCATAATAGGTGATGCACTCGTTAGGCAAACGGTCCAGGATCGCGCGCGCTTCCGCTTCATGCGCGCCGTTGCTCACGTTGATGCAAACCGGCTCCGACTCGATCAATGCCGCAACCATTTTGCGGAAGGTCGGCATCACGCGGTCGTAAGCATCGGGAAAACTGATCCCTTCCCGCCGCGGCCACGAGAGCCAGGTGGCGGCGTGCGGTTCCCACTCCGCCGGCATATGGTAACCGAGTTCTGCGGGCGTTAATTGAGGGATGCCTGAAGACATGCCAGAGGCTAGCACCGCGCTCGATTTTCTCGACGGGGCCTGTTGCTAAAATCGGCGCACGAAATTTTTTCTTTTTTTACGACTATTGTTGTTTACACCGGCGTTTGGTTTGGAAAGTATGGCCGCCCGGTCAAAAGATCGGCTAACACATCCACCTCTTTTCCTATGAAACTACGTTCCTCTTACGCCGCGCTTCTCGGCGCGACTCTTTTGCTCGCGTCAATGGTCGTGAGCCACGCCCAGACAGTCGTTTTCGATAACACCACCGGATTTCAAGCTTCCGGTGTCGTTAATGGAGGCGTCGCCTCCGACACTGGCACCCGTCGCACGTTTCTCCTGCTCGACGATCTTACCTACAATCCGGCGATGGCTTTGACCAACGTGACGCAGATCGTTTTCTCACTCGCTAACTTCAACGCTAGCAGTCAGGCCCTGACTTCCTCGCTGCGCTTGTATAACAGCGATGGGACAAACGGCGGCCCGGGCACTTATATTACAGGCTTTAACTTCAATGCCGTCACGGTCGCGGCCAATAATGTCACCTTGCTGACCTTTACTGTTCCGGCCGCCAGTCAGTTTTTGCTTCCGACGAGCGGGACGATTTGGGCAGGGATTTATTATTCCAGTACAACACAAACCGCCGCCGTCCTGAATAATTTCGGCATGGGCTTGTTCGATCCGCCAACGGTCGGCTCCAGCCAGGATCGCGATTTTCTTAGCAGCACAACGACGACGCAGCTGACCAGCAATCCGACCGGCTCGATTCGCACTTCTCCGCTGGGTGGAGCACCGAACGCGAACTACGGTTTCCGACTCACCGTCGCTTCTGTGCCGGAACCGACCAGCCTCGCGCTGACCGCTTTCGGCGGCATTAGCCTTTTGGTGGCGGCGCAGCGTTATCGCCGGCGCAGCTAACCAGCGATCGAAGTTATTAGAGCAACGCCGCCAGCCGGCGTTGCTGTTGCGCCGCCAGGAGCGGCGGAAAATTCGTTAGCGCGGGCGAGGTCGATTTCTCGACATAATACTGCGCCGCGATTTTCAGTTCGCGCCAGCGGCTCCAATCCAATTCCGGCGCGTGCACGATGTGGCGGAGCAAGCTGCGCCATTCCATGAGCGCGCGCTCGATATCACCGGCGCGGAGTGAATCACTCGTTAGGCGATATTTCGCGCCGCCGTTTTCCGTCACTTCGCGGATCACTTCCGACGCGCCCGAACCGTAGTGCGCCGGCACGCCCATTTCCAAGTAGCCCGGGTAATCCGCGCGCTCATAAATCCGCTGGCAAAGAATCCCGAGCCGGCCGCCCATGGGCGCATCTTCCCCGGCAAAACGCGGTCCGCCGCGAATGTTTGCGAGATCGAAAATGAGATCGTCGATCGGGTAGTTCTCCTCTTCCAGCGCGACCGCGATGGCTAATCCTTCGCCGCCCTGGAAGAAAGAAAACATCACGCCGCGCCGCGTTGGCCTTCCGTCTTCCGCGACCAGGCCCAGTTTCCGCCAGGCGTAGGCCGGCGAATTCGTGATGGGCACGGTCCGATCGTGTTCGAGTTGATCGCAACCACGACAAACCAGTGGCAGTGCTTCGCGCAACGGCGGCGATTCCAATGCGCGACCATGCGAATCAATGAACGCCATCACTTCAACCGCCGAAAAATCGAGGCGCGCGGAGATGGTGGTCCCGCGCGTAACAATTTCCGCCCCGTCGCCGCCAGTGATTTCGCGCAGGATCGGTGCGACTAGCGTGAGGAATTCGAAGTGGCGCGAGCTTCCAGCTTGCGCCTTCCACTCCGCGCGCTGGAAACTTGCGCCACCTT
>CAXSCV010000008.1:27109-67166 GCA_964235895.1 uncultured Chthoniobacterales bacterium
AGCCATTTCACCGGCGTAATCGTGTCCTCACCGGTGATGGTCGCGAGAGGAATTTCGCGACCATAAATCTGTCGCGCGCGCAGCCTGCAGAGATTGCCGAAACCGCGGCCGTCGAGCATTCGCGGGAGGCTGAGCGCCGGCACCCAACGATCGTTCTCCCGCACGAGTAATTCGCCTAACGAGACTTTGGTTGCCGCAGTTTGCGGTTCCCATTCGCCGGTCGAGTTCAACATTTCCGTAATCGGCCGCCTAACGAATCGCGCCCGTTCCGCGTCGACCCAAAGACCGCAGGGTCGCGCGCCCGTGCCTAACGAATGCTCGACCCCAAGCGGAACTTTTTGCGTGCTGAAGAGCGCGTGACTCAGCTCGACTGCGGCCGCGAAAGGATGTCCGCTGCTATGGCTCATGACGTTAACCAGGCTCGGCCAATCGACTTGCGTGGCGCGCTTGAGCTGGCGCGGCCGCGCGTCGGCCAGCCGCGGAATCTCCGGGACGAGCAGGACGTAGCCGGTATCATCGAGTCCGCGACGACCGGCCCGGCCGAACATTTGCAACAGCTCATCCGGCTGCACGTGGCGCTCGAAATTTCCAGCTTTGTAACGCGTGTCCGTGATCAAAACCGAGCGCATGGAAAAGTTAATTCCCGCGGCCAATCCCATCGTTGCGACGACGACGTTAAGTTGGCCGGCCTTCGCGAGTGGCTCGATCAAACCTGCGCGCACCGCGTAACTCAAACCGCTGTGATGATAAGCAACGCGCGCGCGCAAAAGTTTGGCGAGACGTTTTCCGGCGAGCGCTTCCTGCGCAGGCGAAAGTGGGAGCGGATCGCGAATCGCCATCGCGGAAGCAATTGCTTGCGCCATTTCTTCGGCGGCATTTCGGCGCGGCGCGAAAACCAAAACTGGCGCCAGATCCGCGCGCAAGGCGCGACCGATCATCCGCGGCCAAAAATTTTTCGAGTGCACAAATTGCGAATCGGAAAGATTGCGCAGATCGATTTCTTCCAGCGGTACGGGACGTTCGTGATGCGAAATCAGAACCGCATCGCGCCCGATGCGTTGCAGCCACGCGACGATGTCCTGCGGATTTCCCACGCTGCCGCTGAGCAAAAGCAGTTGCGTGTGCGGCGGCGCGAGCGCGAGCGCGAGTTCGTAGTGAACGCCGCGCACCGGATCGCCGATCATCTGATATTCGTCGACCACCAAAAGCTGCGGACCCTCGCGCCGAAGAAAGCGCGTGCGCTGCGTTTCCAAAGTGGCGACGACCACTTTCGCGTCTGTATTCAACGCCAGATCGCCAGTCGCGATGCCGACATCCCACCCGCGCGCGCGCCATTCGGCGAGCTTGTCGTTCGCGAGCGCGCGCGTCGGCACGGTGAAAATTGCCTGCCCTTTCAGCGACGCGTAGAGCAACTCGAAGATGTAAGTTTTGCCCGAGCCGGTCGGCGCCTGCACGATGACGTCGCGGCCATCGCGCAAAGCGCGCACGGCTTCCTGTTGCCAAAGATCCGGCACGACCAGATTGATCTCGAGACCCGCTGGCATCGACGAATTTCGTGGCGAAGCGAAGAGCCTTCAACCAAACAACGCGACCCGCGGAAATTTATGCGGTGGCGTTCGGAACGCCTGACCGTATCGTGGCAGCCGAATGAGCGAAACCACGCCGACGCTCGCGCCGCGCTGTATCACCGGCGTCGCTGGATTGGATGATATTCTTGGCGGCGGCTTGCCCTGCAATCGGCTCTATCTCATCGAAGGCCGGCCCGGTGCGGGCAAGACCACGCTGGCCATGGAGTTTCTGCGCACCGGCGTGCGCGCGGGCGAGCGCGTGCTTTACATCACGCTTTCGGAAACGCGCGTGGAACTAGAGGAAGTGGCGCATTCGCACGGCTGGAATCTTGACGGCATTAACGTTCTCGAACTTTCCGCGCTCGAAGCGCAACTGAGCGCCTCCGCGCAGAACACGCTTTTTCATTCTTCGGAAGTGGAGTTAACGCAGACGACGCAGCTTTTTCTCGACGAAGTGGATCGCGTGAAACCGTCGCGCGTGGTTTTCGATTCGCTCTCGGAACTTCGCTTGCTCGCGCAGTCGGCGCTGCGTTATCGGCGACAGGTTTTGGCTTTGAAACAATATTTGATCGGACGCGATTGCACGACGCTGCTGCTCGATGACGGCACCGGCGAGACGAGCGATCCGCAAGTGCAAAGCCTCGCGCACGGCGTCATCACGCTCGAACAAATCGCGCCGGATTACGGAAGCGATCGTCGTCGTTTGCGCGTGCTGAAAGTGCGCGGGAGCAAATACCGCGGCGGATTCCACGATTTCAGTATTCAAACCGGCGGCATTTCCGTTTTCCCGCGATTGATCGCGGCCGAACATCAACGCCCCTTCAAACACGAAGATGTTTCGAGCGGCGTAGAAGGTCTCGATTCGCTTCTGGGCGGCGGCCTAACGAGAGGAACGAGCACGCTTTTTATCGGTCCCGCCGGCGTCGGCAAATCGAGTGTCGGCCTGCGCTTTCTTTTGCAGGCCGCTGAGCGCGGCGAACGTTCCGCGCTTTACTCATTCGACGAAACGGTCGGCACGATTTTGGCGCGCTCGGATAAGCTCGGCCTGAAGCTCGATCACTATATGAAGAAGGGATTGATCCGCGTTCGCCAGATCGATCCCGCGGAAAAATCCGCCGGGGAGTTCGCCTGCGATCTGCGACGCGCGGTCGAAGAAGACGAAGTGCGAATGCTCCAAATCGACAGCTTGAACGGCTATCTTTATTCGATGGGCGAGGAGCGCTCGCTCAGTCTGCAATTGCACGAGCTGCTCACTTATTTGAATCAACAAGGCATCGTCACCATGCTCATGCTCGCGCCGCATGGAATGCTCGGACAGATGGCCAGCCCGATCGACGTCACCTATTTGGCCGACACCGTGATCGTGATGCGTTTTTACGAAGCGGACGGCGCGGTGCACAAAGCTATTTCGGTCATCAAAAAACGGACCGGCGCGCACGAATCCACCATCCGCCCAGTTACGGTTGGCTATCGGCATCTGATTATTGGTCAGCCCTTAAATGATTTCCGCGGCATCTTCACCGGCGTGCCGCAACCGGAACGGCCTTCGCGTAAAGGTGCCGCACGCGATGATGACGGCCGCTGAGAACGCAGGCTCGCCCGTCCTGATTCTCGCGCCGGTCGGTCGCGACGCCACGCTGGCTTTCGAAGCGCTCCGCGACGCGGGTTTCGAGAGTGAAATCTGCCAGAATCTCGAGCAACTGATCGAACGTCTCGATGAAAACGCCGGCGCCGTTTTGCTGGCGAAAGAAGCGCTGGTCGAGCCGCATCTCACGCGCTTCGTCGAGCGACTCGCCGCGCAACCTCCCTGGTCGGATTTGCCCGTGCTCGTCCTTACGCAAACCGGTTATCTGGCCGATGCCAGCACGCGTGTGCTGAACTTGTTAGGCCCAAATGCCAACGTCACCCTGATCGAACGGCCGATGCGCAGCAGCACGCTTTTCAGTGTCGTGCGCGTAGCCGTGCGCGCGCGTCGACGACAGTACGAGATGCGCGATTTGCTCGCGCAACGCGAGTCCATTTTGGCCAGCATCAGCGACGCCTTTTCCGCGATCGATCACGATTGGCGCTACACTTATGTGAACGATCGCGTGGCCGAGCTTGCGGGAATTCCAAAAGAAAAACTGCTCGGCCAGAATATTTGGGAATCATTTCCGGATTCTGTCGGCAGCGATTTTTTCGATCTCGCACATGAAGCGATGGATCGACGCCGCTCGATACAAGCCGAGCTTTTTCACAAGCCGTGGCTACGCTGGCTCGATACGCGCATTTATCCGACGGCCGGCGGCATTGTTATTTTCCGCGCCGATGTGACCGCGCGGAAAGAACAGGAACTGCTCGCGCGCGAAGCGGAAGCAAAGTTGCGCGAGAGCGAAGATCGTCTGCGCCTGGCAACGGAAGCCGCCGCCATCGGCACCTTTGATTTTTATCCGCCAACCGGCGAGCTCCGCCTCTCCGAACGCGCGAAGGAAATGTTCGGTTTGCCTAACGAGCCCGAGCCGGATTACGCGGCATACATCGCGGCCATTCATCCGGACGATCAAAAAATCGCGCACGAAACGGCGCGCCGTGTTCTGCAACCCGGCAGCAATCGGCATTACGAAATCGAATATCGCATCGCGCCGTCCAAGCCCGGCGAGGAACGCTGGATCGCGGAACGCGGCCGCGCGGTGCTCGATGAAGACGGGCGCGCTTCACGTTTCATCGGCACGTTCTTGGAAGTGACCGAACAGAAAAATGCCGAGCACGCGCTTCGCCGCGCGAAGCAGGAAGCGGAGCAGGCGAACCGGGCGAAGGATCAATTCCTCGCCATGCTATCGCACGAATTGCGCACGCCTCTAACGCCGGTGTTGATGACCATCGCCGCGCTCCGCCGGCAACCGGATCTTGCGGAAAGTTTGCAGAACGATCTGGAAGTTTTGCAGCGCAACGTGGAGCTGGAAGCGCTCCTGATCGACGACTTGTTAGACCTGACTCGCATCGCGCACGGCAAACTCCAACTGCACAACGACGCAGTCGATGTGCATGTTTTGCTCGAGCACGCGCTGAAGATTTCCGCGGGCGAGCTGGAGGAAAAGCAACTCCAGATCACGCGGCGATTGGAAGCGACCGAGCATCATGCCTGGGCGGACGCTGCGCGCTTGCAGCAAGTGTTTTGGAATCTGGTCAAGAACGCGGCCAAGTTCACCGCGCTCGGCGGACGTTTGGAAATCTCCACGCGCAACGATTCCGAACATCAGATCGTGATCGAGATCGCGGACAACGGCGTTGGAATTGATCCCGCGCTGATGCCGCGAATTTTCGACGCCTTCGAGCAAGGCGGACGCGATGTCACAAGCCAGTTCGGCGGGCTTGGGCTGGGACTCGCTATTTCGAAACGCGTGATCGATTTGCTCGGCGGAACGATCGAGGCGAAAAGCGCGGGCACCGGGCGCGGCGCGACCTTCACGATAAAATTAAAGGCCGTGCAAACATCGATGCTCGACCACTCGGCCGCGTTGCCGGCGGAGACGAGCGCGAACGGCAGCGCGGAACTCTTGTTGGTGGAAGATCATCCCGACACCGCGCGAGTTTTGCAGCGCGTTTTGAAGAACGCCGGCTACTCCGTGGCGCATGCGAACTGCGTCGCGAATGCGCGCGAGTTGGCCGCGCAGCGCAACTTCGATCTCGTGATCAGCGATGTCGGTTTACCCGATGGCAGCGGCTTGGAGCTGATGCAATTTTTGCATTCGACTCGCGGCTGGACGGGCATTGCGCTCAGTGGTTTCGGAACGGCCGAAGACGTGGCGGCGAGCGCGGCGGCTGGTTTTTCCGCGCATCTGACCAAGCCGGTCGACTGGCCGCAACTGCGCGGAACGATCGATCGTTTACTCGCGGCGAAAACGAACGTGAGCGAAAACGTCGCCGTATCGCGGTAAATTTTCGGCCGACTCGTCCGCGAAAATTTCCTGCGAAATTTCCTGACGCGCATTACTAGTGAGAAACGCCGCGAACTGTTCTCGTGCGCGCGCACACGAACTCAAACTTCACGCTTCCCCGATATGAAAAAATTTTTCGGCTTCGGTTCGTCAACGCCTCCTCCACCGCCGCCACCGATGCGGCCGCCCACTTCCTCCGTCGCGAAACCTTCTCCCGCGAAACCGGCGTCGGCGGCAAAAGATTCTGCCAACACGAGCATCGTCGGGCGCTGGAAAGAGCCGAATGGAAACGACATCACTGAGTTCCGCGCTGATGGAACAGTGGTTGAGAAACCAGCCGGCGGGGAAGCGATCCGCGGTCGTTATTCATTCGAAGCGTCGAAATTGAAAATCAAACTCGAGGCAGTGGCCGAAGAATTGATTTTTACAGCGTCGATCAAAAGCGACACGCTCGAGATGAAAGATCGCGACGGACAAACCACGCATTACCGTCGTGTTTAAAATACCAACTCCACCAATGACCGCATTTTCTCATCACTCGTTAGGCGGAAAGCGTTTCCTCCTGCTCGCGCTTGTTTTACTGGCCTCGTGCTCGCTGGCGCGCGCGGCCGATCCAGCTGGCGACGATTCGCCCGGCGGAGTGATTCGAAATTTCTATCGCTGGTACGTGCAAGCACTCATTAAGGAGCGCGAGCCCTTCGTGGACGGCCGCGCGGAATTAAAGCGCTTCGCGACCGAACGTTTGATCAAGCAAATCGATCGCGCGCGCAAAGGGCCGGATGGTTTGGACGGCGATTATTTTCTCGACGCGCAAGATTTCGATAAAGACTGGGCGAGCAACATCACCGTCTCGACACCGATCGTGAAGGACAAACGCGCGACCGTGGAGGTGAAACTGAAAGGCTCCGAATTAGGCACGCGCGATCTGTTGATCGAGATGGCCTTGGACCACGGCGTTTGGAAAGTCGACAAGGTCGAGGGGCAACACTGACGCGCATTTCCAAGGAACGCGCGTGGCGCGCGCTGGAGATTGCGCATTGACAGCGCATCGCGAAACCTCATACCCAGAACGCATGAAGCGCTTCCTTCTCGCACTCCCTTCTCTCGCTTTCGCCTCCAGCATTTTCGCGCAGGACTCGACGCCGACGGGAAACGGCGACGCGGCCGGAGCGATCGCCGGCTTCGGGTGCGGCTGCGTTTTTCTCCTGGTGATGTGTGTGGTTTGGATTGCGCTGGCCATCTGGGTTTATCGCGATGCCAAAAGCCGCGGCATGGACAACGCCGTGCTCCTCACCATCGTCACCGTGATCACCGGTGTTCTCGGCCTTATCATTTATCTTTTGATGCGGCCGAAAGGCCATTTGGTGGTGTGCCCGTCCTGCCAAAAGAAGCGGCTGGAAGGCAGCGCGAAATGTCCGCACTGCGGCAATCCCTAACGCGCCGCAGCTATCGCATCACTCTCCTGGTCGCGGCAGGTCTGGTCGCCACGGCCGTTCTTTACGATTGGTCGCGACCAGCGTCCGCGCAGGTTTCCGGTCGGTTTTATCGTTGGAATGTCGAACAGATTTATCAGGCGCACATTCGGCCCATCACCTCGCACTTTGTGCATTGCCGTTTCCGGCCCACCTGTTCCTCTTACTCACTCATCGCTGTGCAATCGCGCGGATTGCCAAAGGGTTTGTGGTTAACGGTGAAGCGCCTTGCTCGTTGTCAGCCGTGGGTGCCGCGCGGGACTTACGATCCGCCTCCTTTTCCAGAACAAAAGACGATCAACGCCCCCGCCACGGCAGCCGTTCCGTGAAAATTTCCCGGCAATCTCATGGACGAATTTAGTTATCTCTCCGTCCTGCTCTCGATCATCCTCGGGCTTGCGGTCGCGGAAATTCTTGCCGGTTATCGCCGATTACTGCAGACGCGCGGACGGGTCGCGCTCTACTGGCCGTCGCTTCTTTGGTCGTTCGTCCTCCTTGTTATCTATACCCAAAGTTGGTGGGCCATGTTCGGTTTGCGCCGGCATCGTGATTGGTCCTTCGCCGGCTTCGCGGTCGTCCTCTTGCACATGATCCTTCTTTATATGCTCGCCGGCCTGGTGCTGCCGGACATCGGGCCCGGTGAAACGATCGACTTGCGCGCGAATTATTTTTCGCAGCGCCGCTGGTTCTGCGGCATCGCGCTCGGCGTGATCGTGGTCAGCCTGGCGCGAGATCTTGTTCTCGGCGGCGCCTTACCCGATTCGGCGAACCTCGCCTTTCACGTCACCTTCGCCGCCTTCGCCATCGCCGGGATTTTGACGAAGAACGAGTGGTTCCACAAAGCGTTTGCCGTCTCCATGGCCGCACTGTTTGCCTTCTACATCGTTCTCCTGTTTGCGCAGTTGCGTTAAAACGCGCACAACCTCGACTCTTTCGGTGCGCGAATCGTTTGTATGAACTCGAGCACAAAAGACAAAGTCAAAGGGAAGATCGACCAGGCTAAAGGCGCGGTGAAAGAAAAAGCTGGACGCGCCACCGGCAATCCCGACATGGAAGATCGCGGCACAGCCCAGAAAGTCGGTGGCAAAATCCAGGATAAAGTCGGCGACATCAAAAAAGTTTTCGGGAAGTAATCGCCAGCCGCTCGACTGAGCTGCGCGGATTCTATTAGTTCCGGAGACCGGCGCGATGGATGCGCGATGGCTGACAAGAGCCGAAACGCATCCATCGACCGCCGGCCGGGCGAACATTCTTTAGTTATGCCGGAGAAAAAAACCCATGGCTCGTGCACGCCAGGATAAGCGCGAAGGCAAAGCAGCCTCCACCCAGGCTGGCGAATTTGTGCGCGAAGAAATGGAGCACATCCGCGAAGGCAAACACGGCGCACGCACGGCCAAACAAGCGATTGCCATCGGACTATCAAAGGCCCGCCGCGCCGGGATGAAACTGGCGTCGCCAAAAAAAGGCACGACCTCGAAGCGCGTGCGCAAACAGGCCAAGCGAGAATTGAGACAAGCCGCAAGCGCGCTTAAAAAAACGACTTCCCCCGCACGTGCACGCGCCAGTAAGGAAGCGCTTAAACGCGAACCGCATTCGGCCGCTTCACATCGCGCGCTCTCACGCCAAGCACACCGCGCTGCGAAAAAACGCGGCCCGGCCGATCGTTCGCGCGCCGCCAAAAAAGCTGCGCGCACGCGCGCGAAAAATTCCTAACAATGACCAAGGCAAAGAGAAAAGAGCGGACCGATTTTCCCTAGCCGATCCGGGATGCGTTCCCCCGCCTTACCGCTGAGCGAATTGCTCGCGCTCGCGCCGCTCGTTCTTCGGAACTATCGAAACCGTCGCTTCCGTGGCGACGAGATGAGCCTTCGAATGTCCGCCTTCGGGCCGGAGGACAAGAAACGGATTCGCAATCTTTACGATTTCCTAAGGCGCCTTCATGATGTTTTCGATCGGGCTGGAAATTGCACCGAAGAAACAGTTCGCCGCCTAATTAAGTTAACGCCCGCGGAAACGGTTGGCGCTATTTTGCGCGATGCCGCTCAGATCGGTGGCGAAAAAAGTAACACCGATCCGGACGCGCTTTTCGCCAAAACCGTCCACGATGTTCGCGGCGGCGGACTTACTTTTCTTCTCGCTCGTCTCCAGCTCGCGCAGATGAAAGGCTGGACCATAGACGACGCACGCACGGTTTTCTTTCTTAGTCGCGACCACCTCAAAATCATGCGCAGCGCCTTGCTTGGGCTCGATGACAAAGGGCGTGACATTGACCTGGAACCCAAACTCCACGGCGCCCGATTAATCGTTGAGAAATGGCATAACGCCCTCCTTCCGCGAGATGGCGATCAAGTTCGACTAGAGATCGAAAGCTCGTTCGACGGTTACGTTTCGGAATGCTGCCTTGAGTTCGGCGCGCTCGACCGTGTCCTCTACAACTTAATTAACAACGCCGTCCGTCATGGAGCGGGTGACACTGTTCGTCTCACTATCCTTGAGTTACCGCCAAGTGAACCTAACGAACGCACTGATGACCTGCGTTTTGTTTTCGACAACCGGCTGAGCGAGGCAGATCGCACACGGCTGAGCGATTCCGATCCTCGCGCCCTTTTCAATCCCGGGGTCTCCAGCACCAGCTCCGGTCTTGGCCTGACGGTCGCGGCGGATTTCGTCGCCAATGCCTATGGCCTCGTCTCACGTGAACAAGCCATCGCCGAAGGCTACATCGGCGCCCGGATTAACAACGATCGCTTCATCGCCTGGTTTCACTGGCCGATCGCCCGCGACGAGTAAGACTGTTTCGCGTTCGCGACAATCAGCGTGCAAAAGCAAACAGAGCGACTAATTTCCCCGCGCGAATGCCGGCATAGCTCAGTTGGTAGAGCAGCTGATTTGTAATCAGCAGGTCATCGGTTCGAGCCCGATTGCCGGCTCTCTCTTTGGGGATCGATTCTGCGCTGCGCGCGGCGCGGTTGTGAATTGACGCATCCGCGTAACGCGCTCCCGTTCTTCTTGTGACAACTGTTCCGGGCGCGGCAACCGAGGGCCGGTTGAATCCGACCAGACTTTGGCTGCTGAAGCTTTGGGTCTGGTTTACCGAGGTTGTTCATCCGGACGAATTTCAGGTCACGCTTTTTTGGGCAGGCATAATCGGCTTCCTCGGGGCCGTGGCTTCGATTGCTTTCCGATGGCTCGCGGCCGTCGTGCACATGGGCCTAACGAGTAATGCCAACCCGAGCATGGCTGACAGTTTTGCTCATCTGCCGGTATGGCAACGGCTGATCACGCCTGCGCTCGGCGGGCTGCTGGCGGGCCTGGTCGTCCTGGTCGGTGCGCGCTGGCGGCGTGATGTCGCGACGACCGATTACATGGAAGCGGTGGTTGTGGGCGACGGCCGTCTCTCGGTTCGTCTGAGCATCGTCAAAAGTGTTTCCGCGCTTTTCACGATCGCATCCGGCGGATCAATCGGCCGGGAAGGTCCGCTCGTTCAGCTCTCTTCACTCTGCGCTTCTATTTTGGGGCGAATCCGGAATTGGCCGGCGTTGCGCTTGCGCTTGCTGGTTGCTTGCGGCGCGGCGGCCGGCATTGCGTCGGCTTACAATGCACCGATCGCCGGCGCGTTATTTGTCGCGGAGATCGTTCTCGGTTCGGTCGCGATCGAAATCTTCGGGCCGCTCGTTTTCGCGTCCGTTATCGCAACGTTGACGATGCGCGGATTCATCGGCGGCAATCCGCTTTACGACATCCCGCCATTTAAACTCAACGGCAATTGGGAGATCGCGCCGTATCTTTTACTCGGTTTGGTTAGCGGTTTCGCGGCGCCGTGGTTTCTGCGTTTTCTCGATGCGAGCGAGACGCTTTTCCGGCGGACGAAGCTGCCGGTTTACGCGCGCATGGCGCTGGGTGGTTTAGTCGTCGGCGTGCTCGCGATTCAATATCCGGAAGTCTGCGGGAACGGCTACAGCGCGGTGAATGCGATCCTGCACGGACGCTGGTTTTGGCAAAGTTTGGCGCTGGTTTTGATTTTCAAAGTCATCGCAACCGGCGCGACCTTCGGCTCCGGCGCGGTCGGTGGTGTCTTTACGCCGACGCTCTTTGTCGGCGCGAGTCTTGGTTATCTTTTCGGAACGATTTTCCATCTCGCGTTTCCCTCGGCCACGATCTCCCCGAGCGCGTTCGCGCTTGTCGGCATGGGCGCGTTTCTCGCCGGCACCACGCACGCGCCGGTCATGGCGATCATCATGATTTTCGAACTCACGCTCGATTACCAAATCATCCTTCCGCTCATGCTCGCCTGCGTCCTCGCCTATTACACTTCCGCGCGGATCGAGCCGCGCTCGATTTATAGCGAATCATTGAAACGCAAAGGCGGTGGCCGTTTCTCCGCGCAACTGGTCGACGTCAATGTGCGCGATCTCATGAAGGCCGATCCGGTGACGGTGAACATGGACGCCGGTTTCGCGGAGATCGGTCAGAAGTTTCTGGCGAACCGTTTCAATTATCTTTACGTGACCGACGCGGAGCGGCATTTCGTCGGCGCGATCTCGTTGCACGATATCAAGAATTTCCTGCAGGATCCGTCGATCGCCGACTTGGTTATCGCGCACGATCTGACGCGCGAACAATTTCCCGCGATCAATTTGGAGACGCCGTTGAGCGAAGCGCTGATCGTCTTCGGGCAACATGATGGCGAGCGTTTGCCGGTCGTGCAGAGCGCGAGCAATCGCACCGTGGTCGGCAGTCTTTCGAAAACGGATTTGATCCTCGCGCTCGCCGCCGGCGCGCAGAAACCGATCGTCCCGCGCAAATCGCCGCGGAAAGTTCAGCGCGCGTAATTTGCCGATCGCCGCGCTACTCTTTCATGCGCGCGTAAAGTTGATTCAGAAAATCCGAGCCGGCCGTGAGCGAGAAGATCAAGCAAATCATGCGCGTCGATTTCGGCGCGTAATTGTGCGCGCAAACCAGCGCCGAGGCGACCCACGGCGCGATGCAGTACGGACAGGTAATCAAATCGCCGATCGCTTCGCGCATGCCGCTGCCGCGCGCTTCTTCTTCCACTTCACCGGCGCCGGCCGATTTTTTGAATTTCACAAAGGGCGCGCGGAATGGACTCGTCACCAGATCCTTCGTCGCGATGCGGCTGAGCTTGTGCGTGGCCACGCCGAGCAAAAGCAAATCGCTCCAGCTCAAATCCGGCAGCTCGTCTTTCTTCGCGCGCACGGAAGCCAGCCCGCTGCTCAGCGCGACGGTGAACAATCCAACCAGCACCGCATAACCGCCGAGCGGCCGCTCGGTTTTTGCGTAGCCGCTGAAGAGCCCGTTCGCAGCACTCGTTAGGGCTTTGCGCCGGCCGCCGCGCGGCTTGCTTGCTTTTTCACTCATGCTTTCGCCTCCGGCCGACAACTACGGCGCGATTCGTTTTGGCCGCGAATGATAATTCTTCCAGGCGCAGCCGACGACATGATTAAAAATACGAGCAGCCGCGCGCGCTCTTATTCCTCGTGAAATATTTCGATAATCGCGTCCCTCTTACCCGATGACTCCGATTAAAGATTACGCCCTGATCGGCAATTGCGAGACCGCGGCGCTGATCAATGCGCGCGGCGGAATCGATTGGCTTTGCCTGCCGACTTTCGATGCGCCGTCGATTTTTGCGCGGCTGCTCGATGAGGAAAAGGGCGGTGATTTCACCATTCAGCCCGCCGAGGAATTCAAAGTCACGCGCGAATACGCGGACGATAGCGCCATCCTGCATACGCGTTTCGAGACAGCATCCGGCGCGGTTACGTTGACGGATTTTTTCGTGATCGCGCGCAAACGAGGTGCGCGTTTTTACGATTACACGTCGCTACATTCGACGCGAAAACTCGTGCGGCTAGTCGACTGGTCGGCCGGCGGCGCGATGCCAATGAAACTGCGCGTGCGCGCGCGGCCCGATTACGCGAAGCGCCGCGCGGGCTGGCGCAGGATGAGTCCAACCGCGTTTGCGCTCAACGAGGCCCAGCTCTTTAGCAACGCGCCACTGCAGGAAATCGAGGGCGATCTCAAGAGCACATTTATCATCGAAGCAGGCCAGCCGTTCTTCGCTGTTCTCGATTACACCGAGAAGCCGCGCACGCCAGAGCTCCCGGAAATTCGACGTTGGCTCAAAATTACCGCGGCCTTTTGGCACCAATGGCAATTGTTTAATCATTACCGCGGCCCGCATCGCAAACTGGCTTGCCGAAGCGCGATCACGCTCAAATTGCTCAGCTACGCCGGCACCGGCGCCTTCGTGGCCGCGCCGACCACTTCGCTCCCGGAGTGCCTAGGTGGCGAGGCCAATTGGGATTATCGTTACACCTGGGTGCGCGACACCGCGCTTTTTCTGCAAACACTTTTCGGGCTCGGTTACTCGGGCGAGGCGACGGCCTTTCTGAATTTTGCCTGCGAGCAATGGGAAAAAAAACGCGCCGACCCGAGCACGCCCGCCGACGGCCCGACGGTCGATGTTCTCTATCCGGTTTGTGACAATCCGATCCCGCCCGAGACCGAGCTCGATCATCTGGCCGGGTATGGCGATTCGCGGCCGGTCCGCATCGGCAACCGCGCGGTTACGCAATTCCAGCTCGATAATTATGGCCACCTCGTGCAGTCGTTTTTTTTCTTCAAACACGCCGGCGGCAAGATCGATGCGAGGAAGCGACGCATGCTCGAAACCTTAACCGCGGAAGCGATTCGCTTTTGGGAACGCGATGACAACGGCCTTTGGGAAGGACCCGAGACGCACGCCTTTACCTACGGCAAGGTGATGTGCTGGATCTCGCTCGAGCGCGCCAAAGATCTGCTCGGCGACCGCGATGGCAAAATCGCCCGGACCTGCGAAGCAATCAGCGCGCAGATCATGGAGCGCGGCCTAACGACACTCGAAGGCGAGAAAATTTTCTCGGCCCGGCTGGACGAATTATCCCTCGACGCTTCTTCCTTGCTCGCTTTTACCGGCGGATTTCTCCCGGAGTTCATTGCCCGCGCCACGCGCAAAGTCATCGAAGAAAAACTGGCGAGCGGGCCGTTTCTCTATCGCAACGAAAAGCAGCGCAAAAAGGAAGGCGCGTTCCTCCTCTGCTGTTTTTGGCGAATCGATCATCTCGTTCGGGAAGGCCATCTGCACGAGGCGGAGGAATTGCTCGAGCAATTGATCGCGCAGGTCAGCCCGCTCGGTTTGCTCGCGGAAGAGATCGATCCGGAGACCGGTGAATTTCTCGGGAATTTTCCGCAGGCCTTTTCCCATCTCGGATTGATCCAGAGCATTTTGAACCTCGACAGTGCGAAGCGCAGGAAAGGCTTCTATGCGTTACCAGATCACAAAAAATTCACCCGCCACGTCGGCCGATCGATCGGCTGGAAAGGTGTGCTGGCCGGTTCCTTTCGCGCACCGCGCACGCTGCTTTTATTTTTCTCGCGCGCGTCGCGGTGGCGGGAATAGGCCAGCTGCGTTTACTTCAAACAGAGGGATAATTTTCAGCACTATGAATGACAAAATCGAAAAGACCGAAGCGGAATGGAAAGAGCAACTGACTCCGCAGCAATATCACGTGCTGCGCGACAAGGGCACGGAACGCGCCGGCACCGGCGAATACGCGCATAGCCACGACGAAGGCGTTTATAAATGCGCGGGCTGCGGCCAGGAGTTGTTCGATTCCGAGGCGAAGTTTGAATCGGGCACAGGTTGGCCAAGTTTTTTCGCGCCTGTTTCGGAGAACGCGGTTTCCGAAGAAACCGATCGCAAGTTCTTCATGAAACGCACGGAAGTCCTCTGCTCGCGTTGTGAAGGACATCTCGGCCACGTCTTCGACGACGGCCCGAAACCGACCGGCCTGCGCTATTGCATGAACTCCGCCGCGCTGAAGTTCGAGAAGAAACCCTAAGCGCGAGCGGCGAGGAATCGTGGAGATGGCGCGCTCCAAGCGAGTGAGCGCGAGCCACTCATTTTAACGTCGCTCGTCCGCGCCTAACGAGTTATTCGTTAATCCCATAGCGCTCCGTCCGAGAGATTGACATCGTCGCGGCGACGACGCACGCACGATCGCGCCGTTTCCGTCGCTCCAATGAACTTTCTTTGGATGCTGGTTTCGGCGACGCTGGAAACTCTCACCAGCGCACTGCGTTTACTGCGTCCCGCCCTCGCATCCGCAGGAAACGCATCGCAAAAAATTCTCGCTCGAAGTCGTTAGGCCGAACGATCTCCTCGTTCTCACCCTCGACTTTTACAATCTCGAGATCGTTCCCGCCGCCGGCGCATCGCCCGCGCAACTCGATCGCATCGATCCCGGCACCGGCTTCATCATTGCGAATTTCCCGCCGCAAAATATCGTCGAGCAGGCGTTCTTCGAGCAGCAACCCGGCGCGCCCGCGGATCCGGCCACGCCTCTGCCGGAACCATTGCGTCCACCGCCCGTTGGATCACGCATCGCCGGTCCGAGCAAAGTCGTTTTCCGAATCGAAGACGCTCTCCTGCCGATGGATTTCACACCGGTCGCGCTGCTCGATGCTTTCGCGCGCAGCGAGCCGGTTGTGCAGTCAACCATTCGTCGTCCGATCGAAGCGCCGCCGATTGGATTTGAAGCAAACTTCGGCGGCGATCGTTCGCGGTTCACTGCCATCGAAGCGCCGTATCGTTTAATTCTCTCGCCGAATTTGGAGAGCCGCTGGGAACACGCCACCGAAGCGGTGACGAACAAAACCGGCGACCGCACAGAACTTTGGCACACGCGTCTGATCAAAACCGTCGCGACGCCGAACCTTGATCTGCCGGCGAACAGCGACATCCAGGGCTTGAAGGAAAACGCCTTTTGGCCGCGCGTGCTCGACCAGGATTTTCTTTTCCACGTGGTCGCGACCGATTGGGACGGACGCGAGATCGATTTCCTCATGCCGCTCGCCTTCGTCGCGAAAACAGTCGCGAACAATGCCACGCAAATGCAGTCGCTGGTCGACGAATACAACAAACTCAAGGAAAACCATGCGCGGCGTTTGCGTTCGTTAGGCGGACAGAAGCTCGCCTTCGCGCCGGCGAAATTGCCTAACGACACCACGCTCAAAACCTGCGGCCTCATTTTCGGCGCGATGAGTAGCAACGCCACGCCGCGCTTCCTGCCGATGATGCACAAGGCGCAGGTCAGCGTGCCCGCGGTCCAACACATTACCGGGCAAAACACGCTCTCGACCATTGCGCTCGACGAAAAATTTCTCGCCGGCGCCGGCAACGCCATCGGCAACATGACCGAGGTCTTCGCCTATCTAACCGATCAACGGACGCCGATCGCGTTCCCGAAAGAAAAAGTCGGCGGGATGGTCGCGCCCGATTTCGGCATCAGCTCGATCTCGCGCGCCTTCGGGCCGATCGGCGGCGACCCGAAAGCGTTCGCGGACGGGACGTTCGATCCGTTCGACATCTTCAAAGGCGTGATGCTGCTCGGCGGGATCGATCTCGGCGCAATTCTCAAGCTGCTCAAGAATGCCACGCAAAACACCGCCAGCACCGCGATTCCCGGATTGAAAAATGTCCGCCTAACGAAACCGGTTTGGGCGACGTTTTCGAAACGACTTACGACTGGGAGATCGACGAAAAATTTCTCGAGAGCAACCGGCATCTTCAAAAAGAAACCCGGCTCGACCTTTTCCATTCACACGGTTCTCGACACGCCGCTGAATGGCGCGCCGCCGCAATTCACGGTCGATAGCGGCCTAACGAATTTCGCGGTCACGCTTTTGCCGACGACCGATCCGTCGAAGCCGCTCGAGTTGGTCGGCCTCAATTTCGACAAGGTTGATTTTCACGCCGGGAGCAACAAGAAACTCGACTTCGGTATCGTCTTCGCCGGCTTCGAATTTCTCGGGCCGCTTCGTTGCGGCAAGGTGCCATGGTGGGCGAAGCGGATCGTCTACGCGGATGCGATCGCTGTCGGTCGATCGACGGCGCAACGTTTCAAAAAACAACTTGTCCCGGCCGCTGAACGACGGAGCCTTTCCGCATGGCTGGCCAAGGTTCTACTGGAAATGTCGTCGCAGCGTTGTGCAGTTTTTTCATCCCGGGCCTGGGACAATTAATCCAGGGCCGATTGTTCATGGCGATCATCCAATTCGTGCTCGCTGGCGTGCTTTGGATTTTCCTGCTCGGCTGGATCATCCATCTCTGGTCGATCATCGACGCCGCACTCTACAAGTCGCGCGCCTAACGACTCAAACGCAGAGCGCGCAACGCGCCTTCGTTGAGGAAACGGCGTTGCCTAACGAGAGCTTTCCGATCCATTCACGGCCGCGGAATATTTCGGATTCTTCACCTGTTTGCGGACCGCTTCGAAGATCCGCCGGATGCCGATGCGGCTGCCATTATTGGCGATGAACGCCGGAAGCGCCCCGCCGCTGTCGGTGAAGATGGAATAGGTCGCATGCGTGGCGTTTGCGCCCTCCGGCTCGAGCAACCATCCGCCGTCGCAAACATTCACGCGCACCACCCCCGGCTTGACCGCGGGGCCCTGATCATTCGCGGGCAGCCAATGAATGCGGTAACTGGCGCCGTTCGGGCCGGGCATTTTTGTATGTTGCGAGCGAAGCGTGTAATCGCGCGAACTCATCAGCGGAAGATCGAGCCGTTGATAAACGATGGCGGCGTCTTTCTCTCGCTTCAAAACGCGGCACTCCGAGGTGTAAGGCATGAAACTCGGATAGGCTTCGCTGTCATTCAGCACGGCGAAAACCACGCTCGGGGCCGCTTCGATGCGACCGATTGCGCGGAATTCTCGCAAGGGCGAACCTTCGTGCGCGCGACTTTGGATTAGCACACCGCGGCTGTTCGATTCCTCTTTCCACTCGTTAGGCGCGGATTTTTGCGCATGCGCGAAAGAAGCGAAGAGGAACGGAATCAGGACAAGGAACAAACCGCGTTTCATTCCAAGTAGGTCGAGATTGGCCGCGCGGTTATTCATTTCACGCGAAGTGCATGCGCTAACTTTCGGCAAATGTGAAGCGCAATGCTTTGCGTAAACGCGACGGCAACTCCGGAAGATTGCGCCGCTCGATCAGAAAAGTGATCACGCCAGCCAGCTCGCGATAAACATAATTCTTGTTCACCGCGCCCTGGAGATACTGCTCGCCGCTACTCCCGCCAGTGCCGACGCGCGTGCCGATCATGCGGCGAACCATCTGTAAATGCCGGTAACGGAAAGTGGCCAACTGTTCGTCGATCTCGATCAAGGCATTGATCAGCGCGAAGGGCAGACGGAAGAGCGGCTCGTCGCGATAAAGCATAATGAAAAGCGCCGCGCGCAAAGCCGCCGGCGAGAAATCGCCCCAGCCTTGCTCGAAGAAAATGGAATCGAATTGCGCGAGCAGATCCGGCTTATCGTCCCGCTCGGACAGGCTGGCTTCGAAAAGCTCGCGATAACGACGCCAAAAGCGCGGCCGCGGCGCGCGATCAAGCTCGGAAGCCTGGCCCCATTCGCTCCAAAACGAATCTTCGAAAAACGGTGCGCGCGCCAGCCAGCGTTCGACCAACTGTAACAATGACGGTTGCAGTTCGAATTCGCTGATCTCTTCGAAGTCGGTCGCATTAAATCCGCCCAGCTCGGTGTGCTTGTAATATTCGGGCCGGAAGCGATTCTCCATCCGCAAACCAAGCGCAGCCTCGATCTGGCGAAATTGTTTGCTCTGAAAACCGGAAGCGCCGTGAAGCATTTCGCGAAACTCGAGAAAATCGAGCGGCGTCATCGTCTCCAGCACGTCGACCTGATGATTGAGCAGCTTCCAAATCTCGACGATGCGCTTTAGGCGATGGACGACCATGTTCATGTCCGGCCCGTCATCGTCCGCGGCCGGTTTGTTGAGCACTTCCGCGCATGCCGCCAGCTCGTGCCGGATTTGTTTAAACCAAAGCTCGTACGCCTGGTGGACGATGATGAAAAGCATCTCGTCATGCGCGATCAGTTTGCCTTCGCGCAGGCTGAGCGGTTTTTGCAGCTCGAGCAGTTTTTCAATCGCGAGGTAATCGCCGTAATACTGCGGAGCGCGTTCGTGATTGAAGGGACATTCCACGAGAAGAGTTTCGCGCACGCCGCACGGCGGAGTCAATGCGGCGGGCTTCGTCGCTTTTGATTCGACTTCAAATGCGAAACGCTCTTCTAAGAGACCAATGCAAGTCAGCACATTCGTCACCGTGGTCCAGCGGCGCCGGCTGACCATCGACGACGCGCTCCTGCCTCTGGTCGCTCCGCTTTTCGCGATCGAGACGCACATGAGCATGGAAGAACGCGTCAGTCTCGGAGCGGCCGCAATGACTCTTCCGCGCGGGTTCGTGGCCTGTGAAATCGGAAGTTATGTAGGCGCGAGCGCAACGTTTCTGGGGGCGGCCGCCAGCTTAAAGGAGGGCGTCGTCCATTGCCTCGATACTTGGGATAATCGCGCCATGGCCGAGGAACCGCCGCGCGACACTTATGCGGAGTTTCTTCACAACACCGACCGTTTTCGTTCCTGGATTGTGCCGCATCGCGGCGAATCGATGCGCCTGGCGGGCGAGGTGCCTAACGAGTTGGATTTACTCTTTCTCGATGGCGATCACTCTTACGAAGCGGTGCGCGACGATCTGGCGACCTTTGTCCCGAAGTTCCGCGCGCGCGGATTGCTCCTGCTGCATGATTGGCAATCCGAGCCGGTGCAAAGAGCCCTGGCCGACTACCCCGCGCGCGATCAGTTGAACTACGAAAGCGTCACGCAAAACCTGCGCCTCTTTCGCCGACTGGCCTAACGAGTCTTGGCCTTCGCCGGTTGCGAAGACGAAAGATTCGTTAAACCGTGAAGCTGTTCATGCGGAGATAAGTTTATGCATTACAAATTCCTGATCGTTCTCTCGGCCGTGGCTGCCGTTTCGCTCGCGGCAAATTCTTCCGCGCAAACCAGCTCGAGCGGCCGACATCCTTTCACCTTCGAGGAGATGATGAAGCTGAAACGCGTCGGCGAGCCGGCGCCTTCGCCCGATGGAAAATGGGTCGTCTTCTCCGCGCAGGATGTTGATCTGGAGGCGAACACCAAGACCTCGCATCTCTGGATTATCGCCACGGCGGGCGGTGAAGCGCGGCGGTTGAATCTAACCGAGAACCAGGAGGAACGGCCACGTTTTTCGCCGGATGGCAAACGGCTGATCTGGACTTCGAAGGCGACCGATCCGACGCAAATCTGGATGTCGAATTTTACGCCGGAGAGCGGTGGACTCGATGGCGAGCCGCATCAAGTGACGAACATTTCCACCGGCGCGGATGGCGGAATCTGGTCGCCCGATGGGAAGAACATCGTCTTCACTTCGTCGGTTTATCCGGATTGCAAAGACGATGCGTGCAACCAGCAACGCGACGAAGAAGTAACCAAGAGCAAAGTGAAGGCGAAGATTTTCACGCACTTGCTTTTTCGTCACTGGACGACCTTCACCGATAATAAGCGCAGCCATCTTTTCGTCGTGAGTGCGGACGCGACGGCCGCTCAGCCTAACGAGTCGCGCGATCTCACCCCGGGCGATCATGATGTGCCTCCGTTCAATCTCGGCGGACAGGACATGTACGCGGTTTCGCCGGACGGGCAGGAAGTGGCTTACACCTGCAACCTCGATGAGGTGGAAGCGACCAGTAAGAATAACGACATCTTCCTCGTGCCGATCGCCGGCGGCGCGCCGAAAAAAATCTCGACCAGCCCCGGCAGCGATACCACGCCGCTCTATTCGCCTGATGGCCAGCATCTCGCCTGGCTCTCGATGGCTCGCGCCGGCTTCGAAGCCGATAAGGAAACGCTCATCATTTACCAGCGGCAGTCCGGACAAATGCGGAACGCAACGGCGAAATGGGACCGCTCGTTAGGCGGTTTCGCCTGGTCGCCGGATTCGAAGACAATTTACTTCAGCGCAGAAGATCACGGTGAATCGCCGATCTACGCGCTCGGCCTGGATGACCAGCAACCGCGGGAACTGGCACGCTTGCACGCGGGCGATTTAACTTTTGGCGGGCCGACGCAGCTTTTCTTCAGCCGCGATTCGATCGCCGCGCCGAGCGAGATTTGGGCGCTCGACCTGAGCGATCCGCATAAAGGAGCGGCGCACGCAGTGACCCATGTGAACGACGCGCTGCTCGCGCAAGTTGAGATGCAACCCTTGGAATCTTTCACCTTCAAAGGCGCAGGTAATGCGGAGGTTCAGGGTTTTCTGGTGAAGCCGCCGGAGTTCGATGCGAACAAAAAATATCCGCTGAAATTCTTGATCCACGGCGGTCCGCAAGGCGCATGGGGCGATGATTGGTCGTTCCGTTGGAATCCGGAACTCTTCGCGGCCAACGGCTACGTCGTGATCATGATTAATCCCCACGGCTCGACCGGTTACGGCCAGGCCTTCACCGATGAAGTCAGCGGCGATTGGGGCGGGATGCCCTATGTGGATCTAATGAAGGGACTCGACTACGCGGAGAAGACTTATCCATTCATCGACAAGAATCGCGAAGCTGCGCTTGGCGCGAGCTACGGCGGTTACATGGCGAATTGGGTGGAAGGCCACACCGATCGCTTCAAGTGCATCGTTTCGCACGACGGCGTTTTCAATACCGAAACCGCTTTCGGCACGACCGAAGAACTTTGGTTTCCGATTTGGGAATTCAAAGGCACGCCTTGGAAAAATCGTGAGCTTTACCGGAAATTTTCACCGGCACTTTTCGCCGACAAATTCAAAACACCGATGCTGGTGATTCACGGCCAACTCGATTACCGGCTCGATGTTTCGCAAGGCTTCGATCTCTTCACGACCCTGCAACAACGGAATGTGCCGTCGAAAATGCTCTACTTCCCCGACGAAGGGCACTGGGTTTTGAAGCCGCAAAACGCGCGGCTTTGGTATCAGACGGTCAACGATTGGGTCGACCATTGGACGGCCGCAAAATAAGGAACGACCGGTAGCCTAACGAATCGTTCGTTAGGCTATTCTTCGCTCAATGCGCGGCCGCGCCTTCGCCGCCGGTCGCCTTTTTGCAAAACCAAATCGCGCCCGCGCTCACGATCAAACCGATCGCGACGATCAGAAAAGCGTCGTTGAAAGCCATGATGAAAGCGTCTCGCCTAACGAGTGCTTTGATCGCGCCGTAAGCCTGGTGCATGGCGGTCACGGGATCGAACCCTTTGCTGACAAAGTTCCCGCTGGCCGCGGCCAGGCGCGCCTGCGTTCGCGGATCGTAAGCGGTGATCGATTCGCCGATGCGCATGTCATGGAATTGTTCACGGCGCGTAATCACCGTGGAAAGGATCGCGATCCCAAAACTGCCGCCGACGTTGCGGAAAATGTTGAAAATGGCCGAGCCGTTGCCCGCATCTTTTCGGGCGAGTGTGGCGGTGGCGAGCGCGGTCACGGGCACGATGGTGAACGGCTGGCCGAAGGCGCGCACGATGTTCGCGATCATCAACTGATCGCCCGCGGTGTTGTAGTTCATGTTCGTGTTCATGAAACAACTGATCGCGAACAAGAGGCAGCCCCAGCAAACCAGGAGTCGCAGGTCGATGTGTTTCATGAGCAGGGGCAAAATCGGGAAGATGAGAAATTGCGGAAGCCCGACCCAGATGAGCACTTCGCCGATTTGCAGCGGGCTGTAACCCTGCACTTCCCCGAGATAAAGCGGGATGATGTAAACCGTCCCGTAAAGTCCGAGGCCGAGACCGAAGGCGACGATCGAGGAAACGCCGACGTTGCGGCTCGCCATCAGCCGCAGATTCACGAAAGGTTTCGCGCTAAAAATTTCCGTGAGCACGAACGCCGGAACAAAAATGCCGGCCAGGGTCGCGCAGATGATGATGAACGGACTGCCGAACCAATCTTTGCGCTGACCTTCCTCGAGCATGGCGATGAGCGAGCCGAGCCCGATGCACATGAAAGCGATGCCGAACCAATCGCCGTTGCGCAGTTCGCCGATTTTCAATTTCTCCTTCGGAATGCCATACCAGATCGCGACCAGCATGAGCGCGCCGGGAATGATGTTGACGTAAAAGTTCCATTCCCAACCAAAGCGATCGGTCAGCCAACCGCCCAGAGCGGGACCAATCGCGGGCGCGAGCGTGGCCGTCATGCCGAACATGGCTTGCCCGACCGAGAGGAGATTTTTCGGCATCGTCGAGATGATGACGGTGAGCGACATCGGGATCATCACGCCGCCGGTGAAGCCCTGGCCGGCGCGAAAAATAATCATCTCGCCCAAGCTGGTCGAGATTCCGCAAAGCGCGCTGAAGATGAGAAAGAGCACGACGTTGACCAGCAGATACCAGCGGACGGTGAAGACTTTCGAAAGCCACGCGGTCAGCGGAATGGTGATGATTTCGCCGATCAGATAGGCGGTGGAAATCCACGAGCCTTCATCCGGCGTCGCGGCGATGCCGCCGGAGATGTCGCGCAGCGAAGAGTTGGTGATTTGAATATCGAGCACGGCCATGAAAGCGCCGAGCATGGTGCCGATAACGGCGACCCATTTCCGCGTGTCCATTTTCTCGTCAGGCATGATTAATCCCAGTCGCCGCCGAGTGCTTTGATCAGCTGCACGGTCGCGAGTGCGCGCTGGCCTAACAACTGCGCCTGCGTCCGCTGCGTTTGTAAAAGCGTGCGCTCGGCATCGAGCACATCGAGAAAATTGACCGCGCCTTTTTGGTACGATTGCCGGCTTAAATCGAGCGCGCGTTGCGCCGCGGCCGCGACGCGTTCCTGCGCTTCCGCTTCGCCGCCGAGCGTGCGCGCATCGACCAACGCATTCTCGACATCCTGGAAGGCAATCAGCACCTGCTGACGAAAACGTCCGAGCGCTTGCTCGTAACGCGCCCGGGTCGCGCGCAGATTAGCCACGTTGCGACCACCTTCAAAAATCGGCAGCTGAATGCTCGGCCCGATCTCCCAAAACCGGCTTTCGCCATGAAAGAGCAAACCGAAATCCGCGCTCTCAAAACCGCCAGCGCCGGTCAGCCGAATCTGTGGAAAGAAGGCCGCGCGCGCGACGCCGATGCGCGCGTTCGCCGCGGCCAGCTCGCGTTCCGCGCGCGCGATATCGGGCCGCCGCTCGAGTAATTCACTCGGCAATCCCGGTGGAATGCGCGGCATCCGTCCGCCCGCGATCGGGTGAGATGCGATGCGCAATTCGCTGGCCGGTTGCCCAATCACGGTTGCGATCGCGTTCTCCATTTCGCCGCGGCTGCGTTCCAAGCTGAGCAAGGCCGCTTCGTTTCCCGCCAGATCCGCCTGCGCCCGCGCGACATCGAGTTCACTCGTTAGGCCAGCTTGCAAACGCTCCTCCGCGATGTGCAACGATTCCCGGCGCGCCTCGAGCGCGCGTCTGATCACCTCGCGTTCCGCGTCCGCCGCACGAAGCATGAAATAACTCGCGGCCACATTCGCCGTCACACTCAGGCGCATGGCGCGAAAGTCAGCTTCGACTGCCTGCGCTTCCGCGCGCGCTGCTTGATATTGATGGCGCACCCGGCCGAAGAGATCGATCTCCCAATTCAATTCCGCCGGCACACGAAAATCATTTTGCGTCGTGGTCAGCGGCTGATTGGTCAGAATCGGCGCGGCACCGCCCATCATTCCGCCGCCTCCACCGCCGCCGGAGAACGGATTGTTGCCAATGAGCTCGCCCTTTTGATACGGCAGCGTGTTCGAAGTGCGCATGCGTTGGCCGCGCGCGTTGAGGTCGACGTTCGGGAAAAAATCTGCGGCCGCAACGCGTGCGGTCGCGCGGCTTTCGCTGATGCGCGCGGCGGCTACACGCAAATCCTGATTGGCCTGGAGCGCCTGCGCTTCCAATCGATTGAGTGCGGCATCGCCGAAAAACGTCCACCACTCCTCGTGCGTTTCCTTCCCGCCGGGCTGCGCCACTTTCCAATGCGGATTGAGCGCGCCTTTGAAGCGCGCCGGCGTTTCGCTCTCCGCCGCAGGCGGTCCGTGATAGTGCGGGCCGAGCACGCAACCGCTCAGGAAACAGAGCGCGCCGGTCAGCCTAACGAGCAGTAGAATCGCGCGCATCGTTTTTGTTCGTCCGCAAATCGATCTTCGGAATGACCGACAATCCCGGCACGACCCGGTTCTGAAAACCCTCGAGCGCGTGTTCGTCGAAAACAATTTTCACCGGGACGCGTTGCACGATTTTCGTGAAATTGCCGGTCGCATTATCCGGTGGCAGAAGCGCGAAACTCGAGCCGGTTCCAGGTTGAAAACTGTCGACGTGCGCGCTGAAGTTATGTTTCGGAACGGCATCGACTTCCACCTCGACGTGCTGTCCCAAACGGACTTTCGCCAGCTGCGTTTCCTTCAAATTCGCCAAGACCCAGACATCCTCTTCCACGATCGCCAGCAGCGCCTGGCCCGGCTGAATGCGCTGGCCGGTTTCAACTGTGCGTTTGCCGACCATTCCCGAAACAGGCGAAATCACGGTCGTGTAGGAAAGTTGCAACTCGGCATCTTTCTGGGCCGCTTCCGCGCTAGTCATGCCTGCTTGCGCAGCTTTTAAATCCGCTTTCGCAGCGTCGAGCGCGCCGGTCGCGTTTTGCAAAGCAGCCGTCGCGGAATCGACTTCCGCTTTCGAAACCGCTTTCAAATCTTTTTGGTAAAGACCGGTCACGCGATCGTAATCGCTCTGTGCTTTTTGCGCGTCGGCTCGTGCGCGATCGAGCGCGGCCTGGCGCTGCGTCGCTTGCGCGTGCGCCTGCTCGCCCTGCGCGCGCACCCGTTGCAGCGCGACTTCGAAATCACGTTGGTCGAGCTCGAGCAATGTTTGGCCCGCCTTGACCAGTTGGTTGTCCTCCACCTTCAGGCTCTCCACCGTGCCGGCGACACGCGCGCTGATTTCATGCACATGTCCCGTGGTGTAGGCGTCGTCGGTCGAAACAAAATTCCGCGCGTGCAAATAGTAAAGCAGGCCGGCGATGAGCAAAATCAGCAGGACGATCACGCCGATGATGATCACTTTTTTCGAAGGTTTTTTCGGCGGCTTCTCGTCTTCTTCTTCTTTCTCGCCCTTCTTTTTTTTGTCGCCGTCCTTGGATTTCTTTTCCGAATCGTTTTCCGATTCCTCGTCCTCCGGCTTCTCCTCCTTTTCTTCTTCGTCGCTCACTGGTTGTATCTGGATGCCGTGGCGCGCGCATCTCAGAAGGAACGCGCCTCGACTGGGATTGGTTGCTTCTGTCTTTTGCGCCCCGCATATCACGCACCACTGGCCAGCACGCGCAACTTCTGCTAGCGCTACCAAGCTCCATGAAGAAAAATTCCGCGCCGATCCACGTCCGCGCCGGCCGGATCGAGTTCCTGAAAATCAACGCCGCGCGACGCGAATGGCGCGACACTTATCATTGGATTCTCTCATTAACCTGGCCGCGCTTCGCCGTTTTTCTTCTCGCGGTTTATTTCGCGATTAATCTCCTCTTCGCCGGGCTCTACGCCGCCGGCGGCCCTTGCATCGGCGAGATGACGCCCGGTTCATTTCCGGCCGCGCTATTTTTCAGTATCGAAACGCTGGCCACCGTCGGCTACGGCCACATGTATCCGGCCACGGTCTACGGACACGTCATCACGACGATCGAAATTATCGTCGGCATGTTTTGGGTCGCGGTGATCACCGGACTCATTTTCGTGCGCTTCTCGCGACCGACCGCGCGGATTCTTTTCAGCGATTCGCTCCTCATCGGCAGCTTCGATGGCCGGCCTACCCTGATGTTTCGTGTCGCCAATTTGCGGCACACCACGATGGTGGAAGCGGAGTTCCGCATCATTTTCTCGCGCGACGAACGCGTGCGCGAAGGCAATCTCGTCCGCCGTTTCTATCCGCTGAAAGTGAATCCGAAACGGATGATTAATTTTCCGGCCGCGCTGGTCATTCGTCACACCATCGATGAGCAAAGTCCGCTGCATGGAGTCACAATCGAGAGTCTGGAAGAGAGCGACGCGTTCTTTATCGCCTCCGCCGTTTCCATCGAGCTGGTCATGGCCGCGGCTGTGCAAAGTCAGCAGGATTATTCATGGGAAAATGTCCGATTCGGTGAACGGTTCGTCGACGTTTACGAAGATTTGCCCGATGGGCGAATGATGGTCGATTACGGCCGGCTGCATGAAACCGAACTCGTTCCACCAGCGCTCTGATTTTGCCTAACGAGTAAAAGAACGAGCCCGCCGGCGGCGAAGTTTTAGATCTTCCCGACGAGCAAAATCGGTCCTTCTTTTTTGGGGGCGCCGCCCTCGCGTTCGAGACTGATGGCGAACGCTTTTACCTGATGCGCCGTTTCGCTCGGCTTGAATTCCACCTGCGAGGTTTCGCCCGCCTCCACGCGCACCACGCCGGCGCTGATCGGATCCTTGTGTTCGCCGTCGATGGCCCAGAGTTGATAATCCTTCCCGCGCGCCGGCACCGGCAGATGCTCGAGCTTGATCGTGCCGACCTGCCGCTCCGCATTCCAGGCGACAATTCCCTGCGCTTTTTGCGGCCCATCTTCCGAGGGCGCGAGCGCCACAAGGGTCGGCTCTTCGGCGCGTTCCTGCGCGAGCCGGTCGTTTAGTTTTGCTCGATCAACCGCGAGCGCGCCGCAGAAAATCGTAAGGCCAGCCGCGATCGCCCACGGCAGCCAGGTCCGAAAAGCGGAAACCGGCGGCGCGATAATATTCGTGGACGAAGCGCGCGGCGTGGACGCGGCGAGCTGTTGCAGGATGCGATTTTTTAGCGCTGCGGATGGCTGCGCTTTTTGCGGCAACGAAAGGGCGATCGAGCCCGCCACGTCGCGCAACTCGCGCGCGAACGTTTCCAATTCCGAATTAGCCCGCAGCTCGCGCTCGAAGACAGCCGCTTCCTCCGCGCTCAATAGATCGAGCGCGTAAAGTCCCGCCTGTTCTTGTTGTTCGTCAGAAATCATTTCAATCCATCCCGCAGCCGTAAGAGGCCACGCCGTATGCGAGCTTTCACCGTGCCGAGCGGCTCACTGTTTTCCGCCGCGATTTCCGCGTGCGTCATATCACGAAAAAAAGCCATCTCGATCGCGCGACGCTGTTCGGTCGACAGCTCGCTGAGGGCCGAGCGGACCCGCGCGGCCTCGTCGTTTTTCACAGAAGTATCCGCCGCGTTCCGCTCTTCAGACGCAAGTTCGGGTCGGTTCCCTTCATCTTCAATCGACCCCGCGACGATCCGTTGCCGACGCCCGCGCGCGCGCAATCGATCGATCGCCTTCGATCGCGTCATCATGACCGTCCAGGTAAAAACACTGCTCCGATTGGAGTCGTAATTCGCCGCGCGTCGCCAGACTTGCAGACAAACATCCTGCAGTGCGTCCTCCGCTTCGGCCGCGTCGCCCAGCATCTCATAGGCGAGCGAAAAGAGCGGGCCGCTCAACCGATCGTAAAGCGCGTCGAACGCCTCGGAGTCACCCGTGGCGATGCGCTGCATTAACTCCCGGTTAATGGTTTGCTGGGAAGGATCGATCATACCCGCGTTCCGGGCAGTGATTCAACCTGTAGCCTTCGAGAATCACAACAATTTTGTCTGCGTCGCGCGACCTTTCTTCATTCAAGCAATCGATTTCATTTCTGCCGAGAAGGGGAACAGAAAAAAACGCGGGCGGAACCGAAGTCCCGCCCACGTAACCATACCCGACAGTCAAAAATTTTACGGAAGTCCTGCGGCGAGGGTGAGCTATGCCCCCCAATCATGTTGCAGGTAATCCGATAAATTCGACCGATCGGATGCGATGAAATTTGCCTAACGACGCGGCCGTTCGCCCTTCGCCGCAGCGCGGCGACTCGTTGCTCTAACGCGCCAGCGCGGCCGGCGTGCCTAACGACTCCCATTCTTTCGTAGCGCGCTCCATCTCGGCGGTAAGGCCGAGCATTTCGCGATTCAATTCCATGGCCGCGCCGCCGCGCTCATAGGTCTCCGGCTTCTCAAGTTCGGCGGCGATTTCACGCTGCCGACCTTCGAGCGTGAGGATGTGCATTTCGATTTCCTGCACGCGCTTTTCACGCTCGCGTTTCACTTTCGCGTCCGCTTTGCGCTGCTCGGCGTCGGCGCGGCGTTGCTCGCGCGTCTCGCGCAAACCGGCCGCGGGCGCTGCCGCAATAGTGGCAGCCTCGGCGGGTTGCAGATTTTGTAATTTCTGACCACTCGTTAGGGCAGCGCGCGCGGAAGTGGCACGGGATTTCTCCAGATAATAATCGTAATCGCCCGCATACGGCGTGAGCTGGCCGGCGCTGATGTGCAGGACCGTCTTCGCCACCGCGCGGATAAAATAAACATCGTGGCTGATGAAAATGAGCGTGCCTTCGTATTGCGCGAGCGCGCCGACCAGCGCGTCGATGCTGCCGACATCGAGGTGCGTGGTCGGTTCATCCATCAGCAGCAAGTTCGGTGGATCGAGCAGCAGCCTAACGAGTGCTAACCGTGTCTTCTCGCCGCCGCTGAGCACGGCCGTGGTTTTGAAAACGTCATCGCCGCGAAACAAAAACGAACCAAGCACAGTGCGTGCGACTTGTTCCGAAACCGGATTTGCCATATCGCGCGCGGTGTCGAGCACCGTCATACTTGGCTTCAGCATCTCGACTCGATATTGCGAGAAATAACCGACCTTCACGTTATGCCCGACTTCGCGCGTGCCGCTCTGCACCGCGAGCGTGCCGGCGAGTAGTTTCAGCAACGTCGATTTGCCGGATCCATTCGGGCCGACCAGCACCGTGCGCTGTCCGCGTTCCGCTTCGAAATTCAGCCCGCGATAAACCACCAGATCGTCGTACGCGTGGTCGACATTCTCCAGCTTGATCACGCGATGTCCGCTGCGCGGCGGCTGCGGAAAATGAAAATGGACCGTCTTCTCCTGCGCCACCGGCGCATCGATTTTCTCCATGCGCTCGATCTGCTTTAACTTGCTCTGCGCCTGCGACGCCTTGCTCGCTTTCGCGCGGAAGCGATCGGCAAACGCCTGCAACGACGCGATCTCTTTCTGCTGATTCTTGTAAGCGGCCAGATGCTGTTCTTCGCGCGCGGCTTTTTGTTCGACGTAGCTGTCCCAGTTTCCGCGATAACGTTGCAGGCGCCGATGCGCGATCTCGATGATCGAACCGACGAGTTGATTCAGGAATTCGCGATCGTGCGAGATCATCAAAATCGCGCCGGCATAATTCTTCAAATATTCCTGGAACCAGACTAACGACTCCAGATCGAGATGGTTGGTCGGTTCATCGAGCAGCAACAAATCCGGTTCCTGCACGAGAAGCCGCGCGAGATGCGCGCGCATGATCCAGCCGCCGCTCAAGGTGCGCGCGGCGCGATGGAAATCCGATTCGCGAAACGCCAGGCCATGCAAAATGCGTTTGGCTTTCGGTTCGATTTCCCAATCGAGTTCTTCGTTCCCGCCAGCCACGCGGCCGGAGGCAAGCTCAAGCACGGTCTCGTCGCCAGCCGGCGCATTTTCCTGCGGCAAAAATCCAATCGTCGCGGATTTTTCTATCGCAACTTTGCCTTCATCGGGCGTCGCCTCGCCGAGAATTAAAGAGAACAAGGTCGACTTGCCCGCGCCATTCGGTCCGACTAAACCGATGCGATCGCCGCGATTGACCTGAAGCGACGCGTCCTCGAAAAGCGTGCGGCCGCCAAACGCTTTGGTGATTTGAGAGATCGTGAGCATCGAGCGGCGGCCAATCTCGCCAAGGCGCATCCGCGCGCAAGGGCGGCGGCGTTGCCCGCGCCGGGAAATCGAGTTATGGCAACGACCATGAAACGCTCTCCCGTCCTGGCCGTTTTCCTCCTCTCCACGCTCTCTTTCGCGAGCGCGAAAGAGCCTAACAAGTCGTTCGATTACCCGGCCGCGCCGAAGAGCGGGCAGGTGGACGATTATCACGGAACGAAAGTGGCGGATCCGTATCGGCCCTTGGAGAACGCGGACTCCCCGGAAACGAAAAAATGGATCGAGGCGGAGAACAAATTGACCTTCGGCTACCTGGCCGGAATTCCCGAACGCAAACGCATCAACGAGCGCCTGACCGCGCTCTGGAATTACGAAAAATACGGGGTGCCGTTTCGTGAAGGCGGCCGGTTTTTCTTTTCGAAAAACACCGGCCTGCAAAACCAAAGCGTCCTTTACACCGCGCCGAATTTGCCGGGCGACGCGCGTGCTCTACTCGATCCGAACACGCTTTCAAAAGATGGCACGACCGCGCTCTCTGGCCTGGCCGTTTCGGATGATGGCAAGCAGCTTGCCTATGGTTTAGCGGTGGCCGGCTCCGATTGGCAGGAGTGGAAAATCCGCGATATCGAGACGGGCGAGGATCTCGACGATCAACTGAAGTGGATCAAATTTTCCAACGCGGCCTGGAACCGCGACGGCTCGGGACTTTACTACGGCCGCTACGACGAACCGAAAGGCGAGGAGCTCAAGGCGGCCAATTATTTCAACAAGGTTTACCTCCATCGCCTGCACACGCCGCAGTCGGAAGACGCCTTGGTTTACGAACGGCCGGATCACAAGGACTGGATTTTTTCGACGGCTGTCACAGACGACGGCGCCTATTTAATCATCGATATTTCGCAGGGAACCGATCCGAAAAATCGCGTCTTCTACAAAACGCTTTTCGAGAATGAAAAACCGGTCGTCGAATTGCTGAACAAGCAGGACGCGGAATACAATTTTCTCGGGAACGATGCCTCCGTTTTCTGGTTTCGCACCAATCTCGACGCGCCGCGCGGGCGCATCATTGCCATCGACACCAAGCGGCCTAACGAGATCAAGGAACTGGTCGCGCAAACCGACGAAAAACTCGACAGCGTCAGCGTGGTCGGCCAGCGTTTCGTGGCCAATTATCTGAAGGACGCGCATTCACTCGTTAGGCTGTATCAGCTCGACGGAAAAGCCGCGGGCGAAATTTCCCTGCCTGGCCTCGGGACCGCGACCGGCTTCACCGGCAAACGCGAGGACACGGAGACGTTTTATAATTACGTCAGCTTCACTGAGCCGCCGACCGTCTTTCGTTACGATCTGAAAAGCGGAGAGAGCTCGGTTTTGTTCCGGCCGAAAGTTGATTTCAAGTCGGACGACTTCGTCACCGAGCAAATTTTTTATCAGAGCAAAGACGGCACGCGCGTGCCCATGTTCATCACGCACAAGAAAGGTCTGCAAAAAAATGGCGAGAACCCGACCATAGTTTATGGCTACGGCGGTTTCGATATTTCGATCACGCCCAGCTTCACGCCATCGACGGCGGTCTGGTTGGAAATGGGCGGCGTCTACGCGGTCGCGAATATCCGCGGCGGCGGCGAGTACGGTGAGGAATGGCATCTCGCGGGCACGAAATTGCAGAAGCAAAATGTCTTCGATGATTTCATCGCCGCGGGCGAATGGCTGATCGCGAACAAATATACTTCTACGCCGAAGCTCGCGATCAGCGGCCGGAGCAATGGCGGCTTGCTCATCGGCGCGTGCCTCACGCAACGCCCCGATCTTTGGGGCGCGACGCTGCCCGGCGTCGGCGTGATGGACATGCTCCGTTTCCAAAATTTTACCATCGGCTGGGCTTGGAAATCGGATTACGGCTCGTCGGACAATCCCGAGGAATTCGCCGCGCTCTACAAATATTCGCCACTGCACAACATCAAGCCGGGCACCAAATATCCGCCGACTTTGATCTCGACCGCCGATCACGACGATCGTGTTTTCCCTGGGCACAGTTTCAAGTTTGCCGCGACGCTGCAAGCTGCTCAGGCCGGTCCGGCGCCGGTCCTGATTCGTATCGAAACACGCGCCGGACACGGCGCAGGCAAACCGACTTCGAAACAAATCGAAGATGTGACCGACCAACTTTCGTTCCTGGTCAAGAATCTGGGGATGAAGATTCCGTTCTAGCACATGCAAAAAGTTAACCTGACCGAAATCGAGGAGAAGGAACGGCGTTCGCCGACCGGCAAGTTTCATGCGTGCCGCAAAAACATTTCCCTCGCGCTCGGTCGCGAAGAAGGATCGCTCGATCTCAACAAACGGCATCCGTTCGATCTTATGCAGGCGCGCATTCCCGCGGGGGCAGCGTATTGCCCGTATCACGCGGAGAGTGCGCAATGGGAGTTGTATCTCGTCGTTAGCGGCCGCGGAAAAATCCGTGACGCCCGCGGCGTGACCGAAGTAATCGCGGGGGATTCGTTCCTCTTCAAACCGGGCGAAGCGCATCAGCTCGCAAACGCAGGCGAGGAAGATTTCGTCTATTACGTGATCGCAAATAATCCGATCGGCGATTCCTGTTATTATCCCGACAGCGGCAAGTGGTCGGTGCGGAAAGAAGGCGAAGAGCGCATCATCGCCAAAGGCGAAGAAACCCACTACTTCGACGGCGAAGAATAACTGGCCGGACGGCAAGAGCCGCGCGGGGGAGCGCACGCTTCTAGCGTGCTGGTTTCGGCATTCTGCCGAAACGAACTTTGAATGCATATACCGCCTAACGAATCGTCATTCCGATTTCCCGGACAGGAAGTTCGTCTCCGCAGAATGCGGAGACCAGCACGCTGAAAGCGTGCGCTCCCCAGACGGTGCGAGCGCGCCTACGCGAGCGCGTTCGCCAGCAACTCCGCCATGTGTTTCGGTTTCATCGGCGTGAGATGCTCGATCTGATGGCGGCAACTCGTTCCAGAGGCCACGATCGTGGTCTCGTTAGGCTGGGCGGCGATCTGGTGCACGAGCGGCGCGGCGACTTTCAGCGACAGCTCGTATTTCGAAACGAGCGCGCCGAACGCGCCCGCCATTCCGCAGCAGCCCGTCTCGAGCAGTTGGACATTCCGGCCGGGCCAACGCTGGGCCAACTGTGCTATGAACCTCGGCTTCAGCAACGCCTTCGCGTGGCAATGTGCATGGATGGCCACGTTCTCCAGTGCTTCGCGAAACCGGAGTGCCTCTGGTTCGCGCTCCAAAATATCCGCGACGAATTTCTCGAAAAGAAATGATCGGCGCGCAATTTCCGTTGCGCCCGCTAATTTCAACTCGCGATAATCCTCCGCGAACATGGAGTAACACGAGGGCTCGAGAAGAGCACCGGCACCGCAGGATCGTTCGCGCGAAGCAAATCCAGATTCTGCCGGCCGAGCCGCGCCGCTTCGTCCAGGTTTCTCTGACTGAACGCCGGCCGCCCGCAACATTTGCGTCCCTTCAACAAGCGGACCTCAAAGCCTAACGACTCCAAAACCTTCACCGCCGCGATCCCAATATGCGGCTCGTGATACCGCATAAAGGTGTCGTCCTAAAAGAATCACCCGTCCGCGGCTGTGGGCACCGTTCGTTGTTCGCCGCACGAACCATTTATCGAAACGCTCGCGCGCGTAATGCGGCAATGGCCGCTTCGCGGAAATCAAGCGCGGCGTTAGCGAGCGCCGGCGCCAGGCAACCGAGCCGGCCTAACGAGTCGACCGCGCTCAACATTCGTTCGCGCAAAGGCAAACCGTCGCGGCGATGTCGCGCGTAGAGCAGCTCGGCTTTGAGCAGCGCCATGTTCACATTTGAAGGGCACTCGGTCGTGCATCCTTTGCAGGAAAGACAATTGTTCAGCGCGTCATCGATCTCGCGCGCTCGCAGCGGATCGTCGCCGCTCGTACGCAATTCGAGCGCGGCGCGGATGGCGTTGGCGCGGCCCCGCGTGGACATGTATTCTTCGCCGGTGGCGAGAAAGGTTGGACACATGGTCGGCGCATCTTTACGGCAGCCGCCGCACCCGTTGCACTGCTCGAGGTTGCCTACGAACGATTCATCTTTAAAGGCGAACGCGAGCGTCGGTTCGAAGGGCAATTTCAATTCGTAACCGGCGCCCATGCACAGGCGCGTATCGATCTGAAACCGGCCATCGGGTAGAATCTTTCCCGGGTCAAAAAATGTTTACCGGGTCAAAGACTCGTTTGATTTCGCGCATCAAACCAAGCAACCGCTCGCCCACCTGACCCGGCCTGTACTCAGTGCGCGCGATGCCGACGCCGTGTTCGCCGGCGAGCGAGCCTTTAAATTGCCTAACGAGTGCTGCCACCTTCGTCCGCGACCTGGCGAAATGTTTTGAGATCGGACGCATCGTGCAAATCGAGGACGGGCCGGACGTGTAACAATCCGGTGGCAGCGTGTCCGTAGTAACAAACTTCCAGATCGAGCGGCCTAACGATCGATTGCAGACCAGCAACGTAAGGGCAAATGTTCCGGGCGCACAGCCTTGTCTTCCACGCAGGTGACCGGTTTGGCGTTGCCTTTTCGGCCGGTCAGCAAAGTCAGGCCCGCTTTGCGCATGCCGAGGACGAGATTGATTTCGGTGTTCGTTTTGCAAATGGTCGTACGCAATCCGAGACGCCGCTGGCCTAACGAGTGCAAACGCGCGGCGGCTTCGTCATCGTAAAACTCGACCAGCAGAATCGATTCGCATGGTTTCTCGTCGAGCTCGAGCAAGTCGCGCGCAGCTTTGAATTCGAGCTGCCCTTTTGTTTGATCGAACAAAACGCGGTCGATATGCTCGATCGAGGCCGGTCGGAGTTCGAGCAGCTCGACGGTGGCCTGCATCGCTTCCGCGACCGAAGCGAAAAAGATGAGACGAGGCCTTTCTTGCGCGGAAGCGAAACGATCTTCAGTTCCGCGGAGAAGATAGCGGCGAGCGTGCCTTCACTGCCGGTGAAAATGTTATTTAGTTCCGGTACGAGCCGCAGGAAGCGGTCGATTCCGTAACCGGGCCAGTGTTTTTGCAAACCGGCTGGGAGCTATTCGTCGATCGCCGCCGCGTCGCGCGCGATCCATCGGGGAATGCTCTCGCGAATTTCGCCTAACGAGTCGTGGCCGGGGCCAATTCCTTCGACGCGACCGTCGGCCATGACGATTTCCAGCGAGCGGACATGATCGGCCGTGGTCCCGTAAATCGGCACGCGGGCATCCGAGGATTTATTCGCGATCATGCCGCCGATGGTCGCGCATGAGCTGGTCGCGACATCGGGACCGAAACAGAAACCATGCGGCTTGAGAAGCGTTCAACTGATCGAGCACCATAGCCGCGCCGACGCGCACGCTGCGTTGGTCGAGATCGAGCGCGGAGATGCCGCGATTGTAGCGCGAGAAATCGACAATCAATCCATCGCCGATGGCGCCGCCGGCTAGACCGCTGCCGGCGCCGCGTGGAGTGATAGAAATGTTCGCATCGGCCACGGCGCGGATAACTGCGCTGGCCTGATGCGCGCTACGCGGAAACGCCACGCCGGCAGGAACGATTTGGTAAATCGGCGCGTCAGTGGCGTAGAGCTGGCGCGTGAGATATCGAACGCGAGATCGCAGTCGGCTGCGGCCAGGATATTGTTCCCGTTCGTTTTCACATTCTGCCTGCGCTTACCAAAGTCTTGGGTTTTTAAGACGATAAGCTGGCTCACACTGGACGCCTGCGCCAGATGCGGGCGATTGATCAACCTCGCCTGCCGCGACGGTCTGCCGCCACGGGCCGAAACCGGTCAGCGATTCGAAACCGAGAGCGGCTCGGCGGTTTCGAGATTCTTAATGACCGTGCTGAGATAGACCGACTCGGGGTAAAAGGCTTTGTATTTGGTGATCTCGGCCCGGTTCATCACGCGGAAGCCGTAACGCTCGAACATGCGTTCGCCGCGTCGGCTTTCGAAGGTCACAATTTGCCCATAAACACGCTTCTCACCGCAGCGATAGAGATAACTGAAATACGCGCTGAGCAGGGCTCGCGTAGTCGAGATGCGACGCGCATCCGGCAGGAGATTAATGTGAAAATGCGGCGTGCGGCTCGGCGCGGCGGGCACTTCGCGCCAGCCGTTCATCAAAAGCCAAAGGATGAAACGGCGTGAGCGCTGGTTGTAGCGCGGATAGCGCAGAAGCGCGCGGAGAAAGAGGCAGACATTTTGGTAAAAGGAATAAAGCTGATTGCGCAGCGGTTTGCGCGAACCGAGCAGATAACCGACTAACTCGCCGTTTTCTTCCACGACAAACGACGATTCAGGTTCGTGATCGGTATAATAGGTGGTGAGGAAATCCGCGAACAACTCGCGATCCTGGTAAACCGGATCGATCGGTTCGCCAAGGAAACCGGTTTGGCAACAAAGGCGTCGGACGTTCTCGCGATCATCTCGACGAAAACTGCGGATCTGGAATGAGCGATTGTCCTTCATTGGTTAAGCGGCGTCCTAATGTGGATGGGGCCGGCACAGATTGTAAAGTCATCTTGCGCTTCGGGAAAGCCTTGTTCAAAAGGAAACGGCGATCATCCCTTCGCAGGATGATCGCCGCTGAAAACTTCGCGAGATGTGTCCTTATTGACCTAACAAACGCGCCACCGCAGCCTGCGCACTGATCAGGCCATAGCCGGTCTTGTAATTCCACTTCTGCTGGAAAGTATTCACGAAGCGCCCGGTAAAGGGAGTGACGGTTGCGCTTTCGGTCGAAGAGACGAGCGCTCCAGGACTGGACGGTGTCTGGCCGCCAAGCACCTCAGATAGCTGCGCAAAGATATTGACGCCATCGTTGCGACGACCGATGCCGAACTTCAAGGTCGCGCCCGGGCTGAAGTTGTTGAAGTTAATCGTCAACAACGAGCTAGCCGTGCCTCCGCTGCCAGTAGTAACCGTATAACTCGCGACGGTCGGCGCGGGGAACCCAGGAGGAGTCGTCGTGCCGTTAAAGGCCGAAACTACTACTCCGGTCGCAGTCGCGGTCGTGCTGGTATCCGTGGGGATGGCCGTAGTCGTGTCAAAGTGGACCCCGATGGTTGAGAGATCGATCGTGATCTGACTTAAGGTGGTGCCAGCGGCGCCACTATAGGAGACGGTGTAGGCATTGTTATCCGTTCGCGCGTAACCGCTGGCGACAATCGTCGTATTGCCGGCGGTGCCGACCGCGTAGTTCGGCGTCTGATCGGTCGGACTCTGCGTCGTCGAAGTCAACAAAGCGCGAACATCGGCTGGAGTTAACGTCATACTGTTAGCATTAGCTACACCGAGCACGATAGCCGCCACGGCAGCGGCATGAGGCGCGGCCGCACTAGTGCCGAAGAAGTTCGGGTAACCATCGCCATTGAAATCGTACGGACTCGGGTTGGTCGGTCCGGGAGGTGCCGGGGCCGTTCCGCTGGTCGCAGAAACTGGCGGGAAGAAACTGGTGCTGGCTCCGTTTACCGCGGAAAGGACGGGTTGCTTACGCACGACCGGGGTAGCCAGGCGGTTGCCTGCAGCGTCAAAGTAGATGCTAACCGGACCGTTCGAGGAAAATTGCTCGACGATCGGATAAACCGTGTGGGAGCTATCATGCACGTCCACCACCGGCGAGGCATCATAGCGATAAGCTGCCGTTCCGAGACAACCTGCGGCGTGGTTATGCCCGTGGGTATTCGCAGTAAACATCGTCAGGAAATCGCCGCGGATAGGCGTATCGTTACTATCCACGGTGTAACGCAAATGCGTCGCCAGGTTCGCCCCTGCGCCGAGGCTGGCGGAGCGGTTAGTCCGCGCCATAACAATCTTGTAGCTAGTCGCGGGAGCTAAAGTAGTTCCGGGCAGCTCGATTGGCACTTTGCTGGTGATATTGTTTGTCTGTCCGCTGCGCCCAGAAAGAATAGCGCCTGCCGAACTAAAAACCAGAATGTCATAATCCGTGGTAACGTTGTTACCGGAAGCGGCGAGATAGGGATCATCCCATTGAAATGAAAGATGCCCCGCAGCGTCCGCGCTCGTGCCGGGAATGCGAACATTCTGGACTAGAATAGGGGTCCCATCGGTATTCGTTCCAAACGAGTGGAAGTCTGTAATCGCCGCTTGTTCCGTCGTAGTTAGGCCGGAGTAAGTTACCCCTTGAGTAGCGAGCAAGGCTTGGGAGGTCGCGTTGTTAGCGACCGGAGTAAACGTACCGACATAGCCGGAGGAGTCATCGTTGCCTGCGGAAGAGAAGTAAATCGCTCCAGCAGCAGTTACTTGATCGATAGCCTGACCAACGATGCCATCCGAGAACATAGGCTCGTCAAAGTAACCTACGTCGTCGCAGATAACATTACAGCCGGCCTGTTGTAACGCCACGATTCCCGCTGCAAAGTCCACTTCCGAAACGTCCGCGGTATAGAAAGCCAGCGCCGCCGCGGGCACCACGTCATGGATTAACTGCAGCATGCCACGGCCTTCGTCTTCGACGCCAGAGCTGCTCGTATAGTCCTTAACTACATTGACCGGCGTAGTGTAACCATTCGGGTTTCCGACGCCGGGAAGATCGCCGCTCGCGACGTCGTCCGGTGCCTTGTCGGCGGCGAAGATAGGATTAAGGATATTTCCGGTCCCTGTCGTCTTCAGCTTATTGTAGCTATCAGACAGCGCGCCGACGGTAATTCCCTGGCCCAGACCTCCGGGAGTTGAAATAAGAGCTTCAGTCTTAAGGACAAACGTGCCTTGAGAAGTAACCTTGCCGACGTGGTGTTTCGGCTTAAGCGCAAGGTTGACAACCTTGACACCGAGTAAGCGGCCAGCTTCGGCGGCTTTATTCGTCGGCAGCCAGACGGCTAACGCTCCATTTTGATACCAATCGACCCGGCTCTCGATTTTACAGCCGAGGGCTTCCAGCTGACTAACGACATTGTCGATGGAGTCTTTGCCATCCAGATAGATGTCGACGATTAGGCGATCCTGGTCGTCCGTGCGAGCAAGTGGGAAATCCGCCAGAACGGTTTGCATCTGGTCATGATTTAAAGCGGAGGTTCTAGCGGGTAAGGCCGAATTATAAGCCTGGACCAGTTCGCGCAAACCGAAGTTAAGGTTTTCCGGAAGGTCGACAGCCGCTGTAGCCTTACCAGTGAAAGCCCTAGTATTCTGCGCGCGCAATTGCAAGGCGCCGCAGCCGAGAAGGAAAAGAACCGCGAAGATATATATTTTTTTCATGAGGTTGTGAGGTTTAGATGAAAAAGGGAGAGGATTAAATTTTAACACGCCGACGACGAGCGGCGAGCAATCCGCCGAGGCCGAGAAAAGCCAGGCCGATGGTTGAGGGTTCCGGAACGACCGTGACAAACTGCGAGCCGGTCAGAGCGATCGAGTATCTCCCGCCTTCGTTACTGTTTCCG
>CAXSCV010000009.1:0-19747 GCA_964235895.1 uncultured Chthoniobacterales bacterium
CCGCGCGAGATTGCTTACGATTATCTGATTTTGGCTACGGGCTCGCGGCATTCCTATTTCGGAAACGAGCAATGGGAAAAACTCGCGCCCGGTTTGAAGAGCTTGGAAGACGCCATCGAAATTCGCCGCCGGTTGCTCCTCGCGTTCGAATATGCGGATCGCGTCGAAGACGACGCCGCGCGGAAAGCGGCCATGACTTTCGCGATCATCGGTGGCGGGCCGACCGGCGTGGAAATGGCGGGCGCGATCGCGGAAATCGCGCGCTACACGCTGGCGAAAGATTTTCGCCACATCAATCCATCGGACGCGCGCGTCATTTTGATCGAAGGCGATAAGCGCGTGATTTCCGGGTTTCCGGAAGATTTGTCGGTCAGTGCGCTCAAGCAATTGCAGGCGCTCGGCGTAGAAGTGATCACCGGCGCGCATGCGGAAAATTTGACCGAGGAAGGTTTGGAAGTGCACGGCAAATTCATTCCCTGTCGCGTGAAGATTTGGGCCGCGGGCAACAACGCCTCGAGCTTAGGAAAATGTCTCGGCGTGCCGCTCGATCGCGCCGGCCGCGTCCTGGTGAACGACGACCTAACCATTCCCGATCACCGCGAAGTCCAGGTCGTCGGCGATCTGGCAAATTTTCCTTACCAAACCGGCAAGCCGTTACCGGGAGTTTCGCCCGTCGCGATGCAACAAGGTCGCCACGCCGCGCGCAATGTTTTGGCCATGATCGATGACCGAAAGCCGCAACGTTTTTGGTATTGGGACAAAGGCAGCATGGCCACGATCGGTCGCAACAAAGCGGTGGCCGATTTGAATTTCGTTCACTTCAGCGGCTTCCCCGCCTGGCTGGCCTGGCTCTTTATTCACGTGGTTTTCCTGGTCGGTTTTCGGAATCGCATCGCCGTTTTGCTGCAATGGGGCTGGGCCTATTTCACCTTCAATAAAGGCGCACGCCTGATTACGCGCAGCTTTCAGTCTGAGTTGCGGCCGCCCGCCTAACGAGTCTTGAAATTTCGGCGGTGAGAACACGTTACGTCTTGCCGAACTTTCGCATCGCAGTCGTCGGCGCGGGCGCGGTCGGCGGCTACTACGGCGCGAAATTAGCGAACTTCGGGCGCGATGTGCATTTTCTGATGCGCAGCGATCTGCGCGCAGTGCGGCGCTCCGGAATTCGTATTCGCGGGAAGCAGGAAAACATCCATCTGGCCAAGGTGAACGCGCATGCTTCGACGGAAGAAATCGGGCGGTGCGATTTGGTTTTGATCGCGCTCAAGACGACTGCGAATCCGGAATTGCTCTCGCTGCTTCCGCCTTTGCTGCACGAGCGGACGATGCTCCTCACTTTGCAGAACGGACTCGGTAACGAAGAATTCCTTGCGCAAAATTTCGGCGCGGAGCGCGTCATCGGCGGGCTTTGCTTCGTTTGTCTCAATCGAATTTCGCCCGGCGTGATCGAGCATTACGATGTCGGCCGCGTCATTCTCGCGGAGTTCGGCAGCTATCCGCTGGCGCGCACGCACGATATTTCCTGGGAGTTCAAACGCTCCGGCGTCGTCTGCACGGTTGCGCAGAATTTGGCCTTCGAGCGCTGGCGAAAATTGGTCTGGAATATTCCCTTTAACGGTTTGTCGATCGCGGCCGGCGGAATCGATACCGGCGCGATTCTAGCCGACGAAAATCTGCGGCTGAAAGCGCTCGCCCTGATGGACGAAGTGATCGCCGGCGCGAATCTTTGCGGTTACGCATTGCCGACTGCGCTCGCGCTGCAGCAGATGAAACTGACGCAATCACTCGGCGCTTATAAACCCTCGACGCTGATTGATTTTCAGAATGGCCGGCCGCTCGAAATCGAGGCGATCTGGGGCGAGCCGTTGCGCCGCGCCCGTGCCGCCGGCGCCCCCATGCCGCGCCTGGCCGAGCTTTATCATGAATTGAAAACGCTTGATGAAGAACGCCATGAATCCGCGTCGCTGAGGCACGCGCATTCCGTATCGTGAGCGCGCGCGCTTCCATTTCGGTTTTGAATTTGCAACGAAAGTTGCGGGTGAATGTGCGCGAGTTGGACGAATTTTCTGCGCGCGCTTTCGCGCACGTGGTGCGGCTGAAAGCGCGCGTGGGCAGCGTTCTAATTGCGCTCGAAAATATCACCGTCGTGCTCGTTTCCGATCGTCGAATGGCCGCGGTGCATCGCAGATTTTTAAATGAGCCGGGTGCGACCGACGTCATCACTTTTCAGGACGGCGACATTTTCGTCAGCGTCGAAACCGCACAACGAAATGCGCGGCGATTCGCGACTACGACGCACGCGGAAATTCGTCTCTACATCGTGCACGGTCTTCTCCATTTGCATGGATTCGACGACAGAAATGCGAGCGACGCGCGTCTGATGGAACGCGCGCAAAAGCGAATCGTCGAGGCGTCAGGTTTGAACTGACCGCATCGTATGTTACGCTTTTTCCCATGAGTTTGCCGTCCGGATCGCGGTCTGTTCGCGCAAACAAAGCGGCGCGATTCCGCGGGCAAATTGCAGCACCGGATTTTGTCGCGATGGCTACGACAACCGAACGTCCGGTGATCGAAAAGGAAGCGCGCGAGCAACAAGCCGTCGACGTGCCGTGGCAGGTTGTGGTGCACAACGATCCGGTGAATTTGATGTCCTACGTGACGATGGTTTTCCAAAAGGTCCTCGGTTTCCCGCGCGAGAAAGCGGAGAAACACATGCTCGAAGTGCACCGCGAAGGTCGCTCGGTCGTCTGGAGCGGATTGCGCGAACGCGCCGAACTATACGTGCAGCAGTTGCACGGTTATCTTCTGCTCGCCACCATCGAACGCATAAGCTGATGGAGATCCGGCACGAGGGCGACGCAATCGAGGTTTCAGAACTCGATCCCTTCCTAGCCGAACTCCTGCGACAAATTCCCGAGAGCACGAAGTGTGACGGTGTGGAAGCGGCGGAAAGCCGTTTTTTCAGCCCGCCCGCGGCGGCGAGCGAAAAAGAACTGGTCGCGGAATGGAAACTTTACGTCGAACCGGAATTGCGGCGGCTTTTCCAGACCGCCACCGAGACTGTCGCAGCCGATCTCGCGGATTTGAATTGCAACAAAAAATCGATCGCAAATTGCACGCTGCGTATTCCGACGAAAAACGCGGACGCGTGGCTGAGCGCGTTGAATCAGGCGCGGCTGGCCATCGCTTCGAAGTTCGCTTTCACCGAGGAAGAATTAGGCGATCACTATCGTTCGCCGATCGGTTCGCGGCGCGACCTGAGTTTGTTTCAGGTGAACTTCTACGGCTTTCTTCAGGAGTTTATTCTGCGCGGAATGCAGCATTAAAGAGCGCGCGCTGTGGCGGGCGCGCTTACTTCGTTTGCCGATTTCGGACCATCGACATCAAGCGATCCTTCAGAGCATCGGAGGATTTTTCCGGCTGCAAACTCAAGGCGAATGCTTCATGCAAATTATAGCACTCGGCGATGAACTCCTCGGCCTCGAGGCCGAACTCTTTGCGCGCGCGCTCGAACTCTTCCGTCTCGTCCGCCTCCAGCGCGCCGATGACGTAAAGCCGCGCGCGGTTCTGGAATTCCTCATAGTTCATCGCGCAATTCTTTCAGGCCGTCGTAGATTTTTTTCAGGCCCAATTCGAGCCGTGTCTTAACCGTGCCTAACGGTGTATTCGTTTTTGCGGCGATTTCGCGCTGACTCATGCCGCGAAAAAATGCGAGATTTATCGCTTCCTGTTGCGCGGGCGGGAGGGTGTTGATCACGCGACGGACGAGCACGCGCGTATCCGCGAAGGTAATTTCTTCCTCGGTGGAATTGTGCACCCACGCATCCGGTTGCTGCTCCGTCTCGCTTTGCAGGCGTTCGCCGGCGCGCGCGTAGGCCTGTTTTTTCCGCAGGCCATCGATCGCCCGCCGTCGCGCCAGAGTTACCATCCAGCCGAGCGGTTTGCCTTTTTGCGCGGAGAAATTTTTCGCCTGGTTCCAGATTTCCATGAAGATCTCCTGCAACAAATCGTCCGCTTCCGCTTCGTTGTGCACGACCCGCAGGATGAGCGCTTTTAGGATGCCGTTGTAGCGATCGTAGAGTTGCGAGAGCGCTTCGGGATCTTCCTCCTGGATGCCGAGCATCAATTCCAGATCAGTCGGAGCGCCCGGCGCCAGCTCCGGCGCAGTCGCGGGCAGACGCGGCGCGGGTGGCGTCTCTAATTCGGCCGGATGGCCGTCTGTCTCGGTCGAATCCATTAGATCGTCTGCGATCGAATTATCGCGGTCCCCAAGCGCGCGCAATCGCGGCCGATTTGGCCTAACGAATTAAGAAAATAACGCTGAACGCGAGGCTGAAACATGGGAGGCATCGCTGATTTAGTGCGCGCGCCGCAGTACGTCCAACACCAATTTTGCGCTGAAGGATGCTTCGTTTCGCGGGCGGAAAAATTTGGCATTCCGCTTCATTTGCCGATCGCCTGAAAACGTATTGACCGGGAAAGTGTGCGCATTACTCTGCCGCAGAAAACGTCCTTTTCGCCGACGCCGCGTGAGAAAAATCTCAACATTGTTCGCTGCCATCATCGGGCTGCTGTTATCGCATGATGTGGCGTTGGGCCAGGGAGCGGCGGCGCCGTTCGGTCATAGTTTTTTTCCTACGCCAACTCCGAGTACGACGCCCAAAGCCAAAGCAAAACCGACACCGCGCCCCGCGCCCGTTTCCGCCCCGACGCCGAAACCAACTCCCGCGGCTACGGCCCATCCCTCCGCCACTCCTCGCCGGGACACGGCCACCCCGAAGCCGACGCGCGCGGTGGAGCGCCGCCGAAAAGTTCTGCAAGAAAAGCCGGTGCGCGCCATCGAACCGCGCCGTCCTTTCATCCGCAGAATCGCAGCCGGACCTAACCAGGGACCGCGCGCCTCGCGACCGACTTTTGATTTCTCGGAAACGAATTGGCCGACCTCCGCGACCCTTCGTTCGCTGGAAAATAAATGGCAAGGCGCGATCAGGAAACATGACGCTGCGACCGTGGACGACTTGTTAGCCGACGATTTCGAAGGCACGTCGGCCACCGGAAAATCAGCCAGCAAAGCGCGCATTTTGCGCGAGATCCGCCAGGACAAAAACGTTTACAAATCCGCGCATTTGCGCGGGATGTCGGTGCGCAATAAAGGTTCGGCCGTCGCAGTCGTAACTGGCACGGCGACCGAAACCGGCACGACGACGGACGGTCGGCCATTCACTAATTCGCGCCGCTTCACCGACACTTGGAAACAACATGGCGGGAAATGGGAATGCATCTCCAGCAAGGTAACTACCTTGCCTAAGAAGGAACGTTAGCTGCGCGCTTTTCCGATTGCGTCCGTGTGGGCGATCATTACTTTTTGCAGTCGGCAATGGAGTTTGCCTTTCCGTTTCAAACCGGGAGAACCGCCGAGCGCATGCGAAGCTGATAACTCCTGTAGGGCGCACGGCGCAGCAGGAGTTTTATTATGCTTATCTATCTTTGGGTTAGCTTAGGCGGGGCGATCGGAACGGCCGCGCGGTTCTGGGTTTCCGGCTTGGTCGCGCAACGTTATGGCGAGACCTTTCCCCTCGGCACTCTGGTCGTGAACGTGACCGGTTCCTTCCTGATTGGAATCTTCGCCGAGCTTACTTCGCCGGAAGGACGATTACTCGTTAGTCCAACCTGGCGTGCGCTGGTCATGATCGGAGTCTGCGGAGGTTACACGACCTTCTCGTCCTTTAGTTTGCAGACATTCGCGCTCTTGCAGGACGGCGAGTGGTTCCGCGCCGCCGCTAATACCTTTGCTTCTTTTACCTTCTGCCTGGCCGCCGTCTGGCTTGGTTACTTCTCGGCCTATCTGATCAACAAACCTTAAGTCGTTATGCAAATACCTAAAGACGCCATGCTTCTTCGCATCTTCATTGGCGAAAGCGATCGTTACCAAAAGAAGCCACTCTACGAAGCGATCGTCCTTCTAGCGCGCGAGCGCCATCTCGCCGGCGCGACTGTCTTCCGCGGCGCGATGGGTTTCGGCGCCGCCAGTACCATTCACACCTCGAAAATTCTTCGCCTCTCCATGGATTTGCCGATCGTGATCGAGATCGCGGATAGCGAAGAAAAGATAAATGCCTTCCTGCCCGAGCTCGAAGGAATGATCGGCGGCGGCTTGGTTACTCTGGAGAAAATCCAAGTTATCCATTATCGGTCGCAAAGCCCGGTCGAAGAATAACCGCAGCCGTCGGCGATTCTGGAAAGACGGAAGTGTTTCGCGGCTCCTGATTCGACGGAAGCCGCGTCGAATTAATTCGCCGATGCAGAAATTCCGAAACTTTCCCGTGCCAATTCCTTACTTGGGAAGGGGAGCAATATCGAGTGCTCCCTCTCCCAATGAAACCCTACAAGACTTGCCCCGACACTTACTACGCCCGGTTGTTTGCACCGGAGAAGCGCTGGACTAACGAAGATGAGTGGCAGACGCGTCTCGGAAATCTTGCGCGCTTAGTCGATACGATGGTGGATGGCGGTGGCCGCCCACCGTTTGATGATTTTGCGATCGAGGCCGGTTATACCTATTTCGGGCAATTCATCGATCACGATCTGACGAATGACAGCGCTTCTCTCGGCGATGCGATGGTGTTGGAACCGCACGAGATTTTAAATCGTCAGACGCCACGTCTCGATCTCGGGCATCTTTACGGTCGCGGGCCGTTTCATCACGAAGACAGCGCGCTCTACGAAAAAGATGATGTGCGTCTCCGTGTGGGCGCAGAAGTGGAATCTTTAATCGGGGTAAGGGGCGCGCGCCGGCGCTCCTTCGATCTCGCATTGGGGGACGACAATCGACCTCTGGTGGCCGACCCGCGCGCGAACGAGAATCTGATTTTGAGGCAGATCACGGCCGTCTTCGCCAGGCTCCACAACGTAGCTGTCGAGCAATGGCGCGGAACCACGAAAAATTTGCATGAGCTCTTCGTGCGCGCGCGTCGGCAGACGAGTTGGCAACTTCAGCGACTGCTGGTGGAGGATTACCTCGCGACGATTTTGCAGCCGGATGTTTATCGGCAGGTCTTCGTCGCGCAGAAGCCGCGGATTGAATGGGATCGGTTCTCTATTCCCGTGGAATTTTCCGCAGCCGCGATGCGTTTTGGGCACAGCATGGTGCGCGATGCTTATCTGATCTCGAACGCGACCGAAGTGAAGCTACCCGATCTGATGCGCGTTGGTCTGTCGCCAGGTCCGTTGCCGACAAAGTTCGAAATCGATTGGGGTCGCTTTTTCCAAGGCGCCAGCCCTGGTGGTCCCGCGACGACGGCGCAACCGATCGATGCGTTTATCAGCGCGGGGATGTTCCAGATTCCGCTCGATACGCTGCAACTTTTCAATAGGGCGATCATGCCACCGGCCCTGAAAGAAAATACGCGGCCGGTCCTCCGCTTGCCTTTAGTGACGCTCGCTCGTGGGATGGCTTTGCGGCTGCCGAGCGGGCAAACGGTCGCGAAAAAATTTGGCGGAAAGCCGCTCAGCGAGATGGAACTGACCCGTGATAGTAACGGAAAACTTACGCCGCAAGGCGAGGCGCTGATCGAATGCGGTCTAACGAAAGCGACGCCGCTTTGGTTCTATATTTTGAAGGAATCGGAAGTGCGAGAGAATGGCGGTTGCCTTGGACGAACCGGAAGCCAGATCGTGGCGGAGACGTTCCACGCGGCGTTGAAACACGATCCCGATTCGTATCTAAATCATCTCGCTTCTGATGCGCCGCTTTTCTGGAATCTTGGCGGTCAAAAACGACAACTGCTTTCTCTCGCCGCGCTTTTCGAGGCCGCTCCTTCCTTTTGAATCAAGGATACGGATCCCAAGCCGCGAGCCAGCTTTCACGATAGGGCTCCGGTGGCGTGGGCTTTGTCGGATCGAGCAGCGCGAGGACGACGAGCTTGGCGCGGGCGTGACGCTCAGGCTCGATGCAAATAACCTGCACGTCCGGCGGAAGAGTGATCTCGCCAAGCTTCTCGAATTGCTCGCGCGCGAACGCGGGATCGCTGGTGATTTTCTCGCGCAGCTGTTGGTCCGTTTTGGTGGCGATGAGAAATTTTTTCGCGGCCTCGCGGCGCAATTGTTTCTTCGACTCCGTTTCGTCGAACCAATCATCTTCGATTTGCGGCATAACGTCCTCCCTTCGCTGGTTAGTCGTGAAAATCATTTTGCTCGCGCGCCATCGCGGCCACTTGGCTGGCGGCGTCGGCGAGAATTTGGACGAACTCCGGGTTATGAGAGAGGCGGTCGAAACGTGGGTCGCGGCGGGTGTCGCGGTAGTCGATCCACCCGGCGGCGGTCGCTAAACGCAAGTCATCGAGCGCGTTTTTTTCCTGGCCCAACATGCACTCGACGGCGGACTTCCGATAACGCGAATAAGGATCTTCGGGAACGCTGGTCAGGTGTTTTTCTTCCGCTGCGAGACAACTTAGAAGCAGCTCGTGAGCTTGCGCGTTTTGCCCGCTGGCGATCAGAGTGCGAGCGAGCGGCGAACGGTGATCGAGCGCGGCGTAAAAACCATTTTTCCTTCCGCCCATCAGATCCTCGGCATCCAGGGCGCGGTAAAGTTTTTCAGCTTCGGGAAAGTTGCGATCGAAGAATTCAACCATCGCGGCTGTCCGCCGAGCGATCGGAGATTGCGAAAATTTTGGCAGCTCGTGCTGGCAGATTTCGCGCGCGCCGCTTGCGTCGTTCGAAAGTAAACGGAGATGGCAAAGACCACTCCACCCATCAGGTTGATCGGGCTGAAGGGCCGCGGCGGATTCGTAGGCAGTGCGCGCTTTTTCGTCAGCGAGCAGCGCCGTCCAGCAATCACCAACGAGCGCGTCATTCTGCGCGGCCTCGGAATTGTGATGCGTCAATTGTAGCCAGCGCAGGGCGATGTCCGGCCGGCCGCGCATCGTCCAGATATAAACCAGATGACCGAAGGCTCGATCGCTCCGATCGCCGTATTCAATCGAGCGAAATACATAATCGAGGGACGCGGAGTAGTTGCCGCGCGAGTCTTCCACGTAGCAAAGCGCACGGTTGGCCGTCGCATCCTTCGGAGCCAGCCGCACGTTTTCATGAGCGATCTGTTCCGCGCGAGCAGCCAGCTTCGGGTCCGCGGACAAATAGTCGCGACCAATGAGCGCGAAGACGAGATAAGAGCGCGCGTCGATCGATCTCGGCGCTTCTTTAATGGCGCCGTCGAAACAGGCGATGGCGCGATCCATGTCAGGAATATTGCGTCGATTCATCAGTTCCCGTCCGCGCGCAATGAACAAGCGCGCGCGTTCGTCATCCGCCGACGCATCTCGCGGCGCAGAAGAGTGCGCCATTTCCGCATCATCCAGCCAATGGTAAATCGCGGGGCCGACATCCGAGTTCGCGAATTTTTCTTTCAACGCCTCGCCGTCGCTCAGCTCGAAAGTCCAATCGTGAATGATTTCGCCCGTCTCTCCGTTACTGAGCTGCATCGAGTACCGAAAGCCTGCGGGCACGTGACGGCGCGTGCCCGAAAGGACCGAGCGACTCCGACTTTTCGCCGCGCTCAGACGGACTTCTGCGGGATTTCCTGTTCCGCTCCAATAAGAAAGCTTCTCGCCGAACACGATCACTTTGGCCGGACCTATTTGCTGAAGCGAATGCCGCAGAGTTTCGCCGGCAACTTCCGCGGCCGAAAAATCCGGACGGACCTCATCGAGATCGAGAAACGGAAGAACGACCATAGAGTGTTTTTCGAGCGCGGTCTGGCGCAGTTCTTTTTCCAAGCGCTGACCGTGAACGTGATAGACAACTGCCAGCGCAGTCGCGACCGCTGCGGCGGTGATTGAGCCGGAAAGAATGGGATTGCGCCGGCTCCAGCGCCAGAGACGCGCGAATGGCGTAATCGGCCGCGCCACGATCGGCCGCCCATCGAGCCAGCGTGCTAATTCATCGGCCAGTTCCGCAGCGCTGCGATAACGCTGGCTCGGTTCGCGTTCCAGGCAACGCGCGCAAATGGTATCGAGATCCCGATCGAGTTCCGGCCGAAAACTCCGGAGTCGCGGCGCCGTTTGTTCACGCGCTTGATTCAAAACCGCCCACGCATGCTCCCCCAAAAAGGGCGGCCGGTCGGCCAGCAATTCGAAAAGAATCGCGCCCATGCTGTAGATGTCCGCCGCTGTCGTGAGCTGAGCGGCGGGGCCGTTCGCCTGTTCGGGAGCGATGTAACCGGGCGTCCCAAAAACCGTCAGTGTACGCGTGAGATTGGTCTGGCGGTCGAGCCATTTTGCGAGTCCAAAATCGCAGACCAATGGCTCGTTCGTCTCGCTCAGCAAAATATTTCCTGGCTTCAGATCGCGATGAAGAATTCCCCGTTCGTGCGCGTACTGCATCGCGCGCGCAACCTTCGCCATCAGTTGCAAGCTGGCCCGCGGCTGCTTGATGAAACTGAGTCGCGCGTTCGTTAGGCTGCCGTGCGGCGCCAGTTTCATACTGAAAAAAGGCAGGCCGTCTTCGGCCGTCGAAACTTCGTAGATCGGCAGAATATTTGGATGATCCAGGCTTGCGGCCGCCTCGACTTCACGTCGGAAACGCTCAACCGTCTCGAGCGAGTCCGCGTGATGACTGAGAATGCATTTTACGGCAACGGTCCGCCGCGAGAGACGTTCGCGCGCCCGATAAATAACGCCCATTCCGCCGCGGCCGATTTCGTCCAGAATGTCGTAGGTCTTGATCGACCACTCAGAGTCGGTGGCAGCGACTCCATCCAAAGCTGCGGCCAAAGTTTCCGTCTCTGTTTCCGCATCGTCGCCTTCCAACGCCACTTCCAGGAGACACCTCAGGCATAGATCGGCCTCGACACGCGAGGCGGTGCCGCATTCAGAACAACTCGTTAGGCAGGTCGTCTTGTCGGCCGGCAGATCAGTTAGAGCAGAGGCGTTCACTCGCTCAATTAATTAGCGAAATCGTCCGCCTTGGTAACACATTTTTTCATCTTCAACTTCCGCGCGCGAGCTGCTGGCCGGTCGCGTTCGTTGAAAACTAAAGCGCGCCCGCGCGCGAACAGGCGGGCAATTGCGCGCCGCGGTAATGTGCGCCAAGAGTTAGCCCATGTCCGGCGCCGCCTCTGGAAATCTGCCTGTCGATCCGCTTTGGTACAAGGACGCGGTCATCTACGAGCTGCACGTTAAGACGTTTCACGACAGTAACGGCGATGGCATCGGCGACTTTCGCGGGCTGATCGAGAAGCTCGATTATCTGCAGGAACTCGGCGTCACCGCGATCTGGATTCTGCCGTTTTATCCTTCGCCATTACGCGATGATGGCTACGACATCGCCGATTATTACGACGTCAATCCGAACTATGGAACGTTGCAGGATTTCCAGGCGTTTCTGGCCGCGGCACACGAGCGCGGGCTACGTGTCATCACCGAGTTGGTCATCAATCATTCCTCCGATCAAAATCCATGGTTCCAAGGCGCGCGCCGCGCCGCGCCCGGTTCGCCTGAGCGGGAGATTTATGTCTGGAGCGACACGCCTAACAAGTACGAAGGCGCGCGCATTATTTTTAAGGATTTCGAAACCTCGAACTGGTCGTGGGATCCGGTCGCGAAAGCCTATTACTGGCATCGCTTCTATTCGCATCAGCCGGATTTGAATTTCGACAATCCCGCGGTGCACGAGCGCGTGGAAGCGGTCTGCGATTTTTGGCTAAAAATGGGCGTCGATGGACTGCGGCTCGATGCCGTGCCCTATCTCTACGAACGCGACGGCACGAGCTGCGAAAATCTTCCCGAGACGCATGTTTACCTGAAGAAATTGCGCGCGCATATCGACGCGAATTTCGAAGGCCGCATGCTCCTCGCGGAAGCAAATCAATGGCCGGAAGATGCCGTCGTTTATTTCGGAAGCGGAGACGAGTCGCACATGAATTTCCATTTCCCGCTCATGCCGAGAATGTTCATGGCGCTGCAAATGGAGGATCGGTTTCCGATCATCGACATTCTCGAGCAGACGCCGGCCATTCCGGAAAATTGCCAGTGGGCCATGTTCCTGCGCAATCACGACGAGCTCACTCTCGAAATGGTGACGGACGAAGAGCGTGATTACATGTGGCGCGTTTACGCGACCGATCCGACCGCGCGCATCAATCTCGGAATCCGCCGCCGCCTCGCGCCCTTGCTCGCGAACAGCCGGCGCAAAGTCGAGTTGCTCAACATTCTCCTCTTCTCCATGCCGGGCACGCCCGTCCTCTATTACGGCGACGAAATTGGCATGGGCGACAATTTTTATTTGGGCGATCGCAACGGCGTCCGCACCCCGATGCAGTGGAGTCCCGATCGCAACGCCGGATTTTCCAAAGCGAATCCGCAACAGCTTTATCTGCCGATCACGATCGATCCCGAATATCACTACGAAGCGGTCAACGTGGAAAACCAGCAGAAGAACCTATCGTCGCTGCTTTGGTGGACGCGTCGCGTCATCGCGATGCGAAAAAATTTCAAAGCCTTCTCGCGCGGGTCGCTTCAGTTCCTCCATCCGGACAACTCGAAAGTGCTCGCATTTCTTCGCGAAGACGAAGGCGAAACCATACTCGTAATCGCGAATCTCTCGCGCTTCGCGCAAGTGGCCGAGCTCGATCTTTCACGCTTCGCCGGCTGTTCGCTCATGGAAGTTTTTAGTCAGAATTTTTTCCCCACCATCAAAGAAACGCTTTACCCGATCACGCTCGGACCGCATGCGCATTTCTGGTTCGTCCTCCGTCCGCAACCGGATGCGACGCGCGCGCTGCAGGAACGCGTCGTGCCCGTGCTCGAGGTCGCGCCCGTGCTTTCAACTTTGTTGAACGATGGAATGCGCGCGCGTTTCGAGCGCGAAATTTTGCCGGATTTCGTCAGGCGTTGCCGATGGTTCGGCGCGAAGGCGCGCGTCATTCGCGAACTGCGCATCGCCGAGCGAGTCTCGTTAGGCGAAACCGGCGCGGAGTTTTGGTTTCTTGAGATTACCTACATCGACGGCAATCCGGAAACGTACGCGCTGCCGGTGCAAATCGCCCTCGGCGAAACCGCGCGCGCCCTCGCGCAAAGCGCGCCGCAAGCCGTTATCGCCCGGCTTTCCGGCGGTGAAGAAGCGGTCTTGCACGATGCGATTTGGGACGCGGCCTTTCGCGAAAATCTTTTCCGCTCGATCATGCAACGTTCGCATTGGAAGGGAAAATCCGGCGAGCTGATTGGCCTGCCCGGCTCCGCGCTGGCGAATGAAACGATTGTTCCATCTTCGCAAGTATTGGCCGCGGAACAGAGCAACTCCTCGATGCTTTTCGAAAACAAATTTTTCCTGAAGCTCTATCGCAAACTCGAGGACGGAGTGAATCCCGACGTGGAAGTGACTTCGTTCCTGACCGAGCGGCAAAAATTTCCGCACGTGCCTGCGTTTGCCGGCGCGCTCGAATATCGGCGCGCGAAAGGTGAGCCAACCGTGGTTTGTCTTTTGCAACAAGCCGCGCCTAACGAGGGCGACGCCTGGGCGCTCACGCTCGACGCGGTCGGCCGCTATTACGAGCGCGTGCTCGGCCGCAAAGCCGACCTGCTCGATACGACCATTCCGACGGGCGCATTGCTCGACGAATTAATCGGCGGCGTTTACACCCAGAAAGCCCGGCTGCTCGGTCAACGCACCGGCGAACTGCATCTCGCGCTCGCTTCGGACCCGGACGATCGCGCCTTCGCGCCTGAGCCTTTCAACGCGCTCGCGCAACGTTCCGTCTTCCAGTCGATGCGCGGTTCGCTGCGGCGGAACTTCGACTTGTTGGAAAAAAAATTGCCGAATCTTCCCGCCGCTTTTCGCGATGAAGCGCAGGAAGTGCTCGCGCAGGAAGAGCAAATTCTCGCGCAGGAGCAGCGTATTTTAGAGCAGCGCTCCGCCGCGGCGAAGATTCGGATTCATGGGGATTATCATCTCGGGCAAGCGCTCTACACCGGGAAAGATTTTGTCATTCTCGATTTCGAAGGCGAACCCGCGCGCGCATTGAGCGAACGAAAACTGAAGCGTTCCGCGCTGCGCGATGTCGCCGGAATGATGCGCTCGTTTCAATACGCGGCCTACAGCGCGCTCTGGCAGCAGGCCATGCGCAGTGAAGACACGCCCTTCCTCGAGCGCTGGGCCGACACCTGGTATCGCCACGCCAGCAGCGTTTTCTTACAGAGTTATTTGCAGGCGACCGCGGGCGCTTCCTTCATTCCGAAAGACGACGACGAATTTCAAGTTTTGCTCGAAGCCTATCTGCTGGACAAAGCAGTTTACGAAGTCGGCTACGAATTGAATAACCGGCCCGATTGGGTGGTAATCCCAATCCGTGGGATCAAACACATCTTGCAAAAAGGCTAAGCGTTTCGCTCGTCTCCACGGTGTTCGCGAAAACCGCGCAGTGACCGCCGCGACCGTCCGCTCGCGTGTCATCCTGAGGCTGGCGAAACGCGCCGAAGGATCTCACACAGGCTCCCTGCATTACCCCTTTAGATTCGTTAGACCAAGGACCCTCGGCGAGGTCCTCCGCCGTCTACGCGGCTCAGGATGACCGAAGTGTGCGCACTTCAATTTTCCTGAAAAGATTTCCTTTCCGCGACCCTGCAAATGCGAAAAGCTCCCGCCCAACATTACGAATTCCCCTATGAACAAACACCTCGCCGACATCGATCAACTAATCGCCGCCAAACACCTTCTCACCCATCCGTTTTATCTCGCCTGGACGCGCGGCGAATTAAGCAAAGAAGCGCTGCAGGATTACGCTCGGCAATATTATCATCACGTCGCCGCCTTCCCGACTTATCTCTCGGCCGTGCATGCGAAGTGCGATGATCAGCCCACGCGCAAACAAATCCTTTCCAACCTGATTGACGAAGAAGCCGGCCAGCCAAATCATCCCGAGCTTTGGTTGCAATTTGCGGACTCGTTAGGCGCGTCGTCCGCGCAAGTTCGCGCGACCGCGAAGGAACCGGAGACGGCAGCGTTGATCGAGACCTTCCGTTCCGTTTGCGCGAATGGCTCGACCGCCGACGGCCTCGGCGCGCTCTATGCCTACGAGAGCCAAATCCCCAGCGTCTCGGAATCGAAAATCGATGGATTGAAAAAGCATTACGGCTTCGATGATCCGAAGAGCTACGAATATTTTCGGGTCCACATCGAAGCGGATCGCGAGCACGCCGCGGCCGAGCGCGAGATGTTGGCGCAACACGTCACCGAAGAAAACGCCTCGTCGGTGAAAGCGAATGTCGATCGCATTCTAAATGCGCTTTGGAATCTCCTAAGCGGCGTTTGTCATCGCCACGCCATCGCCTGCTAAAAAAGCACGCGCGCGTCATTCACAATTTCTGGGGAGCGCAGGCTGCCAGCCTGCAGTTTTCGGCAGCCTGCCGAAAACACTATTGTGCATGCCTAACGAGTGGTATTCGAAAAGAGGGCGACGATGCTTGACTTAAACCTCGTGCGGACGGCTCGCGCGCGAAGCATCCGATAAGCTGCCGGATGCGACAGGCCGGCCACCTGAAGCTTGATACTCCCGTCCCTTCCAACGTGCAGGAATTCCGCTGACGAATCGAATCAACGCGATCCATTGGATCGCAAGCAGCACCACAATCGCCACCGGATGGAAGAGCGCCGACTCCATCGGCTGATGAAAGCGCCGCGCCGCCACCAGTCGCATCAGCCAAACAAATCCTATCGCGGGCAACGTCCAAAACGCTCTCCCGCTAAACAACAAAACAAAAGGTAAAACCTGTCCGCCTAACAAGAGCAACGTTGCCGGCAAAATGCGCGCGGGCGCGCCGAGACCTTCGTGCCCGTTTTTGGAAAAGCCTCGCCACGTTTCCAGGTTGTTCCGATACATCCGACAAGTCGCGAGCGGCGTGGCGTCGAAGAGATCCGTGCGAAATCCCGCCTCGCGAAATGCTTTCGGCAGAGCGAGACCGTCATGGAGTCGATCTCGGATTGCCGCGTGACCGCCGCTCTTCCGATATGCTTCGGCGTCCACCAGCACGAGCTGACCGCAGCCCGTCGCATACGCCGGATGCCGCGATGCGCGCATCCTTCGCAGCGGAAGAAATCCAAGCAGCACAAAATGAATGAGCGGAATCAAAAGCCGGTCCATGAAACCGCCGAATTCCTGACGCGGCACGCCGCTCGCGAGCTGCGCGCCGTTCTCGCGCATCCAATGCGCCATGCTCGCAGCGGCCCGCGGCGCAAGGCGCACATCCGCATCGACAAACAAAAGAAGCGGACGCGTCGCGGCTTCCGCTAATTGCGCGCAGGCCCAGTTTTTTCCGCACCACTCGTTAGGCAACGGCCGGCCGCGCAGTAAACGAACCCGCGCTTCGAGCGCGACCACCTCGCGCGTGCCATCAGTGGAAGCGTCGTCGAGCACCAGCACTTCCGCGCCTGTGTTCGACAAGGCGGCCTCGATTGCCGCTTGAATGTTTCGCTCTTCATTGCGCGCCGGGATCAGAATCGAAACGTCCCCGGCCAAATCATCGCGCAGCGTCGGCGGCTGAAAGACGCGCAGATTTCGCAGAAACAAAATCGCCGACCCGGCGGCGAAAACCAGCATCGCGATCAGGACCGTGGTCACGGTTGCGAATGCGCGGAGTTGAATGGTTCGCCACGCAGTCGCGCGCGCGTCCGACGCCAGGCGTCATAGAAAAAATTTGTGCCCGCGGCCCCATGCAGAATGCCGCACCACTCGTTAGGCTGGCGCCGTTCTGAAGCGGCTGCGAGATGGTCCTGCACACTTTCCAGCGCGGATTCCAGAAGCCGGGAGGTCTCGGGAATTGGCAAAGACTGCGTCGACTCGAAAACGATCGGTTCGCCGAATGCGAGCAGCACTTCCGGCAGGCGCTCTTCCCAGTGCACATATTGCACCGCCAGCGGCAGGAAAGCCGCGCGCGGTACGCGCCGGGTGAGATGGCTGAGCCCGCGTTTGAATCGGACCGGTCGCGCATGAAAATCCGCAAACCGTCCCTGCGGCGTGATCCACAACGCGCTCTGCTCCGAGCGAAGAATCGCCCCGGCCGTTTCCCAAAAATCTCTCGCGCCCGCGCGTGTTCCCATGGTCACGCCAAAGAATCCGAGGCGGCGGAAGAATTGATAACGTTGCAAGGCGCCGGCATCGATCGGGCCGAAGGAATCGCGCGCGGAAAAATATTTTTGCGCGAGGAGGAGACAAATCAATGGATCCCACCACGAGGAGTGATTGAGGTAGACGACCAGCGGCAGATCATTGCTGACCGACGGCGCGCTGTTCGCCAACAAACGGACGGAATGGAAATGCCGGCGGAGATACGCGCGCGAATATTTCGCGAAGAAGCGCAGGAGCGGCTTCGAGATGCGCGGTGCAGAATGATCGCGCAGCGTCGCAACTCCGCGACAAGCAAAATCGGTTTTCTGAAACTGCGAAATTTTCACGCGTGGGATTTCGAGCCTGGGGAGCGCACGCTTTCAGCGTGCTGGTTTTCGCATTCTGCGAAAACGAACTTTTCCCTCCGTGGTCGCGTTTCTCGCGAAGTTGCGTTCGTTGAAAAGTTCGCGATGGCAAAATGCCATCGCCGGCCCGCTGGAAGCGTGCGCTCCCCAGAAAAGATCGCGCTCATTTTATGGCCTGGGCAATTGACTGCGCGTCTCCTTACTCTCGGAAAAATCAGAATCGAGCGCGTCGGCGGCGATCCAGCCGGACATCAAAACCATCGGCATGCCCGGGCCGGGATGGGCTGCGCCGCCGGCAAAGTAGAGGCCCCGAAGATCGCGGCTGCGATTACTCGGCTTAAATGCGCCCGTCCATTTTCCATGACTCGTTAGGCCATAGATCGCGCCGTTCAAAACGCGGTAGCGCTCGTGAATATCCTGCGGAGTGAGCGCGCTTTCCGTTGCGATGTCGAGTTCAAGACCGGCAGTGCGCCGTAGTTTTTCCAAAATCGTTTTCCGATACGACGGCAGCATTTTTTTCCAATCGTGATGCGGTCGCAAATAGGGCGTATGCACGAGGACGTAGAGCGCTTCGCCGCCCGGAGGCGCGACGCTCGGATCGCTCGAGGCCGGTGCGCAAACGTAACAGGTCGGATCGGGTGCGGGTTCGCCTTTGCGGTAAATGAAGTCGAACTCCTCGTGTGGATCGCGCGAGAAGACAAAGTTGTGATGCAACAACTGCGGCGGACGTCTCGTTAGGCCAAGGTAGAGGACGACGCCGGAACAGGCCGGTTCGTAGCGGCGGCGACGCTCGAATTTTTCCACGCCTCCAAGCAATTCGCGATGCGTGCGCACCGTGTCGCAATTCGAAACGACCGCGTCGAACTTCTGTGTTTCCCCATTGGCTAATTCCAAGCCGGTGACCGCGCCATTGGTAAAAGTGATCCGGCGCACATCCGCGCCGAGGCGGAATTCGACTCCAAGTTCCGTGGCTAATTTTTCGAGCGCGCGCGGAATCGCCGCCGTCCCGCCGCGCGGATACCAGATGCCTTCGTTCGTCTGCATGTGCGCGATCCCGCAAAGGACCGCGGGTGAGCGATCGGGCGCGGACCCGACGTATTGCGTGAAGTGATCGACCATTTGCGCGACGCGCGCATCGGGCACAAACGAGCGCACCGTGCTGGCCACGCTCCGACCCATCCGCATCGCGAGCACGTCGGCCAGGGTGCCGGCCTGGACCATGTTGCGCGCGTCGAACATGTCGCGCAGTCCGCCGATCGGCCGCCAGAAAAACCAATTCTCGGAGATGCGATGCAATCGCCGGGAATGCTCGATGAAACGCGCGTAGCCCTCGGCGTTTCGTCGGTTGGCGAATATGCCTAACGAGTCCTGCATCGTGTCCAAATCGGAGACGAGATCGAGGGTGGCGCCGTCTTCGAAAAAGCAACGCCACTGCGGATCCAGCCTAACGAGTGGAAGCGCCTCGACCAGCGAGCGTCCGGCTTCGGCGAAGATGCGTTTCAAGACGGAAGGAACGGTCAGAATGGTCGGTCCCATGTCGAAGCGAAAACCGTCCTGCTCCAAGACCGCGGCTTTCCCGCCTAACCAGTGATTTTTTTCAAAAAGAACGACGGAATATCCGCGCGCTGCCAGGGTGCAGGCGGAAGCGAGTCCGCCCAATCCGCCGCCGATAACGCCGACTGTTTTCATCGGCTGCGTTGCCGGCCGAGTTGCAACATTTTGCCGAGCGCGCGCAGGCGCGATTTAAGGCCGCGACCATGCGTGAAAGAAACGAATGCAGCAAAGAGCTCCGCGTCGCTTGCCTGCGGCGGGTCGAGATGCGGACGAAAACGCGCGCGGCGCAGAGCGATCGTTTGCGGGTAAGTCATCTCGAGCAAACCTTCCGCGCCGCGCGTCACGCCGAAGCCGCTCCCGCGCGTGGCCGCGAAGGGAAATCGCGGATCGGCCGTCGGCACGATCACGTCGTTGATCGTGACGAAACCAGTCGTTAGGCGATCGGCCAGGCGGCGCGCAGCTTGTTCGTCGCGCGAGAAAATCGAAGCGCCCAGGCCATGAGAATCGAGCGCGGCGATTTCGAGCGCATGCTCATCGTTGCGGACGGAAATCATTTCATTCGCGGGCAGTCCGAGCTCGCGCAAAGCCTGCGCGAGCGGCGCGGCGACATCCCGGTCCTCATCCTGTCGGCGCGCGCCGAGATAGACGATCGGATCGACACGCTCGATCTCGGCGCGGACGATTATCTGGTGAAGCCATTCGACTTCCGCGAGCTTCAGGCGCGTGTGCGATC
>CAXSCV010000009.1:19757-28081 GCA_964235895.1 uncultured Chthoniobacterales bacterium
GTCGATCAGGGTCGTTGCCACGATCGTCTGGTGGGCGATGATGGCGTGCGGCGCCATGCAAGTGTTGCCGCGGTTCAGTCGCAGGCCAAAAGCGATGGCCCGCGCGGCCAGTGCGAGGTCGGCGTCCGCGCGCACAAAGACGGAGTCGGCGCCGGAAAGTTCCATGACGCTCGGAACATTTTGCGCGGCCAGATGGCGCAAAAAATCGCGCCCGTTTTCCGACGAGCCGGTGAAGATGGCCTTGTCGATTCCGCAGCGCACAGCTTCGCGGGCCGCTTCGATTTCCTCCGGCAAAATCTGAATCAACTCGCGCGGAATTTCCGACGCGCCGATGACGCGCGTGAGAAAAAGCGTGAGCAGATGCGCAGTTCCTTTCGCGGGTTTGAGCGCGACCGCGTTGCCGGCGGCGAGCGCCTGCAAAGCCTGCACGAGCGGAATGAAGAAAGGATAATTCGACGGCCCGACGATGAGCACGACGCCGAAAGGTCTGCGCTGCACTTCGAAAGTGTTGCCGTGCAACCAGAGCGGACGACCGGCGCGCGCGAAACGTTTCGGTCGCAAAATGCGCGCGGCGTTTTTTTCGAGGAAGCGGCAGGCTTCGAGCAACGGCAACACTTCCGAAACCACTTTCTCCGCGACTGGACGCTGACCTATCTCGGCGATCGCGCGTGCGAATTCATCGGCGTGCCGCGCGAGCAATGGTCGGAGCGCGCCGATAATTTTGGCGCGTTCGCGGGGCGAACGCAGCGCCCAGGAAAGTTGCGCGGCCCGGCTGACGGCGATGGCAGCGCGCACATCAGACGTGTCGCGCTCAAGAACCGCGATCATCGCAACGCCCCCGATTCGCGAGCAGGTAACGATGTGAAATTTTCGCGCGCGGCCGGGAGTTCGCAGCCAAAATCTTCGCAGAGCAAACGCGCGGTAATGCGCGCCGATTCAAAAATCACCGGCAAGCCGCTGCCCGGATGCGTGCCGCCGCCGACCAGGTAAACGCCGGGAATATCTTCGAAGCGATTGCGCGGCCGGAGATGGAGCAACTGGCCTAACGAGTGCGAAAGATTGAAGGTCGCGCCGAGATGAATCTCGTATTGCTCGTCCCATTCCAGCGGCGTGATCATGCGCTCGAAACGAATGCGCGGCTCCACATTTTCGAAGCCGGCTTTCTCGATTTGCCGCAACATGAGCGCGCGGAATTTTTCCTTCTCGCGCCGCCAATCGACATTCGGATGCTGATGCGTAACTGGCGCGAGGAGGTAAAGCGTACTCAACTCGTTAGGCGCGAGCGTCGGGTCGGTGACGGAGGCGTTTTGCACGTAAAATGACGGGTCGCGCGAGAGCCGATGCTGGTGCTCGATCTCGTCGAGATTTCGCTCGTAATCGCGCGCGATATAGATGTTGTGGTGCGGCAAATCGTAGCGGCCTTCGAGGCCGAGATAGAGCATGAAAGTCGAACAGGAAAATTTCTTGCGCGCCATTTTCTGCTCGGTCCAGCGACGCCTGGACTCGTTAGGCACGAAACGCGACATGGCGCGCGCGAAATCGGCGTTCACGATCACGGCATCGGCGTGATAATTTCCGCGAGGCGTGCGCACGCCGACGGCGCGCTTATTTTCCAGAAGCAATTCTTCGACCGGTTCATCGAGATGAATTTCCACTCCGAGCCGCTCGGCCACGCGCGCCATCGCGGCGGTGATCGCGCCGCATCCGCCGATGGGATGGAAGACGCCGTATTCATATTCGAGGAAGGAAAGAATCGAAAACAAACTCGGGCAACGAAAGGGCGACATGCCGAGGTATTTGGATTGAAAGGAAAAGGCGAGCCGCGCGCGCTCGTCCGAAAAGAAGCGTCGCAAGTAGGCATCGAGCGAACGATGCGGTTGCAGGGCGGGGAGAAATTTCAGCAACTGCGGATTCAGAAGATCGCGCCAACTGTGGAAGGCGCTTTCCAGGCAAGGCTGCATGAGCGCGAGCTTCCGGCGATTTTCGCGCATGAAATTTTCGAAGCCGCCGGCGTCGGCGGGTGAGAGCGCGGAGATTTGCCGTTCCATCTCCGCCACGTTCGGCGTGCAATCGAGCGAGCCGCCGGCGCCGAAGAGCAGGCGATATTGCGGGTCCAGCCTAACGAGTGCTACCTCGCGCTCGAGCGTCGTTCCGGCCGCGCGGAAGATTTCATCGAGGATGCGCGGATAAAGAAAAAAGGTCGGGCCGAGATCGAAGCGAAAACCGTCGGCTTCGATGGTGGAAGTGCGGCCGCCGACCAGCGGCAATCGCTCAAGAATCCGCACGCGCATTCCCGCGCTCGCGAGCAAAATGGCCGCGGCCAAACCGCCCGGCCCAGCGCCTACGATGACGACCGATCGCTCATCGGCCGTGCGGCTCGCAACATTCGTCATCTCGGTATTTCGCCTGTGGAGCGAGAGCGGATTCCCGGAATCCGGAAATTTCGCGCGATTGGCGAGCTGTCGAAGCTGCGTATCATGAGCCGCTATGGCGGAACAAATTCTCGCGGGAAAAATCGGCGTTGTTTTCGGCGTCGCGAACAAGCGGAGCATTGCATGGGCAATCGCGAAAGCGTGGGCGGCGGCCGGCGCGAAGTTGTTTTTCAATTACCAGGGCGAACGGATTCGCGAGAACGTGGAAGAGCTGGTGGCGGAGTTTGGCGAAGATACTTTTCTGCAGCCTTGCGATGTGTCGAAGGACGAAGAGATCGCGAGTTTTTTTCAAAAAGTGAAAGGGCAAACGGATCGCCTCGATCTCATGCTGCATTCGGTCGCGTTCGCGCCGAAGGAAGCGCTCGAAGGAGATTTCGTCAGCACCACGCGCGAGGCTTTTCGGATGGCGCATGACATCAGCGCTTACTCGTTAGTCGCGCTCGCGCGCGAGGCGTCCCCGCTCATGACGAATGGTGGCAGCGTCGTGGCGATGACTTATTACGGCGCCGAAAAAGTGGTGCCGCATTACAACGTCATGGGCGTGGCCAAAGCGAGTCTCGAGGCCTCGACGCGCTATCTGGCCTACGATCTCGGCCCGAAGAAAATCCGCGTGAATTGCATCTCCGCCGGCGCGGTCAATACCTTGGCCGCGCGCGGGATTTCCGGTTTTAGCTCAATGCTGAAACATTATCAGGAACACGCGCCGTTGAAGCGCAGTTGTGATCCGGCGGAACTCGGCGCGACTGGAGTTTTTCTGGCGAGCGAGGGCGCGGCGGCCATCACCGGCCAGGTCATCTACGTGGACGGCGGCTATCAAATCATGGGGATGTGATTTGTCTTCTGCGCAATCCATTTACTGGTTTGCAGGCGATTGACGTGCAACTCTTCTGCTTCCTTTCTCTATGAATTTTTCTCTCTCGCAAACTCTCAGACGCGCCTTCTTCGTGGTGAGCGCGCTCGCTGTTTTTCTCATGGCCGGCTCTGCGCACGCGGAGTTCGACATCTCCATTTTCACCGGCGTCGCGCTGACGCCGGATAACGATCTCGACCTCCACCAAGTCGGCGGAACCGATCTCACTTTTCACGATGTCTCATTCGAGGGACGTGATTTTGAGACGCCGCCGTTTTACGGAGCGCGCGCGCTTTGGTTTCAGGATGAAAATTCCCATTGGGGTTTCGGCGCGGAATTTTTCCATATCAAACTTTACTCGCAGACCGGCGACACGGTGCACGTGACTGGTCAACGCAATGGCGTGGGCGTCGATGACAACGAACGGATCGACAATACGGTCGAGCAATTCAGTCTTTCGCACGGTTTGAATTACGCATTGGCCGATGTCGTTTATCGCTTCTTTCCCGCGCAACGCGGCCCGGGTTTTCCGGCCTGTTTGCAACCCTATGTCGGTCTTGGAATTGGCGCCGCCATCCCGCATGTGGAATCGAATGTCGGCGGACTTTTTCACGAGGAATATCAACTGCACGGGCCGGGCGTGCAGGGATTGGCGGGCGTGAATATCGATCTCACGCGGCATTGGGGCGTGATGTTCGAATACAAACTGACGTACGCGAATTTGGGCGAGCTCGACATTCCGAATGGCTCGATCGAGATCACGCCGTTGACGCATAATCTGGTCGCCGGGATCACGCTCCGTTTTTGATTTGAATCGGCGCGACGCAATCGCATGTCGCTCCTGGAAGAATTAAGAGAGCTGCTCGGTCCGGAGATTGTCGCGGCGGATGAGGCGACGCGCGCCGCGCACAGCGGCGACAAATGGTTCGCGCGCGCGGAACCGGATGTGGTCGTCTTCGCGGAAACAACGGAACAGGTCAGTCGTCTTTTGCGTTTTGCTTCCGCGCGAAAAATTCCCGTGACTGCGCGCGGCGCGGGTTTCGGATACGTCGGCGGTTGCGTACCGATGCGCGGCGGAATTGCGCTTTCGCTCGCGCGCATGAATCGCATCAAGGAAATCAATTTTGCCGATGCGATCGCGATCGCGGAACCGGGCGTGATCACTGGCGAATTGCAGGCGCAGGTGCGCGCGCAAAAATTATTTTATCCGCCCGATCCGGCGAGCCTGAAGGATTGCAGCCTGGGCGGGAACGTGGCCACGAACGCGGGTGGTCCGCGTTGCCTGAAATATGGCGTGACGCGCAATTACATCATCGGACTCGAGGTGGTGCTGGCGAATGGCGACGTGCTTCGAACGGGTGGACGCGTGCACAAAAACAAAACCGGTTTTGACTTGTTAGGCCTGTTCGTCGGTTCGGAAGGAATGCTTGGCGTGGTCACGGAGATCACGGTCAAATTGCTTCCGCTCCCGCCGGCGCGCGCGACGCTGTCGGCCGCCTTCAACAAAATGTCGACCGCGGCTGCGGCGGTGCAGGAAATTTTCGCGCACGGTTTTCTTCCGTCGTCGCTCGAGATCGCCGATCACTTCACGCTGGAAGCAGCGCGGCGCGATCTCGGCGAAGCGGTCGTCGCGCGTGGCAACGCGCACCTGTTAGTCGATCTCGATGGTCAGGCCGAAACGGTCCGGAGCGAGATGGCGCACTTGCGCGAATTGGTTGCCGCGAAATCGCCCAATGCGCTCGAGGTGGCGACGCGCGAAGAAGATTGCGAACGGCTTTGGGCTTTGCGACGCGAGTTTAGCAACGCGCTCCGGGCCACCGGTCTAACGAAACTGAATGAGGACATCGTGGTGCCGCGGAGTCGACTGGTGGAGTTGGTCAAATTCGCCGAGTCGCTCCAGGAAAAACATGGCTTTCCGGTGGCCGCTTTCGGACACGCGGGTGACGGGAACATTCACGTGAACATCATGGCCGCGGGCTACGATGGTTTGGAAGTGCAGCAAAAAGTGGAAGCGGCGCTCGATGAACTGTTCGCGCAAGTGCTGGCCTGGGGTGGCGTAATCACGGGCGAGCACGGCATTGGTCTGGCCAAGAAACGCTGGTGGCCGAAAGCGACCAGCGAGGTTTCGCGCGCATTGCATCGGCGGCTGAAAGACGCGCTGGATCCGCTGGGGACTTTAAATCCTGGGAAGTTTTTGGATTAAACGGGCGCGCGTATTTTCCCGGCGGCGCGCGCCTTGTCATCCTGAGGCGGCGGAGCGCCGTCTGCGCGGCTCAGGATGACCAAGCGAGGGCGACGGTCGCGATTTGGGAAGGACGGACACGTTTACGGAATGGCCTAACGAGTGGTTGGCAAATCGAACTCCGCGCGGATCCCGCGGTGATCGCTGGAATCGGGAGAGGTCGGCAGGACTTCGGCATTTTTCAGAACAGCGCCGCGATAAAAGATGTGATCGAAAGACGCAGCCGGAAATCGCTTATCCGGCGGAAGAGTGATGCGATCGGCTAATGGAATGTTTTGCCATGCCCACAGAAATCCGCCGCGCGTTAAAGCAGAAATTGTCTGCTCGCCTTTGAAGCGCGGATCGTCGGGCGCGGTGTTGAAATCACCCCCGACTAACCAGGTGATGGCGCCGAGTTTTCCGTAGGCCGCCTCCATCTCTTTCATGTGCGCGGCAAGCTGGCCGATCGATTCCTCGCGGATGGCCATGTCCTCGACGATCTCGCCGCGATTGCTTTTCAAATGCAAGGCGTAAACCAGCAACATTTGTCGCGGCGAAAGCTGATAGGCGGCGAAGGCGAAACCGCGCGGCGGCGTGATCGCGCGACCAGCTTTCCATGATTCGGCCCAAGCGCTCATCGGCTGAAGCCGGCTGGTAATGGCGACTTGTTGAGTGTCGGTTTGGCCTTCGCGCGGCGGAAAGTTCGAGCAGACATCGACCTTGAATCCGGGGAGCGGCTGAACGGCGAGCGCGGCGCTTTCGAAATCGCGCACTTCCTCAAGCGCGAGCAAATCGGTTTTCAGGTCCGCAAGGTCGCGATGAACGGAACGGATCTGCTTTTTTTCTTCGCGCGCATAAGCGTTCGGACGTCCGCCGGGAAACCATTTAATGTTCCAGTAAGCGACGGTGAGAGTTGGTGGAGTGGCGCTGGCGGTTTGGCCTAACGAGTGGATGGCGCAGAGCAAAAGCGCGATTGCGCAGGAGAGAAAACGGTCGCGATTCACCAACGCTTTTCTATTCCGGGCGAACAAAGGCGGCGAGCTTGATCGCGCGCGTTTGCTCAGCCGGGATGGATGATTTGCGCGAGCTGTTTGCGCACGGCTTGCTCGGCTTCCGTTTCGTCCGCGTAATCGGCCGCCACGATCTCCAGCATTTGCGTTCCGACATCGCGCTTGCCATCGCGGACCGCGGCGAGACGCCCCGCCGCTGTCCAGTTTTCCTGATTTTGCGAGGCGGACTTCGGCGCAGAGCCGTCCCAGTAACAATAGTAAACGTGGAGAAGCGAAGCGCCGTTTTCGAATACGTAGGCGCGGATTGGCAGGTTCACGCCGTTGATTGTGACCAGCTCGTGGTGGACATCGCCGCGCAAAGTCATCCCGCTGGCCGGCAGGCAAATATCCGGGCGATGATTTTTAATGAAGAGACCGGCGGTGCGTCCGGGCAACCATTTGAAAAAATACATGGTCCAGGCGTGACCATCCTCGCTCGACCACGCGCCGCCGCCGCCTTCGTTATAGCGCAGAAGTTCCTGCGCTTGTTCGGCGACTTCGACGGACTTCCAATTTTGCGCGTCGTGCGGCCATGAAATATTCCAGGGTTGAATGCGCGCGGCGCGCGCTTCGTGGATGCCGTACCAAAGCTGCGTGCCCGCTTCGGCGGTCAGCATTAAACAGGAAATGCCAATGAGCAGGGCACGCGGCAAACGGAAACCAGTGTTTAGACTCGTTAGGCACGCGGCCGCGGGATGGCGGCCACCGCCCATGAACATGCTTACGCCCCAGAGACCGAAGAGGCAGGCGAGGAGAATCGTTAGGCCAGCGGGATCGTGCCAGCTTTTGATTGCGTTCGTTCCGTGCTCGGCGCCGATCCAAACGAGGAGGAAAGTGCGAACGAGGTTGCAACCGAAAGCGAGGAGCGCGCCGGCCAGGATAAGAATCAAACGGCGCGCGACGGTGAAGTCGTAGAGTTCGCCTAAAAAAAGCGAGACCATGAGGGTCGCCTGCAATGAGCGCACGCCGGTGCACGCCTCTTCGATGCCGACGAAACCGGAGCCGACTTCGATCACGTTACCCATCTGCACTGCGGAAACGCCGACGGCGTTCAAGACTTCCACATTGATGGAAGCGACCACGCGCATGAGGCCTTGGATGACGAGTTGCTCGAACTGCGTCGGCCACGGAACGGCCACCAGGAAAAACAAAATCGGGAAAGCAAAATGACGGAGCCAGCGCGCGCCGCCTGCGAGATAAACCGCGCCTAACGAGACCACGACCGCCGCGCCCGCGATCGCCCAATTCATAATGCGCCAATCCGGATTCGCTTCCTGAATGAGGCGAACCGGCAGAACGAAAAGTGCGGCCGCCAGGATGAGCGCGATGGGCCAGGCAAGGGCAATCGGTTCGGAGGCCAGGGGAGCGCGTTGCGCGCGCCGCCAAAAAAGAAAAGCCGCCAGGAATGGCACCGTCCAGCCGTAGCCGTATTGCGGATTGATCGACCACTCGAGTCGCAGCCGGCCGATTACTTCCAGCCAAAGCAAACCGAAGGCGAGGCCGGCCAGCCAATCCGGCCGCGTCCGAACTGTTTTCGCGACGCGTGGCGCTCTGGCAAGAATGGTGTTCATCGAGGAAATCGGACGGCGGTTATCAAGCAAATTGCGAGCCTTCGCGACCGGCGACCTCGAGGAAAAATGGCGACCGGTCATTGACTTTCGCGCGATTTCTGGCCCATTGCGGAAGATCATTCAACGCGCTCCGGGATCAGGCGCAGTGGGTCGACGCGAGCCTGGACCAGGTCGGGCTCAACGCGGCCGCCGCCAAGAAGC
>CAXSCV010000009.1:28091-36460 GCA_964235895.1 uncultured Chthoniobacterales bacterium
GCGCACCGATATCGCAGCTCCACTGAGAGCACGCGAATTGGCGCCGAAATCCGAATTAGGAGCAGAACTTCCGGCCGCTCGCTGGACTCCGTCTTCGATGAAACTCCTTCCTTATCCAGCCGCTATCCTGACCGCGATTTTATTATCAGCCGCGGCGCAATTTTCGTTGGCCGCGGATAACCGCGTTCCCGGTCCGCTTGTTTTTGCTCCGAGCACGAAAACATGGGCGGATGCGCCGGCGGCTGTGCATCAATTTTCGTGGAAGCCCAACATCGTCACGACCGTTTTCTGGATTGGCGAAAAGCCGAGCGGAAACAATCCAGTGCCGAATCGTTCCAGTTCCTGGGACACGGATTGGACGCAAAGTTACGGCGGCTACGATGATCCCGATCCGGCGCATCGGCGCGATATGATTCCGGCGAATTTCACGCCGCGGCAAAATCCGTTTTATTGCGCACTCCCCTACAACGACAAGGCTCGCGAAGGCCATCGGCCGGAAGCGCCGCGCGTCGTGCCGTGGTTTAAGGAAGCGTATCAGGGACCAGGCGTTTCCACTTGCAAAGGCCGCTGGTTAGCCATCCGCAAAGGCAATCGAACGGTCTATGCGCAATGGGAAGACGCAGGTCCTTTTCGCACCGATCATTGGCAATACGTCTTCGGGAACGAGCGTCCCAAACCGAATCTGAATCAGGGCGCGGGCCTCGATGTTTCGCCGGCCGTGCGCGATTATCTCGGACTGCAAACAACCGATGTGACCGATTGGAAATTCGTCGACTTCAAAGACGTCCCGGCAGGTCCGTGGGCCAAGTATGGCGACAACAACACCTTCGTCATGAACCGGCTGAAAAGCACGTTGCCGGTGGCGCAGAATCGCAAACCGTCGGCGGAAATCAGCGCTCGTTAGTCACTCGTTAGGCCGATAAGTCCGCGCGCTTTCGCGCGCGTCAGAAAAGTTGCGGATGGGTGTCTTCGCTCTGCGCCTTGCCGATGATGGCGTGAATTTTTTCCAGCAGTTCGTTGAAGTCGTACGGCTTCTGGATGGTATCGATCACGCCTGCTTTTAGAATTTGCGAGCGCACTGCCGGCTCCAGATAGCCGCTGGCCACGATCGCGCGCACCCCAGGCTTGATCTCTTTCATGCGCATGAACGCGTCGTGTCCGCCGAGTTTCGGCAGGCCGAGATCGCAGATGACCAAGCCGATGTCATCGCGATTGGCCGTGAAAATTTCCACCGCTTCCAGCCCGTCTTTCGCTGCCAGCACGCGATAGCCTTCGCCCTGCAAAATATCGATGCCGAGCTCGCGCAGCATTTCCTCGTCTTCGACCAGAAGGACCGTTTGCGGCGCCCAACTTCGCGCGGGCACGCCGTCGGCGCCAGCGATCGAGCGATCTTCCGCGACCACTTGCGGGAGATAAATACTGAAGGTCGTGCCCTCGTTAGGCTCGCTGTCCACATGAACAAACCCGCGATGATTATTGATCACACCATAGACGACCGAAAGACCGAGGCCGGTTCCTTTGGCGCGTTCTTTGGTGGTGAAAAACGGCTCGAAAATGTGCGCTTTCACATCGGCGGTCATGCCCGAACCGGTATCGCGCACGCGTAGCGTTTTGCTTTCGCGCCGGTGAAATAAAGTTCGAGTTGCTCGCCCGGAGCGCTCAGCGTTTCGATGGTTAACGTGCCCCCGTTCGGCATGGCATCGCGGGCATTGACACAGAGATTCAGAAGGACTTGGTGAATCTGGCTGCGATCGGCCGTGACCGCGGGAAAGTTCGGTTCGAGCAGTAACTCAAAGTTGATCATCTTCGGAAAAGTCGCCTGCAACATCGGCTCCAATTCCCGGACGAGCGCATTCAAATCGACCGACGACATGTTCGCTTCCGCTTGCCGCGCGGAAGTGAGGAGCTGCTGCACGAGATTCGCGCCGCGCTCGACCGCTTCTTTGATTACGCGGATGCTGGCGTGTGTGTGCTCGGGGCGCGCGCTGTTTTTTTCCACCTGCGTCGCGTAGCCGAGAATGATCGCGAGGATGTTATTGAAATCGTGCGCGATGCCGCCGGCCAAAGTGCCCAGGCCTTCCATTTTCTGCGCCTGAATCAACTGTTCTTCGAGACGTTTGCGCTTGGTGTCGTTGAAGAGAAATACCTGCATCTCGGTCAGCTCGCCGCTCTCATCGAAGGTGCCGACAAATCGCGCGACCACATAAACCGGCTCGCCACTGGGCTCCCGCATTTCCAATTCGTAGCGATCGACCGTGCGTTGTTGTCGGATCAAAGCCATCAACTCCACGCCGTCGCGGCGGCTGCGCAGGAGCGAAAGAAAATTCGTGGTTAGGGCGCGCTCGACCGAAGGAAAACCGAAGATGCGCACGAAGGTTCGATTGCAAGTCAGGATGACGCCATCCGATTTCACCAGAAGATTTCCGGTGAGCGCTTCATCAAGAAATTGACGGAGACGTTCGTGATCGGAACGCGTCTGGGATTCGCGGCGAATTCGCCTAACGACCGAAATCAACTGCGGCAAATGTTCCTTGAGGATAAAGTCGCTCGCACCGGCATCGAGCGCTTTAGCCGCGTCTTCGTGGTTGTTCGCGCCCAGAAATACGAAGGGAACTTCGGGCCGTTTTTCTCGCGCCAAAGCGAGCGCGCGAAAGCCATCGCAATCCGTGCAATCGGCCGCGGCCAGGATGAGATCGATTTTGCCCGAACGCTGAAGTTGTTCATCGAAGGCATCCGCGGTTTGCACCCGCACCAAACGCGAACCGAGCTCGCCGCGCCGAAGCGACTCCGCCACCAGCTCGCCGTTACTGGCGTTGCTTTCGAGATGAATGATTTCGAGCAAACTCATAACGGCTAAGGCGCGGCATTTGCGGAGGGCAACGGGGTGGGCGAGGGCAAGCCGCGCGTGGTCGTTCCCAGCTCGTTTCCGCGTTCCGGATGAAAGTAAACGAGGTAGAGAACAAGCGCGCCGAGAATGACCAAAAAGAGGAAGAGAAAACTTATCGCGCGCACCGCGCTCAGGCGCGATTTGGCTTGTGCCCAACCCGCCCGTTTTTGCATTAACTCCAGTTCGAGCAAGCGCGCGAGTATCTCCGGATCGGTCTCGTTCGCGTCAGAGTGAGGCTTGCTCTCGTGCATTTTTCAGAAGATTAGCCAATCGCCCGAAAGACCAAATGGATTCTGCGCGCCTCTTCGCCCGGTCGAACAAACTCGTCGCTTACATCCTTCCGATGGCCTTTCTGGCCGCCTCGCTCGCACTCGTTAGTCCATTAAAAAAATTCGGCGGCGCCTTCTGGCTCGCGGCCCCGGAATACTGGATCTTTCCGGTGCAGACATTTTGTTGCGCGGCGATTCTCCTTTGGTATCGGCGCGTTTATCATTTCGGCCGAATAGCGCAGCCGATTTTTACCGTCGCGCTGGCCATCCTGGTCTTCGTGCTCTGGGTTTCGCCGCAACAGTTTTTCGGTTTCGCGCCGCGACTCGAGGGATTCAATCCCGATACCTTTGCCGGCCAACCGATCGCGTACTGGTCGACCGTCGTCCTGCGTTTCATTCGCCTCGTCGTGGTGGTGCCGTTCGTCGAAGAGATTTTCTGGCGCGGATTTCTTCTGCGCTATTTCATCAACGAAGATTTCGATCGCGTCCCGTTCGGCACGTTTTCATGGTTATCGTTTGGCGTCGTTACGGGCGCTTTTATGCTCGTGCATTCGCCGCCCGATTGGCCGGCCGCCGCCATCACCGGCGCGCTTTATAACTTCGTCGCCTATCGCACAAAAAGTCTGAGCTCCTGCATTCTGGCGCATGCCATTACAAATTTACTGCTCGGTTTTTGGATCATGCAGACCAGGCAATACGGATTCTGGTAAGAACGATTCCGCGCTCCGCAGGCACCGGACGTGCTTAAATGCCGGCCGAAGTGCAAGCGACGTTTATTCAAAAAGTGATCATCTGCATGGTCCTCGGTTTCCTCGCGGCCTGCCTTTATCAATGGGGCAAAATCTTCGTCACCGGCGCGGACGACGCGCTCAATGGCGGCTATAAAAAAACCGCCCCGGTCAGCGCAACTCATCGTTAGGCAAAGCGAAAGCGATTGCCGCTCACCAGGCCGCGCCTAGTTTGCCTTCTCCGAATGAAGGTTGGTTTTGCGCAAATTAATCCCACCGTCGGCGACCTGAACGGTAACTTCGAAAAGATCGCGCGCGCCTACGCGGACCTGAGTGCAAAAGGCGCGGAGCTGGTCATCACGCCGGAGCTTGCCATCACCGGTTATCCGCCGCAGGACCTCGTCTTCAAATCGCAATTCGTCCCGCAGAATTTGGAGATGATCGAGCGCTTGCACGCGCTTGTCGGCGAGGCCGCGCTGCTCGTCGGATTCGTCGCGCCTAACGAGGGCCGCGGGAAGCCATTTCACAACGCGGCTGCATTGCTCGAGCGCGGTCAGCCTATTCGCCAGACACAAAAATCACTTCTCCCGACGTATGATGTTTTCGACGAAGATCGTTACTTCGAGCCGGCCGCGACCGTCGAGCCGTTGCTCATTCGCGGGCGCAAAATAGGCGTGACCATCTGCGAAGATATTTGGACGGAACGCTATCTGCCGCGCCCGTATTACGAGATCGAGCCGGTGCGTTCGTTAGTCGAGCAGGGCGCGGAAATGATTGTGAATTTGAGCGCGTCACCCTTCACCCTCGGCCGGCAGGAGACGCGGCGCGAAATGGTCGGTTTGCTCGCGCGTGAATACAAAATGCCGATCGCCTATTGCAACGCCGTCGGCGGAAACGATCAGCTCATTTTCGATGGCAACTCGACCGCGTTCGATCGCACTGGCGCGCTCATCGCGCAGTTGCCCGGTTTTCGCGAAGCGCAGGAAGTGATCGACCTGGCGGCCGTGGGAAAGGCGCAGCCGCCGCGCACGGAAATTCCCGCTGATTTGTTCGCGGCGCTCTCGCTCGGAGTGCGTGACTATCTTCGAAAATGTAATTTCAAATCCGCGGTCTTGGGCTTGAGCGGCGGCATCGATTCCGCGGTCGTGGCCGCGATCGCGGTGAATGCGCTGGGTGCGCAGAACGTCGTGGGCGTTTCCATGCCGAGTCCGTATTCATCGCGTGGCAGCATCGATGACGCGCTCGCGCTCGCGCGCAATCTCGGCATCCAATGTCTCGAGATTCCGATCGGCCATGCGTTCGAATGTTTCAAAGCGCAATTCGCGCAAATCTTCGCCGGTCGGCCGGAAGATGCGACCGAGGAAAATATGCAATCGCGTTTGCGCGGGATGATTCTGATGTCGCTCTCGAACAAGTTCGGCCATCTCCTCCTCACCACTGGCAACAAGAGCGAATTGGCCGTCGGTTATTGCACGATTTACGGCGACATGGCCGGTGGTCTCGCGGTCATCAGCGATGTTCCGAAGACGATGGTTTACGAGCTCGCGCGCTGGATGAATTCCGAGAAATCGCCAGCGGATCGCGCGCGTGAAATCATTCCGCGTTCGACTTTGGAGAAGCCGCCGAGCGCCGAGCTGAAGCCCGATCAGAAAGACCAGGACACCCTTCCGCCCTATGAAATTCTCGATGAAATTTTGCGGCTTTACGTGGAGGAGAATTTGAGCGCGGGCGAAATTGTCGATCGCGATTTCGAAGAAAAAACGGTTCGCTGGGTGCAACGCCGCGTCGACTTAAACGAATACAAACGCGAGCAAGCCGCGCCCGGCATCAAGGTAACCAGTCGCGCCTTCGGGCTGGGGCGGCGGATGCCGATCGCGCAAAATTATTCCGGTGAAATCGCCGGTCTTCCGCGCGCCTAACGAGTCGTTGGGGAAGCGCTGGCCGATGGATTCGGCACAGGATTTGGAGATGCGCCGGTGCTGGCGGCCTCGTCCGTAATCATCAACGCCGAGCAGCGTACGCCCAGACTTCGCTTCTCCTCGCCGACGCCGAGTTCTTTCGGCGCGATCGCGTCTGGCGTTCTGATTTCGATGCGCAATCGACGGCGTTGCGCCACCACATTTGCCGGAATGGTTGCCTCGAATTCATCTTCATCCGCGACCGACCAATCGGCGATCTTCGTTCCATTGACGGAAATTTCCGTCGGCTGGTTCGGAAGGGATTCAGGCTTGAACATGCCGGCCAGTTTCATCTTGAGCGTGAGCGCGCGATTCGTCGGCGGAAGCGCGATATCGAGCACCGCCGGGTCCTTCCCCGTCCAGGTAAAATTTTTCTCGGGATTGTACCACCCGGAAATCTTGTAACGTTGCGCGCCCGCGCCGGCGCCGAAATTAATCACCGTGCCGAGGACGTAATCTTTCCTCAACTTCAAGGCTTCGGCCTCTTCCTGGTTCACCGTTTTCGTAGCCGCGTCTTCTTCGGTGATCGCCATCTCGTAACAACAAACGCCAAGGGTTCGCGAGTCGTCGCCAATCCGCAGAACCTTCGGCGAAGTGGCTTCGGGCAAACGAAGCTCGATCATCTCGCGCACGTGATTAGCGATGGTCGGCGGAATCATGGCCACATAATCCGCTTCATCAGAAACCTGCCAATCCGCGACTTTCTCGTCGTTTACGAAAACTTCGACCGGTTGAAAAGGCAACCAGGGCGGATTGATAAATCCGGCAAGACGCATACGCAGACGGAGCGGCTTCTCGCTATCGGGAGTGACGAAAGTGAGCCGGGCGGAATCACCGTTCGTCCAGGTCAGTTCCGTTTCGGTTTCGCCCCAACCGCCGCGCTTGAAAGTATCGGACCGACCGTTGCGCCCGAAGCTGATCACTTCGCCAAAGGCGTAATCGCCGGCGGCCGAGGATTTATGCGACGGTTTCGGCGTCGCTTTTTTGCAGGCCGGCAAACAGAGCGCGCCGAGCGCGAGCACGATAAAAAGGGATCGAGAAGCGATCATAATTCACTTGAGCCGAAACTCGTTCAGAGGAATACGGGCCAACCGGGAGTGAGGCAAGAAAGACATTTGTTTCGCGAGCGAGCGGCGACAAAAAGCTAGCCTGTGCCAGTCAACTTCGTAGCGTCAGCAAGCAATGGCAGCGCGTATCTTCGACGACGTTTTTCGCGGAAAGCGCGTTTGGCTTTCTGGACACACCGGTTTCAAAGGCGGCTGGCTCGCGACCTGGCTGCTGCGGCTCGGCGCGCATGTGCAGGGTTTTGCGCTCGCCCCGCCGACCACGCCGAATTTGTTCGAGCAAATTAATCTCGCGTCCGATTTGGCGCAGGCGTCGAACGATATTCGCGACCTTGCGGCGGTGGAAAAATCGATCCGTGAGGCGCAGCCGGATTTTGTTTTTCATCTCGCGGCACAGCCGCTTGTTCGGCTTTCTTATGAGCAACCCCGCGAGACTTACGAGACCAACGTCATGGGCACGGTCAACGTGCTCGAAGCTTTGCGCCGGCTCGATCGCCCGTGCGTGGCCATCATGGTCACGACCGATAAATGCTACGAAAATCGCGAGTGGCTTCATGCCTATCGCGAAGAAGATCCGCTCGGCGGACACGACGCCTACAGCTCGAGCAAAGCCGCGGCGGAGATCGCAATCGCAGCTTATCGGCGTTCGTTTTTCTCCCGGCCTAACGAGTGCAAAATCGCGCTCGCTTCCGCCCGCGCCGGCAATGTGATCGGTGGGGGCGATTGGGCCGTGGATCGCATCGTGCCCGACAGCATTCGCGCGCTGCAAAAAGGCCAGCCCATTCCCGTTCGCAACAAAACCGCGACTCGTCCTTGGCAGCATGTCCTCGAGCCATTGAGCGGCTATCTCTCGTTAGCCGCAACCATCGCGCATGCTCTTCAGAGTGAAGATTCCGATCGGCTTACGCAGCTTTGCTCGGCTTTTAATTTTGGTCCTCGCCTCGAGTCTAACAAGTCAGTCGAGCAGCTCGTCGTTGGCCTTTTGAAGAATTGGCACGGTGAATGGCGCGACCAATCTGATCCCGCCGCGCCGCACGAAGCCGGCCGTTTGAACCTGGCGATCGATAAGGCATTCCATCTCCTTGATTGGTCGCCGGTCTGGAATTTTTCCGAGACGATCGCGCGCACCGCCGCGTGGTATCGACGCGCCGCCACGGAAAAAAGCGCGCGTGCGCTCCGCGCTTTGACCGAAGAGCAGATCGATCATTATCAGAGCGACGCGCAACAAGTAGGTTTACGCTGGGCGCAATCATGAGCGACCTAGCGGAAATCAAGCGCGAAATCCTGCGTTTAAGTCGCGAGTATTCGCGCCAAACGCATCGCTCGCAGCGCCCGGCTAACGACCAGAAGGAAGCGCGCGAATTTGTTCCGGGCGAGACGACGATTCCTTACGCCGGCCGCGTCTTCGATGAGGACGAAGTCGAAGCGGCCGTCTCGAGCACGCTCGATTTTTGGCTGACGCT
>CAXSCV010000009.1:36470-49674 GCA_964235895.1 uncultured Chthoniobacterales bacterium
CTCGGCGCGGAAGGCGAAGCGTTCGAACAGGAGCTGGCGGCGTTTCTGAAAGTGAAACGTTCTCTGCTGGTGAACTCCGGATCGTCCGCGAACCTGGTGGCGTTTTCTGCCCTAACGAGTCATAAATTAGGCGAACGCCGCGTCCGTCCCGGAGACGAAGTCATCACCTGCGCCGCCGGATTTCCCACAACCGTCGCGCCCATTTTGCAAAACGGCGCGGTGCCCGTGTTTCTCGACAACGACCCGCGCACGCTCAACGCGCGCCTCGACCAACTCGAGGAAGCCTACGTCGCCGGCAAAACCAAAGCGGTCATGATGGCGCACACGCTGGGTAATCCCTTCGATCTAAATCGCATTACGGCCTTTTGTCGTGAGCGCGATTTGTGGCTGGTGGAAGATAACTGCGACGCGCTCGGTTCCACTTATACGAGCGCCAGCAGCGACGCGGCGAAGCCCACCGGCACCTTCGGCGATCTCTCCACCCAATCATTTTATCCGCCGCATCATCTAACGCTCGGCGAAGGCGGCGCGATCAACGTTGTGCGTAACATGCAGTTCAAAGTCCTCGTCGAAAGCTTTCGCGATTGGGGCCGCGATTGCTGGTGCGCCAGCGGCAAGGATAACACCTGCGGAAAACGCTTCGGCTGGCAACTCGGCGAGCTGCCGGAGGGTTACGATCACAAATACATTTATTCGCATCTCGGCTATAACTTGAAGCCGCTCGACATCCAAGCGGCGATCGGCCGGCAGCAATTAAAGAAGCTGCCGATGTTCGGCGACGCGCGCCGCTCGAATTGGGATTATTTGCGGCGCGGTCTGGCCAATCTTGAGGAGTTCTTCGAGTTCCATTTGCCGACGCATGCAGACTCGTGGACGCCGGAGGGTTTTGTCTGGCAGAAAGAAAACGGCGCGCGCTGTGTGCCTTCGTGGTTCGGTTTCATGTTACTCGTTAGGCCGAATGGCCCTTTCAGTCGCACTGATTTTGCGCGCCATCTGGATGAGCATCGCATCGGAAACCGCATGCTCTTCGGAGGCAATCTCCTGCGGCAGCCCGCCTTCGTGCAGTTGCGGCGGGAACGCCCCGAGGCCTTGCGCATTGTCGGTGAAATGACCGGCGCTGATCGCATCATGAACGAATCGATCTTCGTCGGCGTCTATCCCGGCCTGACCCGCGCGATGCTCGATTACATGATCGAAACCATCCGCGCATTTTGCCGGAAGACGTGAGCTCGTTAGGGCCTAACGAGAACCCGCTCGCGTCGGATCTCGCTCACATTCTGGCGCACACGCGGGAATTGTGGGAAACGATCCGCGGCGAAAATATTTTCGTGACCGGTGGAACTGGCTTCTTCGGGCGGTGGTTGCTGGAAAGTTTTCATCACGCGAATGAGCAGCTAAAACTCGAAGCGCATCTCGTCGTTCTCAGTCGAAATCCTGAGAAGTTTCAAAAGGAGGCGCCGCATTTGGCACGGGGCGATTCGATTCGATTCGTTAGGGGCGATGTCCGCTCGTTTACCCTCGAGCAACTGCGCGAAGAGCTTCCAAATTTTGATCCGACCTTTCGCTTCCTCATTCACGCGGCAACGGATGCAAGCGCGAAACTAAGCGCGGAAAATCCGCTGCTCATGTTCGACACCATCACGCAAGGCACACGCGCTGCCTTGGAATTTGCCGCCGCCGCCGGCACGCGACGTTTCTTGTTTATCAGCTCCGGTGCAGTTTATGGAAAACAGCCTAACGAGTTAACTCACGTCCCCGAAGATTACTTGGGCGCGCCGGATTGCTGCGACGTCACATCGGCCTACGGGGAAGGAAAGCGCGCGGCGGAAACGCTCGCGGTTTGTTTCGGAAAACGACACGACATCGATGTTTTGATTGCGCGCTGCTTTGCCTTCGTCGGCCCGTTTCTGCCGCTCGATACCCACTTCGCTATCGGCAATTTTATCCGTGACGCGCTGGCCGGCCGGACCATTTCCGTAGATGGCGATGGCACGCCTTATCGTTCGTATTTGTACGCGGCGGATTTGGCGATTTGGCTCTGGACGATTCTTTTTCGCGGGCAGGCTTTTCGTTCCTACAACGTCGGCTCGGAAGCGGATGCTCCGATCGCGCAAATCGCTTCCGCGGTGGCGCAGGCAGCGCATGCGGAAAGCAAAATCGCGGTGCGTGGAACGCCGGTGAAGGGTGTGCCGCCCTCGCGCTATGTGCCGTCGACACAGCGCGCACGAGAGGAACTTGGCTTACAGGAAGGCGGGTCTTTAGCGGAAGCGATCACCAAAACCTTGCGATACTACAGCGCCGATTAGCGGCCTAGTTGGGACCGGTTTCAGGCTCTTCAGCGTGACGATAATCGCCGCGACTGAAGTATTTTTCCAGCCAGACATAGAGGCAGATAAAGAGATAGCGGCTGCCCATTTCCTTCATTTTCAACTTCGCCTCGCCACTTCTTCGGTTGCGCCAGGTGATGGGGATAACGGTCCAGCTAAACCCGCGGACGATCGTCTTTAAAGGCAACTCGACCGTGAGATTAAAGTGCGGCGAAATCAGCGGGCGGCAGCCATTGATCGCCGTTCGGCGGTAAGCTTTAAAGGCATTGGTCGTGTCGTTCAGTTTGGTGGCGAAGAGGACTTTGATGAAAAAATTAGCGAGTCGATTAACGACCAATTTCAATCGCGGGTAATCAATCACCCCACCCCCGCGCATGAAGCGGCTACCAAAAACCGCGTCGTTTCCTTCGTTCAGCAAATTCCAATAACGGACCACGTCGCGGCAATCATCGCTTTCATCCGCCATCATGATGACGACGGCGTCGCCGCGCATTCGGTCGAGGCCGTAAATGATGGCGCGGCCGAAACCATGAGGTCCCGGATTAGAAAGAGGGACCAGTTCTGGGAGGCGCTTCTTGAGATCGTTCAGAATCTGCCAAGTCGCGTCGGTGCTGCCGTCGTCAACCACCACGATCTCATGCGGGACGCCGCGCACTCGCAATTCGACATGAAGATGCTCGACGGTGGAACCGATGCAGCCCTCTTCGTCTCGCGCCGGCAGGACGATCGAAAGAAGCCGCAACGGCTCCGGATTCGGTTTCGTTTCCGAGCGCGAGTCGGGATCGGCTGTTGGGTTTGGATTCATGAAAGCGGGGCGGAAAGTCGCAGCCAGTCGGGATGGGCCTCGGCGTGCGCCGCCACTTCTTCAAGAATCTCCGGCAAGCTCATGGACGATTGCCATTTCCAGGTGCTCTTGACCAGCGCGTTGTCCATTACCATCCAAGGCAAATCGAGGTTGCGTGGTTTTGGATCTGCTCCGATCGCGTGAGTGAAACCGAAACGCTCTGCACACCAGGCGGACAATTCGGAAAGCGAGAAACTGTTCGCATTTCCGCCACCTACGTTCACGACGCGCGGACGATCTTTTGCATCTTTTTCTTTCATCTGGAGCGCGAGCAACAAAGCAACGTCGCGCGGATGAATGGCATCGCGCACCTGGTGGCCGGTGCCGCCAAATCCGATGTAACAAATTTTCTCGCGGCGCAGGTAGGAGTTAATCCAATAGGCAACGATGCCCTGATCGGCGCGGCCGAATTGACCCGCGCCAGCCATCACGCCGCAACGATTCACCCAGACCGGAAGGCCGAGCGTCTCCGCGTATTCTAGCGCCAGGATTTCGCTGGCGAGTTTGGTCGCGCCGTAAAGTGAGACTGGGGGCGCGACGCTGAAATTTTCCGCGACACCATCAATGGAAATTCCAGGAACCAGCAGCAGTTTTTTTTCCGCTAATCGAAATCTTTCGTCACGATTTTCCATCGGCAAAGACGAAAGCGCTGCGATCGAGTAAACGCGACTGGTGCTGAGCAGAAGGAAACCGGCCTGATGTTTCCTGCAATACTCGAGGAGATTTACCGTGCTAAGAAGATTGTGTTCTACGACCTGGCGGCTGCTTGATTTTCCGTCGACACCGGCGAGGACACTGGGATTGGCGGCCGCGTCGATTACCCAATCGGCGGCTGGGAGCGGTTCGAGATCGCTCGGCGTTCGCACATCACCGTGCACGAGCGAGACCCCGCGCTGACGAAGCATCTCCCGATTGGTTTCGCTTCCCGGCCGAATGAAGTTATCGAGGCCGACAATTTCCCAATCGGGATGCAAATCGAGCAAGGCCTGCGCAATAGCGCTTCCGACAAAACCGCAGGCGCCGGTGAGGAGAACTTTCATGGTAATTGCATTTGAAACCCAGACCGCTCTGCTATGGTCCGGCCGTGTGCTGGGTCGCGTTCTTTAAATAATGAATCGACCACGAGGCGCAAGTTAACGAAGCGCGGATAACTGAACCGAGCTTGTGAAGGCGCGATAATCTCGGACGCATTAGATCAAGACAAGGCGGATGAAAGCAAATCTAAAGACCATGCGCGACGTGTTGGTGTTGACCTTCAGCGCGTTCGCAGCTCGTCTTCTTTTTCATCTTATCTATGCGCCGGGATGGTGTCTTGATAGCGAGGATTATAGTTGGCGGTGGCGACTTATCTGGGACCGGGAATGGCAATCCTGGGACGCATATAAAACGCCTGGGTATCCTTTTCTCTTAGGGCTCGCGCAAGGGCTTGTCGGGGCAAAGCCGGTGGCGCATCTGAGTTATGCATCCGGGCAGGCAGCTATTTATCTCCAGCAATTCGCCGGGCTGTGCGCCGTCGTCCTGCTTTACTTCCTTCTGCGAAACATCGAGGTGGGCCGGCGGGCGGCGTTTTGGGGAGCGCTGTTTTTTGGCACCTTGATGAACATCTGCCTCTTCGAAATCCTTCTCCTAACACAATCGCTTGCCACCTCTTTATTGATCACAGCCCTCTGGTTGTGCTCGTGGGCTCTAGCTCGGGCAGTGAGAGGCCAAAGCAATCTTTTGCTCGCGATACTGAGCGGAATCGTCTTCTCGTTAGCTGCGCTGACTCGCGCCGAAGTTTCTGTTTTCCTTCTGGGACTTATCCTCACCTGCGTAACGATAAGTATAATCTACCGCACCCGGGGGGAGTTTCTTGCCTTACGCTTGGTCATGTTACGAGTGGGGCTATCCGCCCTTCCGCTAATCATTGGGTGGATGTCGTTTAATGGACTCATTCTCGGTCAATTCACCCTGACCACTGCCTCCTCCTACAACGCCACTTCCTCGGTTTATAACTTGTTCGATCGCGTCCCGCGAAAGGATCGCGTTTTTGGGAAGATCATGATGAAGTATTACAAGGGTCCCGCAAGAATAGACCTGGTCAATGATGCCTGGGTTGAACTAAGCGCCCATGCCGCGGAAATGCCGATCAAGCATCGTGGCCCGTGGACGGCTAATGCCGACCTCATGGCCTACGCCGGTGAAGTGGCCCATCGTTTGCAGCGTCGTTATCCGTTAGTCTTACTTTCGAATTCAGCCAAGAGCTTTGGCCGGACTTTTGATTTCAACCAGGGCCGCGGCTTTGCTCAGGTCCCGACGAACGACCCGGAGGCTCCTGACGGGACGCCTGTGTTAAAATGGCCTAAGGGTAGAAATTTCGCCGAAGCGATCAGAGCGTTTCAAGCTCCCGTGATGTTTGCCTTCTACTGCATTATGTTACTGCTCATTCCCGGCGCTTTGATCATGACAAGGATGGGAAAAGTGTGCCCTCCGCTAAAGCTCGCCTTCGCCTTCGCCATAGCCCTTACGACCGCTACCACGCTGGTTGCTTTTGGTTTCGCCCATACCTATTTCTCTCACTACGGATTGGTCTATTTTGGGTGCATCGTTATATGCGGAATCGTCGGAGTAGAAGTTGTAATAGATTGGCTGAAATCGAGAAGCTCTCGAGCGAGGTGGCAAGTCTAGTTGTGAATCTGCAAGCGCGTTTCGTTAGGCCAGACGATCAAAAAGGTTACTTTACTTCGAGCGATCTAGCGCGCGGCCCGAGTTTCCTTGTGGTGCGAAAGTGATGTCAAAAAAGCACGCCATTCGTCCTTGTCCTATCTGCCGCAACGCGGAGGTCGAGGTTTTGCATGAACAACGATTCGTTTTGCCCGAGGGCCATATTTTGCCGTCGTCTTTCGACGTTGTTTGGTGCGCGCAATGTGGCTTCGCCTATGCCGACAGCCCGGCGCAGCAAGAGGACTACGATCGCTATTACGCGGCCTTCTCGAAGTATGAGGACAATCAGACTTCGACCGGGGGCGGCGGTTCCAGTTTCGATGCGCGTCGTCTTCGCGAAACCGCCGCGGCGATCGCAGCCGTCCTGTCGGATCAGCAAGCGCGCATCATCGATCTCGGTTGCGCCAATGGCGGATTGCTCGCCGAGCTCCAGGCCTTGGGCTATTCGAATTTGGTTGGCGTTGATCCTTCGACCGGTTGCGTGGCGAATATCCGACGGCTTTACGAAATCGAAGCGCACCCGGGTTCCATTCGTGCGATGCCGTCGGTGGGCACATTCGATCTCGTGATTCTCTCTCACGTTCTCGAGCACGTGGCGGATTTGCGCTCGACTGTGCGCGACCTCCGCGCACTGCTGCGAGAAGGCGGCCGCTGTTACATCGAGGTTCCGGACGCCACGCGCTATCGCGATTTTCTGCTCGCGCCGTTTCAGGATTTCAACACCGAACACATCAACCACTTCAGTCTTTCCGCGCTGGGCAACTTGTTCGCGCGAGATGGTTTTGCGGTTGAATCTCAGGGCCAAAAGACCATCGAATCTTCCCCTGGTTGTCCTTACCCGGCGGCCTTCGCTTTTTTCCGTCTTGGAAATGGCGCGAAGGAAGCCCGGGTCGATGATTCGTTGCGGACGAGTCTGGTCGCTTACATCGAAAATTCGCAAAAAAAACTTGAGGAATTGGAGCGCGAGTTGGCAGTGATCTCCACCGACGACAAGCCGCTTCTGGTTTGGGGCGCCGGGCAATTAACGATGAAATTGCTCGCCGAAACTTCCCTCGGAAAAGCCAGCATTCTCGCCTTTGTCGACGGCAATCCCATTAATCAGGGAAAGACGTTGGCCGGTCGTCCGATTCTCGCGCCGCGCGAAATTTCTGATCGCAACGCTCCCATTTTGCTCGCCACTTTGCTCCATCAAAAAGAGATCGAGGCGACCATTCGCGAGCAGTTGCAGCTTCCTAACGAAATCATACGTCTCGGTGGATAATCCCGTCCGGTTGCGCTAAGGCTTCGACTCCTCATGAGCGCCAACCCAGAAAAGAAAATCCGGCTCGCGGATTATGTCATGCGGCAACTCGCCGATCGCGGCGTGCGCCACATCTTTCTTGTCACCGGTGGCGGCGCGATGCATTTGAATGACGCGATCGCGCGCGAGGATCGCATTCGTTATGTCTGTAATCATCACGAACAGGCGAGCGCGATGGCGGCGGAAGGTTACGCGCGCGTTTCGGGAAAGCTCGGCGTGGTGAACGTGACCGCTGGCCCTGGCGGAATCAACGCGCTCAATGGCGTCTTCGGCGCGTTCACGGATTCGATTCCGATGCTGGTCATTTCCGGACAAGCGAAACGCGAAACGTGCATGGCTTCCTATGACGTGCCGGGTTTGCGGCAATTGGGCGACCAGGAAGTCGACATCGTTTCCATGGTCAAAGGGATCACGAAATACGCGAAGCTGATCATGGATCCGGCGACCATTCGTTTTGAATTGGAGAAAGCGATCCACCTGGCGACGAGCGGGCGTCCCGGTCCGTGCTGGCTCGATATTCCGGTCGATGTGCAATCGGCGATGATCGAGCCTAACGAGTTATCGGCCTACTCGCCCGAGCTCGATCCGCTGCCTTACGATCTCGATCTGTTGCCGGATCGCTGCTCGGAAATCATCGCGCGAATCCAGCAGGCCGAGCGTCCGGTTTTGCTCGTGGGCACCGGCGTTCGACTAGCCGGCGCGCTGGAGATTCTTGAAGAGGTGGCGGCGCAGTTACGAATTCCCGTGGTCACTTCCTGGACGCCCGACGTTCTCCCGAGCGACAATCCGTTTTATTGCGGACGACAGGGAACGATCGGCACGCGCGCGGGAAATTTTGCGGTGCAGAATGCCGACCTCGTTTTGATTGTCGGCTCGCGCATGGCCATTCGCCAGATCAGTTACAACTGGAAGGCGTTCGCGCGGCACGCGCACAAAATTCATGTCGACGCCGATCCGGCCGAGCTGGCCAAGCCGACCAGCATCGCTGACGAAAAACTCTGCTGCGAAGCGAAGCTTTTCCTCACGGAAATGCTCAAGCAACTGCGCGGGCGCGAAGCGAACGCATCGAAACACGCGACCTGGTTGCAATGGTGTCGCGAGCGCGTGGAGAAATTTCCTACGGTTTTGCCGCGGCAGCGAACGGCGGCGAACGGAATCAACGCCTACTATTTTGTCGAAACATTATTCGAAAAACTGGCTGCGGACGATGTCGTGGTTTGCGGCGATGCGACCGCGTGCATCACGCCATTCCAAGTCGCGAAGATCAAAAAAGGCCAGCAGCTTTTCAGCAACTCCGGCTGCGCTTCCATGGGCTACGATTTGCCGGCGGCGATTGGCGCGGCCGCGGCGCGCGCTGGCAAACGCGTCATCTGTCTCGCGGGCGACGGTAGCATGATGATGAACGTGCAGGAGCTGCAAACGATCGCGCAAAATCGTCTGCCGATTATCATCTTTCTTCTGAGCAACGGCGGTTATCTTTCCATTCGCAGCACGCAGAAAAACTTCTTCGGCAAGCTCATCGGCGAAGGCCCGCAAACCGGCGTTTCGTTTCCTGATTTCGGCAAACTCGCGGAAGCGCACGGCCTCCGTTCCATGCGCTTGGAGGACGAATCTTTTCCGGAAAAGATCGATGAAGCGCTTGCCAGTGGCGGGCCGATTCTTTGCGAAGTCATTCTTGATCGCGAGCAAGGTTTCGAGCCGAAGCTCAGCTCGCGAAAACTCGACGACGGCCGGATGGTCACAGCGCCGCTGGAAGACATGGCGCCGTTTCTCGATCGCGCCGAATTGCGCGCGAACATGCTCGTGCCGATTTTCGAAGAATAGCGATGGCAACTTTGCGGGAGAATCTCGCGACTCTGCTCGAGCGTGGTGGCGCGCCGCTCGTTCCGATCGAAGGAAAGGAGCTGGTCATTTATGGAGCGGGTAATTGCGGTCGCGCGACTGCGAAACGCGCGCAAGCGAACGGGCTTACCGTTCGCGCATTCCTCGATGCGCGCGCGAAGGAAAACGCGAATGTCGATGGCATTCCGTGCTTTACGCCCGAGAGCGAAGCTGCGTCGCGATTGGCGCGCGCGGGCCTTCCGGTGCTCGTGGCCATTTTTAATTTCGCGACCGATCTTCGACCGATCCGGCGTCGCCTAACGAGTCTGGGATTCGCCCGCATCATTTCCTATCAGGAATTTTATGAACAATTCGGCGAGACCTCCGAGTTCTGGTTAACCAAGCGCGATTTTTACCGCGGACGCGCAGCGGAAATCCTCGCGGGGTTCGATCTTTTCGACGACGAAACCAGCCGGCAAATTTATCATGATTGTGTGCTGCATCGACTCTCGTTAGACCCGGGAGTGTTGGCGAATCCCGATCAGGCGAATCATTATTGGCCTAACGACCTGCCCGCCGCCGCGACGCCTTTGCGCCTGATCGATGGCGGCGCTTTCACTGGAGACTCGCTCGAGCTTTTTGTTCAGCGCGGATTGCAAAGCGAAGCGGTCGCAGCCTTCGAGCCCGATCCGGAAAACTACCGGCAACTTTGCGCTTACATCGAAAATTCGCGGGACCAACTTGGAGAGGTCACGGCCATTCCATGCGGGCTTGGGGAAGCGACGGAAATGCGCAGCTTTTACTCGGGAAGTGGCGCGGGCAGCGCGATCGGAAGTGGCGGCGAGACGACCATCCAAGTGGTCGCGCTGGACGACATTCTGCCGACGTTTGCAACGAATTATATCAAGCTCGATATCGAAGGCGCCGAGCCGCTGGCTCTGCGCGGCGCGTCGAAAATCATTCGCCGTTTTCATCCGCGATTGGCGGTCTGCGTTTATCATGCGCCGGAACATCTTTGGACGATCCCGCAACTCATTCGTGAAATGGAACCGACTTACCAACTCGCTCTGCGCTGCCACCAATGGAACGGTTTCGACATCGTGGTTTACGCGTTCCGGCGATGAGCGCGGCGCTGCGGTTTTCGAATTTAATTTTCGATCTCGACGGCACCTTGGTCGATTCGTCTGCGGGAATCGAAGCTTCGATTCGTTATGCCGTTGCGGGAACTTTTCCGTCGTTAGTCATTCCGCCGATCGATCGATTTATCGGACCGCCGATCGCGCAAATGTTCGCGCAAATGTGGCCGAACTTTGTGGCTGCGGAATTGGACCGCCTGGTCGCCGCGTTCCGCCAACATTACGATGCGCACGGCTCCGCGGAATCGCGGCTCTATCCGCGCGTGCGCGAGACGCTCGATGTTTTGCGGGAATCCGGCGCGGCAATGTTTGTCCTGACTAACAAACCATTTCGCGCGACGCGGAATATTCTCAAGCAAACTGCGATCGCGGATTTTTTCGAGGAGATCGTTTCGCCGGACGCGGTTGACCCATCCTTCGCGAGCAAGTCCGCGGGCGCGGAATATTTGCGCGAACGACATCGGCTCGACCACGCACGGACGGTGGTGATCGGCGACGGACGCGACGACGCAACCGCAGCCAAGGAGTGCGGCTTTGCTTTTATTTTGGCTCGCTACGGTTATGGTGCAGCCGCGACCGAAGAGACGTCCGCGGCCTTTGCCAGCCTGGCGTCGTTCGAGGAAATGGTTCCCCTTTTAAATGCGATTTAGATCATGATTCACCGCGATTTTTTTGAAGAGTTGTTCGTCCTCGAAATGGCGAATAATCATTGGGGCCGGGTCGAGCGAGGCCTGAAAATCATCGATGATTTTTCGAAGATTGTTCGATTCAACAACGTTCGCGCGTCGATCAAACTTCAGTTCCGCGACGTCGATAATTTCATTCACCAGGAGTTCCGGGATCGCGACGACATTCGTTACATCAAGAAGACGCGCGACACGGAACTTTCGCGGGAAAATCTCGCGACGTTAGTGCAGGCGGTCATCAAATCGGGATGTATCCCGAGCGCGACGCCGTTCGATGAAGCTTCGGTCGAGCTTTGTGAAGAACTCGATCTGCCGTTGATCAAGCTGGCCAGCTCGGACATCAACGATTGGTTTTTGATCGAGCGAATCGCAAAGACGAAAAAGCCGGTGATCGCTTCCTCCGGCGGCTCGTCCTTGAAGGATACCGACGACCTCGTGACGTTCTTCGCCAATCGCAACATTCCGCTCGCGCTCAATCATTGCGTCTCACTTTACCCGACGGAAGATCGCGATCTGGAAATGAACCAGATCGATTTTTTGAGGGATCGCTATCCGGCTAATACGATCGGTTTGTCGACCCATGAATATAAGGATTGGGAGACGAGTATGGCGATCGCTTACGCGAAAGGCGCGCGCACGTTCGAGCGGCACATCGACATCGAAGCGGACGGCATTCCCGTGTCCGCCTACTGCTCGCAGCCGCATCAGGCCGACGTTTGGTTTAAGGCCTTTCGCAAAGCGAAAAAGATGTGCGGCATGCCGGGAACGATGAAGCGCCGCTGCGAAGTGGAGGAGATAAAATATCTCGATGCGTTGATCCGCGGCGTTTACGCGAAGCGGGATTTGAAGCAGGGCCAACCGGTGAAAGAAGGCGATGTGTATCTGGCCGTTCCTCTGCAGAAAGGGCAAATCTCCTCGCGCGAATTGATGCTCGGGCAAACCCTCTTGGCCGATGTGCCGAAGGATAAGCCAATCAAGATCGACCAGATCGACAGCCCGTACGCCTACGATGAGGAATTAAAGGAATCGATCTACGCGCGCGGAATCTGATCGCGTCTACGCGCGGTTATTTTCCACCGAGTTCCAAGTCGCAGAATGGTCATGATGCGCGCGCTTTGCGGTCGGTCTATGCGTGCGATTTTCCCCTAAGATTTGTCTGCAGTTCCATGTCCCGCCTCAAGCTGTTCCTCCGTTGCCTGTTGTCTGTCGCGCTGATTTTTTTTATCGCTTGGAAGGTAAACTGGAGCGATCTCGGCGCGATCCTCATGCGGATCAGTTGGGGATGGGCCGTCTTCGGCTCGATCTTAACCGGCGTCTTGATTCTGACTCTGGCCACGCGCTGGAAGATTTTTTTGGAGCAACAAAAAATCGACATCCCCTTTGGCACAGTCGTGGCGTTGACCTGGGCCGGGCAGTTTTTTAATTCGCTCCTGCCGGGCAGCACGGGCGGCGATGTCTTCAAAATTTACCAAGTCTGCCGACGCACGCCCGAGCGAAAAGCCGCTGCGGCGTCGACGGTTTTGATTGATCGCGCGAGCGCGCTGTTGGCTCTTCTGATTCTCGCTTCGATCGCTTTTTTCCTGGAGCCCGCTCCTCTACAGGCGCTCGCGGGCGACAAATTTTCGCGTCTGAATATCGGATGGCTGATCGGATTTTGCGTGCTGGCCCTAGCCGCGGTTTGGCGTTTTTGGCGCACCGCGTGTTCCATGCCTTGGGTGGGGAAACTTGCGCGCACCTTTCGCGAAGTCGGAGAAGGTTTGACCTTCAACTTGCGGGTCGCTTTCGCCACGGTCCTCGCATTCGTTATTCATCTGCTCAATTTTTTGATCGTCTATTTTTTCGCACGCGCGCTCGATATCGATATCGGCTACGGGCAGGTGCTGCTGATCATGCCGGTGGTGCTATTGATGGTTTTGTTGCCGGTAACGATCAACGGTCACGGCTTACGTGAGTTGCTCTTGATCGCTTACTTCAGCGAAATGGGAATCCATATCGGCAACCGAACGGACATCGGCTATCAGGACGTCGCGGTCGCGCTTTCCGTCCTCATGGTTGCGAATGATTTACTCTGGAGCCTGCCCGGCGGACTGGGATATCTCACCCGTCTGCGTCGCGCTCCGGAGTCCAAGCTTGTCGCCGCAGCCTGACCAGCGAGTGAGGGTTGCGTCCGCTCGCGGAAAACGCTATCACCGCCAGCAGACGTCCTTAACTTTACTGCTTTGAAATTCATCAGCATCGTCGCCGGCTGTTTCAATGAAGCCGAAAACATCGAGGAATTTATCGCGCGCGTGCACGCGGCGATGCGTCCGTTAACGCAGTACAACTACGAGATCATCGTCATCGACAACGCCTCGACCGACGGCAGCTCGGATATCTTGCGTCGAATG
>CAXSCV010000009.1:49684-65801 GCA_964235895.1 uncultured Chthoniobacterales bacterium
CATATCCGCTCACCCTATTATGCGCTTCTCCAAGCTAACGGAGACGCTGCGTTGGCGATGGCATCGGACTTACAGGATCCTCCGGAGTTAATCCCGGAGTTTCTCCGAAAGTGGGAGGAAGGTTACAAGGCGGTCGTAGCGGTGAAAAACGAAAGCGACGAGACGCCTATCTTCTTCTTTATCCGCAAGACCTACTATCGTCTCATCCATCGGCTGGCGGACTTCGATGTGATCGAGCACTTTGCTGGCTTCGGCCTCTACGACCGGCGGATTCTCGATTACTGCAGGCAACTAAAAGATCCTTACCCCTATTTTCGCGGGATCATTTCGGAGGTTGGTTTGCCCACTGCGCGCATTCCCTTCGTGCAACCGCGCCGGAAGCGTGGCCTAACGAAGAATAATTTCTACATCCTTTATGACATGGCAATGCTTGGGATCACTAACCACAGTAAGGTGCCGCTACGCATTGCGGCCATGGCGGGCTTTGCCATGTCGCTCTTTAGTCTTCTTATGGGACTCGGTTATTTGATTTATAAGTTACTGTTTTGGGAGCGTTTTACCGTAGGAGTTGCACCAATCGTGATCGGCTTGTTTCTCTTTTCCTCGGTGCAGCTCTTTTTTATCGGCATCGTTGGCGAGTACATCGGTTCGATTCACACTCAGATTCTCGGTCGACCTCTGGTGGTCGAGAAGGAGCGAATAAATTTCTGACCTGCGCTTGCGGGCAGCGTTTTATTCCGCGACCCGAAAATTAAGCAGGCCGAACGCCAGCTTCCTTAGGTCGCCATTACCGAGTAACTCTCCTGGCCGATCCGAGGCGAATCGGATTTCGTTTCGCCCTGGTTTAAGTTCTACAGCAACATCGATAGTCTTGCGAGATTCGCCCGGGCTTATTTCTGTCTCGTAAACAGTTTCGCCGATAGTCGAAATCTCGAGGCGCTGTCGTCTGAAAGCCTCCAGACCAAAGAGAAGGCGGACAACTTTCGACGAAGTGCCAAAGTTATACAAGGTAAGTATGCCTTCGCCAGAACAAAGCCGTCGGTTACCCCTCGCATTGGTTTCCATGTTAAACCAGCCTTCGCCGAAGACAGGAGGAAGCATAGGCCGGCGCGCCGGATTCAACTCCAGGCAAACGAAATCATTCGAGCTTGCGATAACCTTACGGGCCCCGGCGGAGCGCAGTTCACTTAGCATCGCGGTTCCTCGGTCGTCGTAGCCTTCGCGATTAAGGAGAATGGCGTCAAAGCCATATCTTTCCAAGAGTTTAACCAGAGCATCGGGCCCCATTTCCTCTGCTTCTTTTTGCCAGCGGCTTTCGTAACGACCTTTGGTTCCACCATAGGAAAAGCGAGTCTCGTGCGAATGAATATAAGGACGAAACTGTTCGTAATCGTCCATGGTCCCAGGGACCGGTTGTTCCAGGGAACCTTCTGGAAAAGGAAAAACCGGGACCTGAAAGATGTCCGGTCTTCGTGGAAGCGCCTCTTCCATTTTGGCAACTAGCCGCCGGTCATCGCGGAAAAGCGTCTGCGCGGCCTTCTCTCTCTCTGGGTGACGCGGCGGCACCTGATCGTAAACACCGACAGCAATAATAAGGATAGTTAATGCAAGGGCTGCCCAACGTGGCCAATTGTTCGTTACCTCGCTGAGCCATTTAGCGAGGAATAGGAGCAGGATCGCCAGGATTACGATACTGTAGCGGTTACTTGCCCGGAAGAGCCAAATACCCCACAACCCGGCCAGCCCGTTGATTCCGCCGACGACGGAAAAGACAATTACCAGACAGACGCCCCAGAAGTGGATCGGCATGGGCCGGGCCGGTTCCTTCGCCACTCTCCTGGCGGCCACGCACGCCAAGGCCAGGGCAGCAAAGCAAGCGATTACTCCGAGGTAGGCCGAGCCGATTTCGCCCCCGACGAGTGTATTCTTAAAGTAAGTCTCATTCGTCCAGAGCTGAAGGCTCGCCAGGGAGTGTGAGCGGGGAAGGAAGAGTTCGACCGGCTTGAGCGCATACTTCTCCAGATCGCTATACCAGCGGTGAATCACTCCGGAATTGAATCCCTGTTCCGCATGGGACGATAAGGTATCAAGATTAACTGCGACCAATGTCGCAAATAGAATGGCGCCCATGGCGGTGGGTAGGATGATCGAACGCCAATCCCTTGAGCGCACCAGAGCGAAGAGGGCGGACCAAAAGAGCAATTGCAAGAACATGCCGGAGTAATAAGGACTTTGGACGCCGAACAGAATTGGCGTAACCACCCAGAGGACGAGCTTCTTACGATCTCCGGTGATTGGTTTATCCAGCGTGCACCACCAAGCTACGAGGAGGCCTAGCGGCAGGTGCCAATAAAAGGTCAGCGAAAGATTGGGCAAGCTGCGCCAGAATGCCGTGCGACTCAGGGCGAAAAGAGTCGCTCCTGCTAGCGAGAATAGTCGCGCGTAGTGCAGATAACGGCAGACCAGGTAAAAGATAACTCCGGCAAATAGATAAGCGGAAAGGACGGTTAGGTTCGACCCAGTGCCCAGTCCGAAAAGGTGCGCAAGCAAGGCCCACCAGGCATTAACTCCTTCCTCGATGCTGGGCCAATCGTTCCAGTTCGCTCCGAACGGCGCACCGAGAGAGAAAGGTCGTTTATCCCAAAATGAAATTTCTCCGTCGGCCATGAGCTTGGTGGCGGCCAGGCCCCACAAGCCGTCTCCGGAATAAGTCATATCCCAGTCGCGCGCTCCGATGTAATCAACCGGAGTCTTCCACGCTCCTACGGTCCACCTTCCATAGTGCGCGCACCACGTGAGGCCAACGATCGCGACCACCGCCATAATATAGAGCCAGTCTTTTCGCGTCCATGCGGGGCCACGCGGAGGCGCGGGCGCGAGGCGTAACTCGTCGGTAGTTGTCCCGGTGGTTATCCGATTGCGCCCGGCAGCGCTGAACTTGGGTTGCTCGGTCATGGGAGAGAACCGGTCGGAGCTTCTGCTGGTTGAGCTATTTCAGCTCCATCCGGCGATATCTGGAAGTCGATTATCTTGTAAGCCAACACCTTTTGGTCCTCGTCGTGAGTAGCTTTGCCGGGCGCATCGGTAATGAAACGCAATTCACTAGTGCCCGGCTTTAAGGTAATGTGAAGATCCAAACGTGAAGGTGGAGTAGCAGGGTCGAGCGTGGCTTGGTAAAGGGTTTGGGAGCCGTTCATTATTTTCACATTTCTCGGCGTGGCCGATGCAATTCCGAAGCTCAAGTGGACATGGCTCTCCTGTGACTTACCATTTGTGAGCACCAGGACTGCGTTTCCTGAACTCCACCGCGAATTTTGCTTATAATCGCCTTCCAAGTCATACCAGCCTTCTCCAAACGTCGGTGGTAAAAGAGCTCGTCGCGCGGGATTCAACCTAAAACATACCAAGTCTTCGGACTCGGTGTTAACTAGATCGGCGCCGGCGGCGCGAAGCTCGGCGATGAGCAGGACCGCGCGGTCTATGTACCCGCGCCGGTTAAGCACGATGGCATCGAAGCCATAGGTCTCGAGTAGTGTAATTAATCCCCTTGGCTCAAAGTGCTCGGCTTCCTTTTGCCAACGCGAGCGCTGGCTTACCTTGGGATCTCCGTAGGAAAACCGCAGGTCACGCGAATGTAGGTATGGCCGGAAATGTTCGTAGTCGACCATGGAGTTAAGCGGAGGAGCTTCCGGGAAATCACGGACCGGCAATTGGAAGAGTTTGGCAGACTTAGGGAGTCGCCCTTCGATTTGGGAAACGAACTCGGCGTCTTCTGCCAGGGTGGAGCGTGTTTTGGAGAGCTGATCGGGATGCCTCGGCGGAAGCTGGTCGTAAAGGCCAAGCGCGATCAAGAAAGAGGCGCAGGCGATTCTTGCTGCGGGATGCCAGCGGCGCGCCAGCCAATTCAATTGCTTAACCAGAAAGAACAGCAGAATCGTTAGGATAACGATGCTGTAACGGTTGCCGCAACGAAAGAGACGGATTCCCGCCAAGCCGATAAAGCCGTTCAGACCGCCAACAACTGAAAAGCAGGCGATCAGAAAAATACCCCAGAAATGCATCGGCACTTTCCAGAGCTCGCCTTCAACTACCGACTTAAAAGTCAGGCCAAGCAGGAAGGCCAAAGATAAAATTCCAGCTAAGCCGAGATAGACTGATCCCTCTTCGCCCGGATAGAGACTCCAGCCGAAATAGACATGGTTTGTCCAGGATTGCAGGGCTGCGAGCGAATGAGAGCGCGGCAGCAGAAGTTCGACCGGGCGCAAGGCGTATAGCTCGCTTTCGGAATAGGTGCGCGGCCCTACGCCTATTGACGAACCATGTGTTAGCCAGGAATGAAAGGTATCGATGTTAGCGAAGGCGATTGTCGCCAGGAGCAGGAAGACCAGAGCTATGGGAAAGAGAGTCCTTCTTGTAATTCTCCAGCGCAGGAAACCATAGAGCGCAGCCCAAAGTAGGAGCTGCAAGAAGATCGCGGAGTAATAGGCATTCTGTAGTCCGGTGATCACGACTATTGCAAAACAGAGCCAAAGTTTTTTTCGATCGCCGGCGATAGGTTCCTCGCGAACGCACCACCAGAGAACGAGCAGGACCAAAGGGAGGTGCCAGTAAAAGGTGAGTGTTAGATGAGGTAAACCGCGCCAGAAAGCATATCGGCTGAGTGCGAAAAGGATCGCGCCCGCGGCGGCGAAGGTGGCGTCGTAGCGCAAGTATCGAGAGACATAATAGAAACTAAGCGCGGCGAAAAGGTGCGCGGAAAGAAGCGCGAGGTTGGAGCCGGCAAACAAACCGAAGGCACGAGCGAGCATCGCCCACCAGCAATCGACCGCTTCTTCAACCGTTGGCCAATCATTCCAATTCGCGCGAAAGGGGGCGCCGAAGGAGATGGGTTGTTTATTGAAGAAGGAAATCTCTCCGTCCACGCGCGCTTTCGTGGCCGCCATGCCCCAAATCGCATCGCTGCTCGAGGCCATGTCCCACGAAGGATCACCCAGAAAAGCCACCGGCACGGACCACGAGCTTTTGTTCCAGCGCCCGTAGTGCGCGCACCAGGCGAGGGTCACGATAACCAGAAGAAGCGGCACGCAGAGCCAGCTCGACCGCCTGGAAATCGCCGCAATCATTGGACGCTCAGTATCCCCGCCAGTCGAACGCGGCAATCCGAAATGATTCGCCCATCAGCCGTGGCGATGTGGGAAAGGGGAGAGATCGGCGAGCGAGCGCTCCGATTTACGCGCTCGCAAGTGCTGATGTATCGCGTTAATTCGGCGGGCGTTGCAGCTCGGCGAGCTTTTGTTCGGCGCGGGTTACGTCCGCCTTTCGAGCGCTGCCGAGGGCGAGAAGTTTTTGCTGGCGCTGGAGATTTCTAAGGGCGGCTTCGAGTTCAGCGCGACGCCGTTCATCGGTTGCGTGCGCGGCGGCTGCTTCGGCGTCGACGAGTGTTTCTTTGTTCGCGTCGCTGGCTCTTTCCGGTTCGCCTCTCGTTTTTTCGAGGCGGGCCTCGGCGATTTTCTCTTCGATACGAACAACTCTGAGGACGCGATCTTCTGCTTCGACTTTTGAGATGATGCCCGCCCGATATAGTCGGTCGCCGGAGCCCGCATTTCTTTTGGCACGCGCGAGATCGGATTCGAGCCGTTCCAAGTTCAACTCGGAGGGCGCGGATTTATCGGACGCTTTCGGCACGATAAGCGAGCCGTCCGCCGCGCGATGAGCGATTAAGAGCAGCGGCTCGATCGGCAACTCGTCGTTCGGATCAGGTGCGGAGGAATTTTCCGCAGCCTGCAAATTGAAGGCCGCGAATGCGCTGGCTAGGACGACATTCCAGCGTCGCATGGCGGGAGTTTAGCAGATGCGGGCGGGAAATTCCCAGCCGGGAATTGTTTGGTGGCGGCGCGGGAGGCGGGTGTTTGTTGCGTCGCGCCCGCGCGAAAACACTGACGACTCGGCGTGTTCTGAAGAGCTTCGTGCTCCGATGATGATTTTCTGTTCGCCCAGCGCTGTCATCCTGAGCCGCGTAGACGTCCTCCGGCGCGCTTCGGCCGCCTCAGGATGACACGGCGACGGCGCGTGGGAAAAGGTTACGATGATGGCCTAACGAGCGATTATTCTGACGGAATTTCCCGGCGTCAGTCTCGAAAACGAAGCGATCAAATGCGCGATCCCTGCACGCAGATAAATCACAGCCAGCCTTTGCGCTTGCAGTAGAGATACGGAAGGAGCGCGGACATGACCATGATGAAGAGTGCGAAGGGATAGCCGTAGGCCCACTGCAGCTCGGGGAAGATGTGGAAATTCATCCCGTAAATCCCCGCCACTAATGTCGGCGGCAAAAAGATCACCGCCGCAAAGGAGAGAATCTTAATGATCGCGTTTTGTTCGTTGTTGATCATGCCGAGTGTGGCGTCGAGGAGGAAGCTGACTTTGCTGGACAGAAAAGTCGCGTGATCGCTCAGCGAGGTGAGATCTCCGGTGATCGTTTTTAAATGCGCGACCGACTCGCGCGTGCCGCCGTTTTCCGCGCGGACCTCGCGAAAGAAAGCGACCAGCCGCGTGAAGCTGACCAAGCTTTCGCGCGCGCGTGAAACCAAATCGCTGACCGCGCCGATGTGCCGCAAAATTTCCACGAAATCGCGCCGCCGCGCTTTGCGCGCTTTTCCGCCGTGCCGCTTTTTCGCCGGAGCCTGCCAATGAGCATGACCATCGGTTCCTTCGGCATCGAAGACCCGCAGCGAGATGCGATCCATATTTGCGCCTGCGCTCTCGAGCAGATCGGCCACGCGCTCGATGATGGCATCGAGCAACCCGCCCAGAAATTGTTGCGTGGTTTGGTAACGCAGGAGATTGGCTTCGCGGCGCGCGCGGAATGCATGAAAGGGCACCGGATCCGCGTAGCGCAGGGTGACTAATTTCTCCGGCGTGAGAATGAAAGTAACCGCGGTGCTCTCCGGATTCATCGTCTCGGCTTTCGTCAGAACTGTTCCGGTCATGAAAAGAATTCCGTTCTCCTGGTAGAGACGACTGGAGAGTTCGATCTCCTGCATTTCTTCGCGCGTAGGAATGTTCGCGCCGAGCGCGGCTTCCAGAATTTGTTCTTCGCCGGGCGTCGGTTGGAAGAGGTCGATCCAGACTGCGTTGTGGGCCAATTCCGCGCAAGTTTGCGCATCGGTTAGTTGAACGCTGGGCGCGCCCGGTGCGTAGAAGGTGATCATCTGCGCGCGCAGAATTGCGCCGGTCGTCCTGTGTGAACGCGATGAGACATGGGCAGGATTTAGCGGCAGCGGAAGAAACTTTCAACCACTCTCCCGCGGCCCATTTTTCGGGGACGATTCGATTTGACGGCTCGATTCACCCGAGCGCTAATTAGCGTCTGTTTTTTCGCGGCTTCGAGCGCGCCGCTCTTCTCTTATGAACATCTACCAAGACGTAGTTTTCCAAATGGCTTGCGACCAGTTCGCGGTCATCGCGGATTATCTGAACATCGACAAGAACGATCGCGAGCGCCTGATGTTTCCGAAGCGCGCGCTGGCCGTCACGCTGCCGGTGCACATGGACGATGGCACCACACAAACCTTCCAGGGTTATCGGGTGCAACATCATCTCACGCTCGGTCCGACTAAAGGCGGCACGCGTTTCGCGCCGAATCTTTCCATGGGCGAAACCGCCGCGCTCGCGATGTGGATGAGCTGGAAATGCGCGCTGGCGAATTTGCCTTACGGCGGCGCGAAAGGCGGCATCGCCTGTGATCCGACGAAACTTTCGCGGACGGAACTCGAAGCCGTTTCGCGCCGTTACATGCAGGAGATGATTCCGTTTGTCGGTCCGCATACCGACATCATGGGACCGGACATGGGCACGAATGAACAAGTTATGTCGTGGTTCATGGATACGTATTCGGTTTATCAAGGATACGCCGTGAACGAAATCGTCACCGGCAAACCGGTCTCGATCGGCGGCACTGAAGGCCGGCGCGAATCGACCGGGCGCGGCGTTGTTTACTTGATCGATCGCGCGATGGATATGCTGAAATTGGATCCGGAAAAGTGCACCGCGATCATTCAAGGTTTCGGAAATGTCGGCTCGGTCGCCGCGCTCGCCTTGGCCATGAAGAGCGGCGTGAAAGTCGTCGGCATCAGCGATCACACCACCGCGATCTACGACGCGAAAGGGATCGACGTTGTCGCCGCGGATAAACACGCGGTGAAAAAAGGAAACTTGCGCTCGTTTATGGAAGAAGCGCGAGTCGATCCTAACGAGTTGTTGACCATGAAATGCGATATCCTCGTGCCTTCCGCGGTCGATCGCGTGATCAACGAAAAAAACGCGGCCAAGTTGCAATGCCGCATCCTGGCGGAGGGTGCGAATGGGCCGACCACGCCGGAAGCCGATCTAATTTTAAATGAGCATTGGGACGAAATTTTCGTCATCCCGGATATTCTCTGCAACGCTGGCGGCGTAATCGTTTCCTACTTCGAATGGGTCCAGGGTTTGCAGGCCTTCGCTTGGACGGAAACGGAAGTGACCGACAAACTTTTCCGCATCATGGAGCACTCCTTTGCGCAGGTCATCCGGCGTGCCAAGCAGGACAAAGTCTCGCATCGCACCGCGGCGATGGCGACCGGCGTTGAGCGCGTCATGCGAGCGAAACAGGCGCGCGGATTGTTCCCATAAATCGCGATGTTCGCGCATCGCGAGGAACGGCGCGGCGATCGGCTTCTCGATGTTTTGACCGACGAAGCTGGCGGCTTGCGGTTGATCGTTTCGCGGCTGGGCGCAGAACTCGTTAGTCTGGCGTGGCGGGATGCGCGCGGCGAATGGATCGGGTTTCTTTATCGCGATAACGATCTCACGGCGCCGGCCCGTGGCTGGGCAAATCACGCCACGGTCATGGGTTACTTTCTGCATCGTTTGAAGAACGAGCGGAGCCTTTATCGCGGCCGAGTCATCGAAGGCGGCACCCACGGTTTTTTGCGCAAGAAAGTGTGGGAAGCAGATCTCGATGCGATCGCGCAAGGCCGGCTGACTTACCGAATGGCGAAACCGAATTTCAGCGACGCAGAATATCCGCTCGATGTTTCGCTCGATCTTTCCTACGCGATCGAAAACGACGCCGTGCGCGTGTCATTTGTTTTTCAAAATCGCGAACGCGAGCTGACCGCGCATGTTGGATTCGGGCTGCATCCCGGTTTCGCTGCGAGCAACTTCGAGTCGTTTCAATTTGAGATGCCGGCCGGTCTTTATCGCCGTCACTTTTCGCCAACGAATTTTCTCTCCGGCGAAACCGAAGACGTGCGAGTTGCCGCCGGGACAATGCCGTTCCCGCGCGAAACATTGCCCGGTTCCTATATTCTTGAATTTCTCGATGTGCCCGATCGCACCTTTCGTTTCGTTGATCCGCCGAGCGGTCGCAACGTCTCGTTAGACCTGAGCGCTGTTCCGTATCTCACGCTTTGGTCGGATGGCGGGCCCTTCCTCTGCGTCGAGCCCTGCTGGGGTTTGACCGATCATGATGAGCAACGCGCCTTCGAGAACAAGGAAGGCATTCAGCAAATTCCCGCCGGCGGCGAATTGCGCGCGAGCTTCACAATCGCGCCACAAGTGGCAGGTTAAACCCATGCCCGCCGCTGCTTCGCTGCACGCGCTTCTTGCCGGCTCGATTGATTATGCCAGCCTCTTTCCGCCGGCCAGTCTCGCGCTCGAACCCGCGCTGAAAAATCACGCCGAATATGTGCGCTCCTTGGAATCGTGGATGCTCGGCGCATTCGTCCTCCCGTTAGGCAAATTCGAAGAAACGTCGGCTTTGCTCGCGCCTTTTAACGTCGACCATCGACTTTCCATTTCAGCGCTCGGCGCGAAAACGGACAACGCCTCCGAGTTCATCGAAGCGCTCGCGGTCGGCGCGGAAACCATTCGCGACTTTGACGAGCGCCACGGCGCGACCGCCGCCGTCACGCAAATTGAAATTCCGCTCCCGACCGAACCGGGCGCATCGCTGGACGAAACTAATCGCGCGCTCGCCGGCCTGAAGGCGCCCACGTTTATGGAAACGAACATCGACGAAGCCGAGCGCACGATTTCATTCGTGGCGGAGCGTCGCGCGACCGGCGCGGGACGATTCGGATTCAAGCTGCGCACCGGCGGCGTGGTCGCTTCGGCTTTTCCTTCGTCCATTCAAATTGCGCGCGCGCTCGTGGCGGCGGCCGCGCAACGCGTGCCGATAAAATTTACCGCCGGCCTGCATCATCCGATCCGGCAATTTCATACGAGCGTGCAAACGAAAATGCACGGCTTCCTCAATGTGCTCGGCGCCGGCGTGCTTGCGGCCGAGCACGGATGGAGCGTCCAGCAAACTGCCGCCATGCTGGAAGACGAAGACGCCACCTCTTTCGTTTTTACCGGGGAGAATTTTGCCTGGCGCGAGTGGACCATCGCGACCGAACGCATCGCGGCCGCGCGCAAATTTGTCACTTCCTTCGGCAGCTGCAGCTTCGATGAGCCAAGGGAAGATCTGCGCGCGCTCGGTTTGCTTTAACTCGTTAGGCCAGACGAACGCCGTGCAGACGAAACCGCAGATTGTCATCGTTGGCGCGGGCGGACGGTTAGGCGCTGCGCTGATGCGCGCGTACGAGCGCGAGTTCGTGGTTAATGGTTTCACGCATGCGCAGATGGATTTGGCGGATGTCGTACAAATGCGCACTGATTTAGAGAAGATCGAGTTCGACATCCTGATTAACGCGGCCGCGCAGACGAACGTCGATCGCTGCGAAACGCAGCGAGAGGAAGCGTTTGCGCTCAACGCGGAAGCGCCGCGCGCGCTCGCGGAAATTTGCCGCAAAAAAAATGCGCGGCTCATTCACATCAGCACCGACTACGTTTTCGATGGCGAGAAATCCTCGCCGTATGACGAGGAGGACGCGGCGGAACCGATCAGCGTTTACGGTGAATCGAAACGGGAAGGAGAACGGCGCGTCCTCGATATTTCCCGCGATCACATTGTCGCGCGCGTCTCGTGGGTTTTCGGGCCGGATCGTCCGAGTTTTGTCGATTGGATCATTCGAGAAGCGGCGAAGAACGAACACGTGGAAGCCGTCGCTGATAAGTTTGCCACACCCACTTACACGCTCGATCTGGCGGATTTGTTGCGGCCGCTTTTCGCGCCGGCTGCGCCTGGTGGTGTCTATCATTTGGCGAATCGCGGCGAATGCAGTTGGCAGGAATACGGCCAGTGGGCGCTCGATTGTTGCCGCGCGGAAGGGATGCTGTTGCGCGCGCGAAATGTGGGCGCGGTCACCTTGGCCGACATGAAAAACTTCGTTGCGCGCCGGCCGGTTTATTCCGTGCTCGCGACGGCGAAGTATGAGCGGCTCGCGGAAAAAATTCCGCGCGACTGGCGCAAGGCGGTGGCCGATTACGTGCGCGATTTCGTAAAAGCGCGCGCGTCGGTTTGACAGAAAATAGCGGAGCCCGTTTGCTTGCCCATGAATGTGACGGCGAAAATTTTTCTCGCGGCGATGGTTGTAGGTACACTCGGCAATGCGCGAGCGGAGCTGACCTGGGAGAAAAAAGAAATCGAGCTGCACCCAAAGCCGACCGACCCGACCGCGGTCGCGAATTTCCAATACGAGAATAAAGGAACGAAGCCGGTCAAGATCACATCGGTGAAAAGTTCCTGCGGCTGCACGGTGGCCTCTTCGAAAAAGGACGACGTCGCGCCGGGTGAGAAAGGCGAAATCACCGCGACCTTTAACATCGGTGGTCGCACTGGCACCCAGGAAAAAGCGGTCACGGTGACGACCGACGATCCCGCGCAGCCGTTGATTAACTTGATGTTGAAAGTGGTCGTGCCGGTCGCGCTCGAAGTGCAGCCGACGTTCGTTTACTGGCAAAACGGGGAAGCGACGACCGCGAAAGTGATCAGGGTGAAGGCGGCCAAAGAATTCGCGATCACGAAGCTGGATGTCACTTCCTCCGATCCGCAATTCACTACCAAAGTGGAGAAGGGATCCGCGCCGGGCGAATTCACCATCACCGTGCAACCGAAAGAAACTTCGCAGCTTTCCAACGCGACGTTGACGATCAAACCCGACTCCGGCCAGACCTTTTACGCGACCGCGCGCATCGTCGGACAAGTGCCGACCGCGGGTCGTTAGGCTGTGGCCGGAATGTTTCTCCGCCAAGCCCTGCTCCTGATCGGTCTGGCTTGTTTGCCGGCGCTCGGGCAGGCGATTTATTTCGGCCCGTCGGTTTCCTGGAACGGACCCGCGCTCGCGCAAGATGACGTGACGCTGGAGCAAGCGAGGAGCTGGGGCGAAACCGTTTTGTGGCTCGATGCGCGGCCCGATGCGCAATTTTCGCAGGATCATATTCCGGGAGCGCTCTCGCTCAATGAGGATCGCTGGAATGAATTGCTCCCGCTGGCGCTGGCCGCATGGTCGCCGGAAAAACGCATGATCGTTTATTGCAGCAGCCAAAGTTGCGACGCCAGCCGGGAAGTGGCGGAGCGATTGCGGAAGGAAGCGCAGTTGAAAAATGTTTTCGTTTTGCGGGGCGGTTGGGAGACGTGGCTCGCTTCGAAAAAATGAGCGAATCGCTTCATGTGCAATCGCCCCTAACGAATGCTTACGGTCGCAGCGCGCCCAAGCTCTCGTTAGGCTGGGTCCTTTTGGCGATCGTCCTCGGTGCGGTTTTTGTCTTCGCCGGCGCGGCCAAGGTTTTGGATCCGCCCGCTTTCGCGAAGGATATTTCGCATTACCAAATCCTTTCCTTTCCGCTCGGAATGGCGCTGGCGTTTTATTTGCCGTGGCTGGAAATTTTTTCAGGGCTCGCGCTCATCTTTGGCCGCCTGCGGAGCGGTGCTTTGGGAATCCTGATTGCGTTGACCGTGATTTTTATTGGCGCAACGCTGATCGCACGTGTGCGTGGGATTGATCCGGGTTGCGGCTGTTTCGGCAGCGCCACAAAGGGACTTGGTTTTGGCTGGCATCTGGTCCTCGATTTCGCGCTGCTGCTCGGTTTGTTCATGCTTGGCTTCTCGCCCTTCGCGACAGGGCCACGCGGTCGCCGCTGAAAAATAAAGCAACCGATCCGCCGCCTGTTGACAGATCGCCTTCCGATGGCATTTCATCCCGGCGTATGAAATTGAATCGACTCGGATATCTCGCTTTCTTCGGGAGCTGTTTCCTCGCGCTGGCGAGCGCGCAAGCGGGGGACGATCTCCGCACCTTGCGCGAAGCGAGCACGGCGCCGGATCGTTTTAGTCACGGCTCGTGGGAATTGGAAGACGTGGTCGGCGCTTATTTTCTTTTTGATCGCGGCGGCAACGAACGCATTCCGGTTGATTTCGTGCTCAACAGTACGCGCGTTGGCATCATGGTTTACGATCCGTGCGGGCCGGGTATTTTGCGCGGTAACCTCGAAGTGTTAGGCGAACTTTTCGGCGGCGCTGTCTTTCACGGGCCGGGCGATGTCGCGACCGGATTCACCGTTTTCTTCCGTTATAATTTTATCCAACCCGGCGCGCGCATTGTGCCTTATTTCCAGGCTGGAGCGGGCGGCGTTTACACCGACATTCCGGAGGGCGCGGCTTCGGACGATGCCATCGGCCAATCGACCAATTTCAATCTGCAAGCGATCGGCGGATTGCGTTTTCTCTTGAACCCGCGCTGGTCGATCAATGCTGAAGGCGCTTACCGGCACATCTCCAATGCCGGCTTGTCCGATCCGAACTACGGTATCGACCAGGTCGGCGGCAGCCTCGGGTTCGGCTTCTCGTTCTAAAGGGCGATCGTCGCCCGTCAGCACTCGTTAGGCATCAGAGATCGGTGGATGAATCGCGTTGCGCGAGCGTGCCGCGATTACCTTGTTGTTGAATCAACTTCGCGATCAAACCGGTCCAGCCGGTTTGGTGCGACGCGCCCAAGCCGGCGCCGGTCTCGCCGTCAAAATATTCGTTGAAGAGATAGCGCTTGCCGTCACGCGCGGGATCGATCGGCGAACCAGGCGCGCGCGCGAATGGCCGCTCGCCTTCCGCATTCGTTAGCCAGAGGGAAATCAGGCGATTCGATAACTCGTTAGCCACGCCGTCCAGCGACATAAATTGTCCCGAGCCGGTCGGACATTCCACTTTGAAATCGTCGCCGTAATAGTGATGAAATTTTTGCAGCGACTCGATCAACAGATAGTTGATCGGCATCCAAATCGGCCCGCGCCAGTTGGAGTTGCCGCCGAACAATCCGGTCTGCGATTCCGCCGGCTCATAACCGACGCGGTTCTCGGCGCCGTCGATGCGCAAGATGTAAGGATGCGCGAGGTGATATTTGCTGACGGAACGAACGCCGCACGGACTGAGAAATTCTTCCGGATCAAGCATGCGGCGAAGCAACCGTTTCATGCGATGACCACGCGTCAGCGCGATCAGTCGTCGCTCGCCCGCGCCCGGCTCGTGCCAGCGCGAGATCAGCGCCGCGAGGTCGGGACGATTCGCCAAGTACCATTCCAAACGCGCTTTAAATCCCGGCACGCTTTCGAGCAATTCCGGCTCGATCGTTTCCACCGCGAGCAGCGGCATTAAGCCAAGCAGCGAGCGAAGGCGAAGCCGCTCGGCGCGGCCATCCGGCAGATGAAGTACGTCATAAAAAAATTCGTCGGTTTCATCCCAAAGTCCGACACCTTCCCCGCCGACATTATTGGCCGCGCCGGCGATGGCGAGGAAGTGCTCGAAGAATTTCGTCGCGATATTTTCGTAGACCGGATTCTCGCGCGCTAACTCCAGCGCCATGCGCAGAAGATTGAGCGAGAACATCGCCATCCAACTGGTGCCATCGCTTTGCTCGAGTTTGCCGCCGCCGGCTAAAGGTGTGCTGCGATCGAAGACGCCGATGTTATCGAGCCCGAGGAAGCCGCCTTCGAAAATATTGTCGCCCGCGGAATCCTTCCGGTTCACCCACCAGGTGAAAACGAGGAGCATTTTGTGGAAGACGGTTTCGAGAAAGGCGCGGTCGCCCTGGCCGGTCTGGCGCTGTTCCATTTTGTAAACACGCCATGTCGCCCAGGCCAGGACGGGCGGATTCACATCGCCAAAATTCCACTCGTAAGCCGGCACCTGTCCGCTGGCGTTTTGGTACCATTCGCGCACGATGAGATCGAGCTGGCCCTTCGCGAAATAAGGATCGACCAAGGCGAGGGGAATGCAGTGGAAAGCGAGATCCCAGGCCGCATACCAGGGGAATTCCCACTTGTCCGGCATCGACATGACGCGCTCGTTGTAAAGATGGCGCCAACTGGAATTGCGGCCCTGCTTTCTCTCGTTAGGCGGAGGCGGTTGCGTGGGATCGCCCTCCAGCCATTGCTGCACGATGTAGTGGTAAAACTGTTTGTTCCAAAGCATTCCCGCGAGCGCCTGGCGCTGAATCGCGCGATGTTCTTGGCCTAACGAGGAAGGCGCGAGCGCTTCATAAAACTCATCCGCTTCCCGCGCTCGTCTCGCGAAGATTTCTTCGAAATCGGCAAACGGTTCGCTCAGGACCTGCGCGATTTCGCTCGCATCATCGACCGCGGGCGCAGGTTTACGTCGCGGCGGTTCTGTGAAATCGGTCGCGGTCGCCGGCGTCACGCGAGTTAATCGCAGGCGAATGGACTGCACCTGGCCGGGCTCCAGGACCAGCGGATAATGCGCGGCCGCTTTCGTGCCCGAACGATCGGGATTCACCACCTCGCTCCGTCCGTGCACGATGAAATCGTTGATGCCGTCCTTAGCGAATCGGTTCGCATTGGGCACCCCCCAAAGCCTTTCGGTGTTACTTTCGTTTTCAGTAAAGAGCAGCGCGGCCGCGCCGTCGCAGGAAAGTTTGTAGCCACCGAGGATGTCGTGATGCGCGAGGATGCCCGAGGCATCGGCCTGGCCGCTCGCGCGCAAAGTTGGCTTGCGATCGTCGCGGCCCCAGCTCCAGGTGTTGCGAAACCAGAGCGTGGGAAGCAAATGCAGACGCGCGCGTTGCGTGCCGCAGTTTTGCACGCGCGCCCGGATCAGAATATCGGCCGGCGTTCGCTTGGCGTAGTCGATTTCAATTTCGAAAAAACCGTTCGTTAGGGCATTTGTGTTCGCGAGTTCGAATTCCGG
>CAXSCV010000010.1:0-4968 GCA_964235895.1 uncultured Chthoniobacterales bacterium
GAGAGTCTCGCTTCCTCGTTAGGCTGCAATACGCCGGTTTCCGTGTTGGCTGGCGGAGTGATGACCGCGCCGTGGCTATCGAGGAAACGATAGAAGGTAGCGTTGACCACGGTGGTCGATTGTTCTCCATCCGCGTCCGCGCTTTGCGGCGCCAGAACTTCGCGCAGTTCGTCATTCGCGCTCGGATACAAAAGATCGAGTGCGCCATCTTCGAGCGCGGCGTGAATGCGCGGCCGCAAGACGAGCGCGCGACAACGTTCGATCAAGGCCGCGTAGCGCATCTCTTGCACGCCATGGAGGGTGGCGAGCTCGTTGCGAAAATCCTGCTGCAGATCGAGCGCGGCTTCGATGGCCACCTTTCGTTGCGCGAGAAAAAGACCGAGCCCGGTCAGGGCCAGGACGACGAACATCATCCCAACGAGTAAGTTGCGGCGAAAGGTGGTGACGCCTGATTTGCGCGCGTCGAAAAATGCCTTCACGGGAAATCGACGTGCAGGGTTGCGCCGCCTTTTAATTCGACCGGTTTCTCGCGCGTGGTCTGACTATCGATCCAGGCTTTCAGCACGTAATTGCCCGCCGGAAGATTCGTTAGGCGAAAATGTCCGGCGGTATCGGTCGCGACAAAATGCGGCGTGTTTACGACGAGAATCAGACCGCGCATGTGCTCGTGAATATCGCAACGCAACGTGACCAGGCCGGCTTTGTCGAAGACTTGCGCAGGGATCGGCCGCTCGTCCGCGCGATAACGGCCGAGATCGAACCGCTTCGCCGGCGAGTAGGAAAAAATGTTGTGATAGGTGTCGTCTTCATTGGGAAATTCCACGCGCGTGCCGACTTGCACCGGGAGAAGCGCGGGCACGAATTCGAGATCTTTTTGCGCGACCGATTTCGTGCCTAACGAGTTCGGCGCCGCGAAATTTCCCTCCAGATAAACCACCGCGATCGGCGGATTGGTTGCGAGCACACCGCCTTTGCTCACGACTTCGTATCGTTTGGTCATCACCGGAGCGAGGCGCGCTTTCGGTAATTCCACATGGCCTTCGATGGTCGCCTGTGCGCGCGCGCATTCGCTCGCGAAAATAGAGAGAGCGACAAAGAGAAACATCGCGGCGCGGAATCGCATTCTTTGATTCGTATCAAATCCAGCCCGCTCACGGAAAGACCGCGCGCCATCTCTGGCAAAGGAAGCCGCTCCGCGCGTGGCGGAGCGGCTTGGCAAGGAACGCTCTGAATCGCTGGAGCGAATTAGTGCACCGGCCGGCCGGTTTGTTGCAGGCTGTTGAAATTATCGAGGAATTCCTGTTCGAGCGCGCTGCCGTCGGCCTTGCGCGTGATGGCGAGAAATTGATCCTTCGCGATGCCGCCGTCGGTCGGATCTTTCGTGACCGGGCAAATGGCGTAACGCAGCGGATCGTTGATCGCGCGATTCGTCTTCGTGATGAAACCTTTTTTCAGCAGGTCTTCGATTTCGCTCACGCTGGCGATGATCGCGGTGCCATCGAGGTCCCGACCATTTTTCTTCGCGAGATCGTTTTGCATTTTGATTCCATCAGCACTCGTTAGGCCTTTGCTCGTATAGTTGATCCAGGTGTGAATCCAGAGATTGAGCGGGTTGTTGCTGAAGTAACCATTTCGCAGATCGAGCAGGATGGATTGGCGCAGCGCACCGAGACCTTGCGGATCGGTTCCCTGCCGCGGGAAAATATATTCCGCGCTCGTATCGGCGATTTGCCGCGCGCGCTGGCCGGCGGCGTTCGGAGTGAAGGCGCTCCCTTCAAATCCGCCCATGACGGTGAAGAAAAATGCGTTCCCGCTTTGATCGTAACAGGGGAGCGTGAGGAGCGCGCGCACCGGCCGTTGATAGGAAAAATTCGGCGTGTCGGTGACCGCGGACGGACCGACTTGCCGGCGTCCACCAATGGCCGCGGGGTTGATGCCGTTTTGCAGATAATAAGCGTCCGTGAAATCGAAGAGTCGATCTTTCACATCGGCTTTTGTCAGCGCAGGCGCGGCGGTAAGCGCGACCGCCGCGAGGATGAAGAATTTGTGTTTATGGAATGCTTGTTTCATGGGCCGAGAATGGCGCGCGACTATTCGCCGCGCCATTCGGCGTTAGTAACCTCGTTGTTACTTTCAAGAACGCGCGCGCACGCAGAATGACCGGCGAAATTTTCGCTCGCGCGGCCGCGCCCTGCGCTTTCAATAAGCGAATGCGAATGCTGCGCGGCCTTCATCTTCTCTTCGCGTTTTCTTTGCTTTGCGCGCTTCCCAGTTGCAGCCGCTCCGCGAAAAATGCGAGCGCCGAGGTGAAGCATTACGAAGGGCGCGGCATCGTTCGCTCGTTTACGCCTGATCATCGGACGGTCGAGATCGCGCACGAAAACATCGGCGATTTTATGCCGGCGATGACGATGGCTTTTCCGGTGCAGGATCCGAAGACGACCGCGCAGATCGTCGCGGGTGATGCGATTTCATTCCGGCTGGCCGCGACCAAGAGCAGCGCGGTGGTTGAGGAAATGAAAAAGATCGATCCAAGCGAAGTGCATCTTCGGCCTAACGAGTGAGGCCGAGCGCACTTTGCGGATCGCGCGCGAAACGAAAACCATCCAACGGCTGCGCGGAAACATCTTTGCTCAACTCGAGGAATTGGAAATTCATTCCGAGAAAATTCGGATGGAGCAAAGTCTGTAACGCGCGCCGCGTTTTGGGATCGGAGGCTTCGCTAAATTCCTGGCCGAGCCTTCCCGCGAGCAAGCCGGTAATGAAATGATGCTGGTCCGCGAAGCCGCTCGCGCGCAAACCGCAGCGCTCGGCGCGTTCGGTTAAGCTGGTCCATTCCACGTGCGCGGTGAGGTCGGCGCGGCCGATTGCGGCGAACGGCGAATCGAGCCGACGATGTTGCGCGAAGGACCGGAGCGTTCCGGTCGTACGTTGCGGCGCGAACAATTCTTCACGCGCAAAACCGTAGTCGACCGCGAGAACGAAACCTTGCGTCAACTTCGCGGAAACGGCTTCGATCCATTCGAGCGCGGCGAGACGAATTTCCGTCTCGTAAGCAGCAACGAAGGGAAATGGAACTTTACGCAATTGCTCCGCCAGCTCTGCCTGCGAGAGCGGCAAATCGACCAAGACAAACTCGTCGTCCCGCAGCGCAACATGGCGCTCTCGCCATTCCGCGCCATTCCATCGCACGAGATGCACCGGCATCGCGTCGATCAATTCGTTCGAAAAATGCACGCCGCGAAACGGCGCAAGCTCATCGAGCGATTGATGCCAGCGCATCTTCTCGCGGAAGTGCGCGAGGGTCTCGATTTGTCGCGCCTGCAAAATCGGAAACGGCTCGACGATGAGGTAGCGAAGCGCGTCGAAAAGATCCGCATGATGCTGTTGCGCGGCTTGGAAAACATCGCGCGCAAAAGCGCCATCGTGCGCGCCTTGTTCGACAATCGTGAACTCGTTAGGCCGCTCCAGCGCGTGCCAAAGTTCCGCGAAATGCGCCGCGAGCAAACGCCCAAAAAGCGGCCCGACACTCACGCTTGTATAATAATCGCCGCGCCGTCCGATGCCGTTTCGCCCCGCGCTGTAGTAGCCGTGTTGCGGATGATAGAGCGCCTGCTCCATGAAGCGCGCGAAGGTCATCGGCCCATCGCGCCGAATGGTTGCGCGAAGTTGATCGACCAGCGCCGGCTCGTGCTCGAGCGGGCTGCCCGCGTTTTGCCGTTTGGATTTTGCCGGGAGTTGCACCTAAGTTGCGCGCGGACCTCGAAAGCGTCTCATCGCCCGCTCGCCTAGCATGCCAGTTCTTTATCCCAGACGCAGCCGGTTCGTGGAGAATTACGAGCCGCCTTGGTACACGAAACCGAAGTTTTACGTCCCGCTCGCGGTGCTGGTCGCGTTGCTGCTCGGCGCTTTCATTTACGGGCTGCTGCTCGCTTCGGATTTGAGCGGCCAGGCCGAGACGTATGATCTCTCGCAGCTCGAGCAAATGGAATCGGCCAGCGTCATTGTCGATCGGAACGACAAGATGTTCGGGCAGATTTATGTGGAGAATCGCGAGACCGTTCCGTACGAAAAATTACCGCGCGATCTGGTCAACGCCGTCGTCTCGATGGAAGACAACAAATTCTATCAGCACAACGGCTACGATCTTTTCGGCATCGTGCGCGCGGCGCTGAAAAATTTCACCGCCGGCCATGTGCGACAAGGCGCGAGCACGATCACGCAACAACTCGCGCGCAATACATTTTCGCTCAAGGAACGGACCTTTCGCCGCAAGTTGCTCGAGATTTTTCTCTCGCGGCGGATCGAGCAAAATTTCTCGAAGCAGAAAATCATGGAGCTTTATCTGAACCGAATTTATTTCGGCGGCGGGCTCTACGGCGCGGAAGCGGCGGCGCGTGGCTACTTCGAAAAACATGCCAGCGAAATGACGCTGGCCGAATGCGCCACGCTCGCCGGATTAATCAAAAGCCCGAACAAACTTTCGCCCTGGTCGGACAAGGAAGCATCGCGCGATTCGCGCAATGTCGTGCTCGGGCGCATGCGCGATTTGTCATTCGTCACGCCGGAAGTTTGCAGCGCCGCGCAAGCGGAAGACGTGACCATCGGCAGTCGGCAAAGTGCGCAAGGCCAGACCTACGCGGTCGAATATATTCGCCAGCAAGTGATCGCGGCCGTCGGCTGGGATCGCGCGCTTAACGAAGGTTTTCGCATTCACACCACGATCGATTCCGATCTGCAAAAAGTGGCGGAAGATTCGCTGAAAGAGAACCTCGAGAAAATCGAGCAGACGCCCGGTTATCGACACGAAACTTATGAAGCGTATGCGGCGCGTTTTAAAACCGCGAAGCAGCACGGCACGCTCGGGACTAAGACGGCGCCGGAATATTTGCAGGGCGCGATCATTGCGCTCGATAATCAAACCGGCGGGATTCTTGCGCTCGTCGGCGGTCGCGATTTTGAGCACAA
>CAXSCV010000010.1:5006-32052 GCA_964235895.1 uncultured Chthoniobacterales bacterium
CAGGCCAAGCGTCAACCAGGCTCCTCGTTCAAGCCGTTCGTTTACGCGGCCGCGTTTGAAAAAGGCGCTTATCCCGGAACGGTCGTGGAAGATTCCGCGCTCGATAATCGCGCGGTCATGATTGGCGGAACGACGGGCATCCTTGGCGAGTGGGGCCCGGAAAATCCGGACAATCGCTACGAAGGACCGATCACCGCGCGTGAAGCGCTCGCGAAATCAAAGAACGGCGCAACCGTTCGTCTCGGCATGCAGGCCGGCGTCGACGCGGTCATTCAGCTTTGCAAAGCGGGCGGAATCAAATCGCCCTTCCGTCCGTATCCGGCCACATTCCTCGGCAGCAGTGAAGTGACGCTGGCCGAGTTGGCGCTCGCTTATACCAGCTTCCCAAATGGCGGCTGGCGGCCGAGCGCGCCGTTTATTCTCGATCGTATTGAAGAAAAAAATGGCCGCGTCATTTGGGAATCGAGCCAGGATCGTTCCCATCATTCGGTCATAAAACCGGATACGGCTTACGAAGTGACGTCTTGTCTGGTCGATGCTTTGCAAACCGGAACCGGCGCGGCCGCCGAACAAAAACTCGGGCTCGGAAAATTTCCCGCCGCGGGCAAAACCGGCACGGCTTACGATTTCACCGAAGCGCTTTTCGCGGGCTACGACAGCGCGATCACGTGCGCGGTCCGCGCGGGTTTTGATAAGCCGCAAAAGATTTTCCGCGGCGCGTTCGGCAGCTTGGTGGCGTTGCCGGTCTGGGTCGATATCATGAACGCTTCGGTCGCGCATTATCCGCCGAAAGAATTCGTTAGGCCGTCGACCGTGCAGACGGTGGAAATTTGCTCGAAGTCCGGTTTGCTCGCGACCGATAAGTGCGGCGACAACGTCTATCGCGAGTTGGCCACGAAGGAACAGATGCCGACCGAACCGTGCAACGTGCATGGCGATGCGCGCGCGCGAATTGTGAAAGATTTGCCGGATGCGGGCGTGCCGCGCGCGGAGCTGGCGGTCGACACCGCGCAGGTCAAAGCGGTTCCGGTGCGCGGTCCGACTTTGCTGGCCGCGAACGATCCATATAACGCGGTCAAGTCCACCGCCACCCCGTCGCCCACGCCTGCGGCCGAGGAAGCGAAAGCCACGCTGCCCGTGACCGAGCCGCCGAAAAACGAAACGCCGGAAGAACCGGTTTTGCGCGCGGAACCGGTTCAGCCTAACGAGCAATCGCCTAACGAGCAATCGAGCGAGGAAGAAGTGCGGCGAGCCGAGGCCGTGCCACATTCGCAGCCGGTCGATCCGGTGCCACGCGCGCAACCGGTCGATCCTTTCGATGCGGTCCACGCCACTCCGCCGGACGAAACTCCCGACGAGCACTGAGATGATGGCGCCGCTGCGCGAAGGATTTCGCCTGAGCGTGCTCAATCCGGGCGGACGCGATCCGGAGCAACATTTTGCGACGGATAGCGAAGATTCAGCGCCGCATGCGCCAGTGAATTTTCACGCTTACGCGGCGTGCACCGGCGGAAGTTTTTATCGCCTAACGAAAGGCGCGTTGGCCGCGGGAGAGCCAACTTTGCTTTTGCTTCGGGGCGATTTCGCGGCTTCGGAGCGCGCGCTTTTGGAGTTAAAAAATGCGTGCGTGCCAGTGGCGATTTCGCTCAAGGAAACCGGGCTGCACCAGATCGCGCAACAGTTACGCGAACGCGATCGCTTGCGGCGTTTTGTGCGTCTCGTGCGCGAGGCTGATGGCTGTATCGCACCGACCCCGGAAGCGGCGGACATTTATTGCTCGCTGCGCGGTGATGATTCGAAGGTCGCGTTTATTCCGACCCCGTATCCGATGCACGACGCGCGTTGGAATTTTTCCCGACCGATCGAAGAACGGCGCGGAATTTTTGTCGGCACGCGCGAATGGGATGTGCCGTCGCGGAACCATGCGGCCGCACTGTTGGCGGCGCGACAAATCGCGGAAGCATCCGGTGAGATGACGACCGTTTTCGATTTCGACGGACGAAGCGGCGCGCGCTTGTTGAAGGAAATTGGATTCGCGGAAAATAGCCTGCGCGTGCTGACCAAGCGCGGCGATTACGCGGATTATTTGCGCGTGGTCGCGCAGCACAAAATCGTCTTCCAACTCGACACCAGTTTTGTTCCGGGTCAGGTCGCGGGCGATGCGCTGCTTTGTCGCGTGCCGTGTGTCGGCGGCAATGGCGCGATCGAGCGATTGGGCTTTCCTGATCTCTGCGGCGCGGAGCGATCAATCGCGGAATTGATCGAGCTGGCAATAGAGTTGTTGCAGGACGAAACGCTTTACCGTTCGGCCGTTGCGATCGCGCAAGAGAATGCGAAGGCGCGGCTTTCCTTCGATGGTGTGGCGCGCGAGTTGGCGGATTTCTTTGCGGGAAAATCGCGTTAACGCATCGCTTCGAAATAAATTTCCTCGAGCTGTCGCACCTGCGCGCGTTGCTCGAATTTTTCGGCAACCGCGGCCGCGCCGCGTTCCGCGAAAGTCGACAATTGCGCGGGATTCTTCGCCCCTTCCAATAACGCGGCGGCCAGCGCATTTGCATCGCGTTCGGGAACGAGCAGGCCGCTCACGCCACTCTCGATCGCTTCGGGAATTCCGCCGTGCGAAGTCGCAAAAACCGGCAGGCCGCTAGCCATCGCTTCCAGCATCGAATTCGGCACGCCTTCCTGGTTGCCATCGGATCCGGTTTCGCTCGGGTGCAGAAAAATGTGCGCGCGTTGGAAGAGATCGCGCAACGCGTTTTGCGAAACGAAACCGGCGAACGTGATGCGATCCGCGACTCCGAGTTCGGCGGCGAGCGTTTGCAGTTCCGCGAGGAGCGGTCCTTCGCCCGCGATCGTGAAATGCGACTGCGGATAGACACGCGCGAAGTCGGCAAAGGCGCGAAGGCTGGTGCGCAGACCTTTCTTCTGGATCAAGCGGCCCGCTTGCAGCAAACGCCAGCGGCCATCCGCCGGCCAAGTGCGCGCGGTAAATGTTATTTCGTCGAGTGGAATTCCGGTGCGCTGCAACCGGATCTTCTCGTTAGGGCAATTTAGCCTAACGAGTGCTTGTCGGAGCGATTCGGAGCGAACCAGAACCAGTCGCGCGGCGGCCAGCATGCGTTGAGTGGCGACGCGATAAGCGGGCTTTTCCAGGTCGACCATCACGTCTGCGCCATGAAAAGAAACGACGCTCGGGCGCGGCCATTTTTGAATCAAGGGCAAAAGGTGAACGGCGATGTGGCCGAAATAAATATGGAGCAACTCCGCGCGCGACGTCTCCAGGATGCGCAGGAGCGCGGCGGTTTCGTTCGGCGAAATTTGCCAGGGCGCGTCGCGCAATTGCCGATACCAAATGCGTCGCAAGAAATGCGTGGCTGGCTTTGGCAAAACCGTGATCGGCGCGAAGGGAAAGCGTTCGGCGTTCTCGCGTTTTTGCGTGACGACGATCGGCCGCACGCGCTCGAGCGCGGTGATCTGCCGATAGATGTGGAGCATCTCCGGCTTGAGAAAGGTCGCGCAATACGAGGCGACGACCGGACGTTGGCTGGTCTCACTCACGAGCGTCTGCGCGGACGCCGTTGCATGTTAATTTTACCAGCGGAGGCCGAAGAAAACGATGCCGACCAAACGATTCGGACTCTCGCCGCGATTGCGTTGCGGATTCGGAGTCGAATCTTCGAAGGTGACGGTGTCCTGCGGGACGGCGCGATATTTGATCGGCGCGCGCGGATTCAAAAGCTGAATGGGATTGCCGCGGGCGGCGCGCGCAAAAGCGCCGACGGCTTTTCCTCTGGTCACGGGCACGGGCGCGCGCTGGGTCGGGCGATGTTCGCTGACCGGCGCGCGAAAGGTTTGCGCGCCGGCGCTGGCGATTGCGCCTAACGACAAGAAGAAAACGAGGCAGAGAAATTTTTTCATAGGCATGGCCATCGATTCGCGCGTCCGACGCAAGTGCTTGCTGCCTGATACGCTCCGGCGCAGGATTATGGGCGCATGCAGTATCTTGAAAAGGCCAAACGCGTGCTCGACGTGGAAATTTTCGAGCTGCAGCGTTTGCGCGAGCGGCTGAACGACGACTTCACTCGCGCGGTCGATTTAATCAAAGAAGCGGTCGAAGCGCGCGGGAAAGTAGTCGTGCTCGGCGTCGGAAAATCGGGACACATCGGGGCGAAAATCGCCGCGACCCTGACCAGCACTGGCTCGCCGGCGGTCGTGCTCGATTCGCTGAACGCGATGCATGGCGATCTCGGGATGGTCGCGGATGGCGATGTCGTTTTGGCTTTGAGCGCGAGCGGCGAGACGGAGGAATTGCTGCGAATCATTCCGGCGCTGGCGCGTTTTCAGGTGCGGATCATCGCGCTTTGTGGCGATGCGAATTCCACGCTCGCGCAAAATTGCGATGTCCTTCTCGATGTGAATGTCGAACAGGAAGCGTGTCCGCTAAATCTCGCGCCGACTTCCAGCACCACCGTCATGCTCGCGCTGGGCGACGCCCTGGCCATGGTCCTGCTGGAGGCGCGCGGATTTCAGAAGGAAGATTTCGCACGCTTTCATCCAGCGGGAATGATCGGCCGCAGCCTGCTCATGCGTGTCCATCAAATCATGCGGGCGCGCGATGCGCTGGCACTCGTTAGGCCAGAAACACCGGTGCGTTCGGCTTTGAAAGAGATGACCGATCGGCGCGCGGGCGCGGCGGTGATCGCGGATGGCGATGGTCGGCTGCTCGGGATTTTCACGCACGGCGATTTTGTGCGGCATTTTCAAAGCGATCCGCAAGTGGGCGAACGGGCGGTGGCGGACTTGATGACGCGCAATCCGGTGACCGTGCAACAAGACAAACTGGCGGTGGAAGTTTTGAATTTGCTCGATCGCCATCAAATCGACGACCTGGTGGTGGTCGATGAAAATCAGATGCCGGTCGGCATCATCGATTCGCAGGATTTGACCAAGCTGAAGCTGCTCTGATTGGCGCTCGCCCGGAATCTTGTTTCACGCGGGCAAACAGTTTAACATTTTGCGAATGCGCGAGATTCTTTTCGAGGTACGCGAAGAGGAGGGAGAAGGCGGCTACGTCGCTTCCGCAGTCGGCTGCGGCATTCACACGCAAGCTGAGAATTTGGAACAATTGCGCACGATGGTGCGCGAGGCGGTGGATTGCTATTTCGATGGGACGATGGAGTCGCCGGAGGCCATCCGGTTGCATTTCGTTCGCGATGAAGTGTTAGCGCGGTGAAGCTGCCACGCGACGTTTCCGGCGCGCAGTTGGTCAAGGCGTTGCGGCGTCTCGGCTATGAAACAACCCGGCAACGCGGCTCCCACATTCGCGTGACTACGCAGAAAGGTGGCGAACATCACGAAGTCGTCCCGAACCATGATCCATTGAAACCAGGGTTACTTTCCGGAATCCTCAAGAGCATTGCTATGCATCACCGAATGACGATTGAGGAATTGCTCACGCTTCTGGACCTTTAGGCAAACGACCTCGGAGTTGTCATTCGGCCGAGTCTCGCCTATCTCTCTTGCCTCATGGCAGCAGCGAACGACCTCCGCAAAGGACAGGCGATTAAGTACAACGGCAACATTGCCATCGTGCTCGATGTGCAGCATCGCACGCCGGGAAATCTGCGCGCGTTTGTGCAGGCGATCATTCGTTACATCAACACGGGCAAAAGCGCGGATGTCCGTTTTGGTTCGACCGATAAAATCGAGCTGGTCGATGTGAACCGGACGACGCTCGAGTTCTCTTACAAGGACGGGAGCGGATTTCATTTCATGGATCCGGAGAGCTACGAGACGATCACGTTGAATGAGAATCTTCTCGGCGAAGCAAAGGATTATTTGGTGGAGAATCTGAAAGTCGAAGTGCTTTACACGGAAGGCCGGCCGGTGCAGGTCGAGCTTCCTTCCTCGGTCCAACTCAAAGTCGTGGAAGCGCCGGAAGGCGTGCGCGGCGATACCGCTTCCAACGTGACCAAGCCGGCGGTTCTCGAAACGGGCAAGACCGTCAATGTGCCGCTCTTCATCCACGAGGGAGAATTGATCAAGATCGATACTCGCACCGGCTCTTACATGGGCCGCGCCTAACGCGCTCCTCCTTCGCGCGGCAAAAAACAGGATCGATTTTTCTCTGCGGAGTGGTGTAACGGTTGGCTGGTCTAACAACTCATCCGCCCGTGCCTCAAGTTCGTCGCCGCTCATCCTCACGTCGTTCGCGTCCGCCCTCGCAGCCGAGTTCGCATGCGCAAAGCAAGGCGGCGCCGCGCCGCGTAAAAGTCTCGCCCTTCGTCGTGCCGACGCGGCGTTCACAGCCGGATTACTCGGCCATGACCGTGCCGACGCGCTGGGTGAAACTGGCCGTGGGAATTTTTCTTTTGCCGCTTTGCGCCGTGCTCAGCCAGACCTTCTTCACCGTCTTCACGCGCGCGACCGTCACGCAACGACTCTGGGCCGGCGAGGAATTCTGGTTCTTCTCGTTAGGCGTCGTCCTTTGGCTGATCGCTTTCTTCGGTCTGCCGCGGCCGCTGGTTGTTTATGTTTTTGGTCATGAGCTGACCCATGCGCTCTGGGTTTTGTTAATGGGCGGACGCGTGAGCAAGTTCGAGTTCGGTCGCGACGGCGGTCATATTTTGACGACCAAGAATAATTTTTGGATCGCGCTCACGCCTTATTTTTTTCCGCTCTACAGCCTGCTCGTCCTGGGCGTTTATGGCGTGGCCAGTTTATTTTTCGACGTGCAACCGTACGGCCGGCTGCTCTACGCCGCAGTCGGCGTGACCTGGGCTTTTCATTTCACTTTCACTATTTGGATGATTCCGAAAAGCCAGAGCGACCTGACCGATCAAGGAACATTCTTTTCGCTGGTCGTGATCTATTTGATGAATCTGCTCATCCTGAGCGTGATGTTGATTGTCGCTTCGCGGGAGATCACTTTCGTCGCTTTCGGCGCGGAGTTTGGCGAGAATGTGAACCACGGCCTGGGCTGGTTCGCCCTGCTGGTTGACCGCTTCATGCGCGGCGCCGGCACTCGTTAGGCGCTATGAAAAATCGCGAATGGCAGCGTAGCCATCGCTTCGCTTAGACGCAGCCGGCCGTCGTCTGGGCGCATGATTTCACCGGTGAAAATATTCCTCGCGGTCGTCCACAACTCGTTAGGCAATTCCACCGTCGTATCCTGCCAGCGTTCGCCGATTGGGGGAAAACCGACGCGCGCCGACAAGCGCGTCGCGAGCACGATTAATCTTTCGCCGGCAAACTCGCGCGCGAAGGCGACGCACGATTCGGCCTGCGTCCCGCGAGTCGCCAACGGTGAATAATTTCCCTTCCAGAAAAGCTCCGGCTGCGCGCGGCGGAATTGCAGGAGCTTCTGCGTGACAAACATTTTGATGCGGCCATCGGCCCAACTCTGTAAAAGCTCTTTCGGCTTGGCGTTGGCTAACGAGTCGAGCATTTGCCGGCGCAGTTGGTAATCGACCGGACGCCGATTGTCAGGATCGACCAAACTGAAATCCCAAGTCTCGTTCCCCTGATAAATGTCCGGCACACCCGGCGCGGTCAGCTTAAGGACGAGCTGGCCTAACGAGTTCAGGGCGCCGAGGCGCGCGATCTCCTGCGCGATCGGCAAAAGCGCCGGGACGAATTTATTTTTCGCGCCGGGCTGGAGAATTTTCGCGATGAAATCCCCGACGGCGTTGTCCCATTGCTCGTTAGGCTGGATCCAACTGGTGTTGATCTTCGCTTCCTTCAGCGCCTTCGCCATGTAAGCCTGAATGCGCTTGATGTATTCGGGCGTGGCCTCGGGGAGGGGCGCGCCTAACGAGTCCATCGGCCAACTGCCGAGGAGCGTTTGGTAGAGGAGATACTCTTCGTTCGCGTCCGGCGCTTCCTGTTCGTCGATCTTCGTTTTCCATTTGCGATTGAGCAGGCGCCAGCGCTGAACGGAACTGCGCCACAGATCGGGAATTTCCGAGATTGCCACCATGCGCGCACGCACGTCTTCGCTGCGTTTCGTGTCGTGGGTCGAAGTCGTGAGCAAAGACGCGGGCCAGTGCTCCTGGTAGTGCCGCAGCTCCTCGTGAAAAACTTGCGGGCTGATGCCGAATTGCTGCGGCTCGCCGCCGACTTCGTTCAGCGCGGCCAGTCTATTATATATATAGAAGGCGGTGTCCTCGAGACCCTTGGCCATGATCGGCCCGGTGCATTGCTGGAATTTCAAAACGAAATGCACGTGTTCCGCGCGCGTTTCGTCATCGAGATTTTCCGGAAAACGTAAGAGCAAAATATCGCGCAGAAAATTGAAGGCGGATTCTTCCATGGCGGGGTTGCGCCGCTTGGCCGCGCGCACGGCCCGTTCAATGACGGCGCGATCTTCCTCGCTGATCGATTCGTTAGGCGCGAGGTAAGTGCGATAAACCGGAAAGCAGGCGATCGTCTCGCGCACGGCGAGGTTGAGCGCGTCGAGGGTGAAATCGCGATACCAGCGATTACGTTCGGAAAGGCGATCGAGCATGTTGCCGAGGACTTTGACGTCGTTCGCCAGCGCAATGCGCATGACCAGGAGTTTCTTTGCGTAAACGAGATGGCCGAAGTGGATCGAGTGCCCGATGAAACGCCGGTAGGTTTTGGTCATGGCCTGCTCCGCGCCGGCGTCGCAGAACAGGTTGTTCACGATGCGGCCAAAATCGTAGCCAGTGGTGCCGTGGACCGGCCAGTCGTTAGGCAAACGCTCCGCGCCGGAGAGAATTTTTTCGACCACGAGATAAATGGCGCGCCCATCTTCAGGCAACGAAACGTCGAGCGCTTCCGCGCAGCGCTCTTGCAGTTTCGCGAAATATTCCTTCGGCAAATAAAGACCGTCCGGGTGATCGATGCGCAGTCCGGTCACCGCGCGCGCAGTGACGAGCTCGAGCAACAACTGATGCGTGGCGTCAAAGACTTCGGGCAGTTCCATCCGAATCGCCGCGAGATCGTTGATGTCAAAGAAGCGGCGGTAATTAATTTCCTCCGCCGCCACGCGCCAGAAAGCGAGGCGATAAGCTTGTTCGTTCAGCAGTTGATCGAGCCGATCGAAACTGCGCGCGTCGCCGGGCGTGCCGTTGATTTTCGCGATCGCCTGCTCGATCGCTTCGCGCACTTGCGGCGCTTCCTGAAGGCGGCGTTCCAGGCGGCGTTTGACGATTTCTTTTTCGCGCGCGCGCAAGGCGATGCGCTCCGGATCGGTCTCATTGCGGCGCGGAAGATTATCGAGCGCGGTGATGATGCTCTGGAATTCCGGATAAAAATCTTCCTCTTGAAACGGCGCGAGAAATCCGAGCGCGATGTCGAGAATGTGCCGATACGTGCCGGGCGCGATCGGCCAGGTGTGATCGTAATAATCGAGATAAAAAGCGCCGGCTTCGAAGCGCACTTTCAGCTCACCGCGCTCGAGCACGCGGCCGTATTGATCGCCCAGAATCGGCAGGAGCACTTTGTCGTGCAGATCGGTTTTCAGCGGCGTCCAATCGATATCGAAATACGGCGCGTAAGGGGAACTCGGACCATTCTCGAGCACGTCCATCCACCATTGATTAAGCGGCTCGCCGATGCCCATGTGGTTAGGGACGAAATCGAGAACCTGTCCCATTTTGTGCGCGCGCAATTCGGCCACGAATGCGTCGTATTCTTCGCGTGTGCCGATGCCGGCGTTGAGTTTGTTGTGATCGGTAATGTCGTAACCGTGCAGGCTTTCCGCGCGCGCTTGAAAATAAGGCGAGGCGTAGCAATCGCTCACGCCTAACGAGTGCAAATACGGGATGAGCTCGCGCGCCTGATTGAAGGTAAAGGTGCGGTTAAATTGCAGCCGGTAAGTGGAGGTTGGAATGCGCGGATACTCGGATTTCACGGGGGGGAATCACCATCCGCACGCTGCCATGCTTTGCAAAGATGAGGCGTCATCGGATGCCTTGCGGTGTTGTCGTCCTGAGCCGCGAGGACGGCGAAGGATCTCGCGAGGGATGCTTGGTTTGAGAAGTGGTAAGGCGCGCCAAGGATCCTGTGCGAGGTCCTTCGGCGCGCTTCGCCAGCCTCAGGATGACAACGCGCTGCGCGTGGCCAAGGCTGGTGGCAGAAGGTTCACATTTTCTCGGGAACTTCGATGCCGAGCAAATCGAGTCCGCGCTGCAAAGTGCGTGCGGTTAGTTGGCAGAGCGCGAGGCGCGAGCCGCGCGCGGGCTCTTCGGATTTCAGGACCGGACAGGCTTCGTAGAAAGCGTGGAAGGAATTCGCCAGCTCGAAGAGATAATTGGCGAGAATATTCGGACGAAAATCATTGATGATGGTCGGCACGATTTCCGCGAATTGCGCGAGGCGTTTTGCAAGCGTCAGCTCGGTCGGCTCGGTGAAAATAATCTGTGCATGCGCGCCGAGATCTTCGCCAGCCTTGCGGAAGATCGATTGGATTCGCACATAAGCGTTTTGCAAATACGGCGCGGTGTTTCCCTGAAAGGAAAGCATGCGATCCCACGAGAAAACGTAATCCGTCATGCGATACTGCGAGAGGTCGGCGTATTTGACCGCGCCGATGCCGATGATGCGCGCGGTCTTTTCCTTCACCGCGCGATCCATATCGGGATTTTTTTCTTCGATGATTTTTTGCGCGCGTGCGATCGCTTCGTCGAGAACGTCTTGCAACGCGACGTTGTCGCCCGAGCGCGTTTTCATCAACTTGCGGTCTTCCCCGAGAATGCTGCCGTGCGTGATGTGCCGAAAATCGGCGTGTCGATTTTCGCGGCGCGCGATCTCGAAGATCTGGCGGAAATGCAATTGTTGCGGCGCGCCGGTCACGATCCAAATCGTGTCGCGCTGCAAATCGTCGATTCGATAATCGACGGTCGCGATGTCGGTCGTCGCATAATTATATCCGCCATCGCTTTTGCGGATGATGCACGGCTTGTCCGCAAGCTCGGGGAGGTCGCGGAAGAAAACGCAGACCGCGCCTTCGCTGATTTCCGCGAAGCCTTCGCTTTCCAGCCGCCTGACTACGGCGGGGAGGCGATCGTTATAAAAACTTTCGCCGCGCTGGATGTCGTAACGCACGCCGAGAATTCGATAAGCGCGCTCGAATTCGCCTAACGAGAGATCGACGCACTCTTGCCAGATGGCGAAATTCTGTGCGTCGCCGCCTTGCAATTTGACCAGCTCTTCCCGGCAGGCCTCGCGAACGGCGGGATCGGTGTTTCCGCGATCGTTCGTTTCCTTGTAAATGCGGACGAGCTCAGCGATCGGATTGCTCGTTAGGCGAGCGCGATCCAGGAGATTTTTCCAGCCCCAGATGACCATGCCGAACTGCGTGCCCCAATCGCCGATGTGATTGTCGCGGATGACTTCGTGACCGAGAAATTCCGCGATCCGCGCAAGCGTGTCGCCAAGGACGGTGCTGCGAATATGGCCGACGTGCATCGGCTTGGCCACGTTAGGCGAACCGAAGTCGACCACGATTTTTTTTGGAGCACTCGTTAGGGGAATTCCCAGGCGTTCGTCCTGCAAAAGTTCGTTCGTTTTTTGTGCGAGCGCCGCCGGACGGAGGGTGAAGTTAATGAAGCCGGCGCCTTCAATCCGCGGCGCTTCGCAGAGATCGGCCACCTCGAGCTGCTCGATGATTTTTTGCGCGAGCGCGCGGGGATTCTCTTTGCGTTGCTTCGCAAGAATGAGCGCGGCGTTTGTTTGGTAATCGCCGAAACGCGCGTCGGTCGCGGCGGTCACTTCGCCTTTTGGCGGAAGGCCGGCGGCAAGAAGCGCGTCCGATAATTTGCGCGCGAGAAGCGCCTGAAAAGTTTCCATGCGACCGCGCCTATTTCTGCGGGCGGTCGCGAAAAATCGCGAGAATGTCTTCGGCCGACGTGGCGGTGGCGAGGCTGTCGCGGGTGGCGCGATCGTTCAGGAATTTGGCGATCGATGCGAGAGTGCGCAGATGGGTCTGGAATTGATTTTTCGGCACGATAAAAAGGACGACGAATTTCACCGGCGCGTTATCGAGCGCATCGAATTCGATGCCTGTGCTGGAGCGGCCGAACGAGGCGACGACCTGGTCGATTCGATCGGAAGAAGCATGCGGAATGGCGATGCCGAACCCGATGCCGGTACTCATGGTTTCCTCGCGCTGTTTGAGCGAGGCGAGGATGCTCTCTCGATCTTCTGCTTTAATCTGCTGCCGGCTAACGAGTAGATCGATCAACTCCACGATGGCGGGCCAGCGCTCGGTGGCCTTCATCTCCGGAATGATCTGCTCGGCAGATAATAAACTGGCCAGCGACATGCATTTTCCCGAATCGGGAGCGGAAGCTTAACGTGAGCACTTGCGATGACAAGCGTGATTTGGCTGGGGAAAAGCAGCAAACTTTCAACGAAACAGTGTATCCACTAGCGAGCGCGGAACAGATGCAATACAATTTGCGCTCGCATGAAGTGGTTCCGAATTTTCCTCGCAATTATAGCCTTCACCGGTAAGCCGATTTTCGCGGCGCCGCCGACTTACAACGTAGTCGACTTGGGCACACTTGGTGGAACGGCCAGTGGCGGGAATGCGTTAAACGATACGGCACAGGTGGCGGGAGCGTCCTATATACAGGAGGATGCGGCGCAGGAAGGGTTCATCAGCGGCGCGAACGGATCGTTGCCTTTGGTCAATCTCGGGACGTTGGGAGGCACAGACAGTTTCGGCCAGGGAATCAACTCGGCCGGACGCGTCACGGGTTCGTCGCGTTTGTCGACCACCTCTTCGTTTCACGCGTTTTTGAGCGGATCAGGCGGGGGCAGTCTAACTGATCTCTCAACGTTAGGCGGCGCGAACAGCTATGGATACGCCGTGAACAGTGCGGCGCAGGTGGCAGGCTATTCTGCGCTCGCTGGGAATGGGACGATGCATGCTTTTTTGAGCACCAGCCGCGGCGGATTGCAGGATGTTGGAACCCTGCCGGGTGGAACGAACAGCTTCGGATTTGGCGTGAACGCCAGCGGCCAGGTGACGGGTTATGCAACGGCTGCGGGCGGTTATAATCACGCATTTATCAGCGACACGAATGGTGGTGCGTTGCGAGATTTGGGGACGCTAGGCGGGAGATATAGTTTTGGGGTCGCGATTAATGACTCTGGTCAAGTGACCGGTCGCGCTGAAACGAGTTCCTTTGGACAACATGCCTTTCGCTCGGAAGTAAACGGGGGCCCGTTACTCGATTTGAATACTCTCGGAGGCTTCTCTAGTTATGGCGAAGGGATCAACAGTGCCGGCGCGGTCGTCGGCTACTCGTATTTGAGCGACAACAGCACGCAGCATGCATTCCTCTACATCACCACTTCCGGCATGCTGGATTTGAACAATTTGCTCACGCCCGGGAGCGGATGGATCCTGACGGACGCCCGTGCTATCAACGATCAAGGCCGCATCACCGGCACAGGAACGATCGGTGGATTCACCCACGCATTTCTGCTCGTTCCGGTGCTTCCGAAACTGGAAATTGGTTCGGCGACGCGACTTTCTGACGGGCATATCATGATCACCGGGAAGGGCGGAGCATTCCAAAACTACGGAGTCGAAGCCGCCAGCGCCCTTGATCAACCATTCGTTAGACTGGCCACCGTTTCTGCGACGGGCGACGGAACTCTGCAATACGAAGACCAGGACAATGGAGATTTCAAAAAACGATTTTACCACTTCGTTTATCCATAATCTCAGAGCGGTGGGAAGCCGGCAAAGATAGCCGTGCGGACCCGATTCTCCTTCTGGTGGCTCTGGAAACAGCTTTAAATGGCAGGATTAATTCTAATCCTCCCTAGTTTGTTGAAATTTTCTTGACTGTTTTTCTCCGGTCTGCTGATCTTCTCCTCCTTTCACTGCATCTGCTTCGCGCATGCCCGCCGTATTAAGTGCGGATCGAGCATGCTCGAACACAACCAAAAAACGAAAAATCCCGAACCGTCCTATGCAAATTAAGTCACTACGGTGGTCCGCTATTCTGGCCGCCACATTGCTCGCCTCTGTTTCCGCTCGCGCTCAGATTTATACCGAGAGCGGCGACGCTGGCCAGACACCCGGAGCCGCTCAGGCCACCGGCATCAATCAAGCGTCCAACCAGACGATGAGGATCCTCGGCAACATTAGCGGAATCAACGACGCCGATGTCTTCAGCCTGACGCTGACCTTGCCGGCGCAGATCCAATTCTCGACCGTGAACGCCCTGACTGCAGGGAGTGGCGGAGCAGGTGGGTTAGACACCGCGCTTTTCCTTTTCACGAGTTCGGGCGCTCCGATCTTCACGAACGACGATGCGAGTGGAACGACACTGCAATCCACGCTCCCGTCCGGAAGCAGCTTCACCATGACCCTGGCGCCCGGCACTTATTTGATCGCCATCAGTTTGTCCGGCAACGAGCCGATGAACTCCTCTGGCCAGCTCGTTTTCGCTTCCAGCGCGCAAACGACGTCGTTGCGAGGACCGGCTCCTGGGTTGAACCCCGCCGTCTTCAGCAACTTCAACAACGGAGCGTCCTTCGCTCAGTCCGGCAATTATCAAATCGATATTACTGCGGCCGTTCCCGAGCCCTCGACCGTTTCTCTTCTTGCTGGTGCCGCTCTTCTTGGCGTCATCGCCTATCGTAAGCGGTCAATCCTAAACCGGAATAATTCCTAAGCTCATTTCATCATCTTAATAAAATAATCCATGAAGATAACTCATCGACTCTCTTTATTTGGTGTTTGCCTTACCCTCGCGGGCGCGGCTTTCGCCAAACCTGTTCCAAGTAACTTAGGCAACGGGTTGGACCGCTTGCTTGAAAGCCACCTCGCCGTGCAATCTGCTGCAGCCTTGAAAGGAAAACTCAAGACTTACCGAGCGGCAAACGGCAAGCTCTTCACCTCTGAAGAAATCGCTGGGACGGATGCCATGGCGCTGAAGGATAATCAGGACAGAATCCTCGTTCGCATTAACCTGGATGGTTCAATTAAGCCGGAGGCAATTAACGACTCGCTGTCGTTTATTAACTCGCTTACCATTACTGCGGCAGATCCCGCGTATCGTGGTGTGGGCGTACTGAATGCGTATGTTTCTCTTGATGACGTCGCTGCCCTTAGCCAGGCGAAGGGAGTGCGCTCGGTCATTTTGGAGTTGAAACCGCGGCATAACACTGCGATCGCGAAGACAGCGACTCTGGGCGATCAACGCCAACTCGGGCCGGTCGGAAACGCGAACGTTGGCCAGACCTATCCAAACCTTGGAACCTATTTCGACCAGGGTGTCATTCAGCATCGTGTCGATGCAGTCAGCAAGGCTTTCAATGCGAGTGCGCCATTCGATTATGAAGGCGCTGGCCTGAGCATTGCCTGTATCTCGAACTCATACGCCGCCAATGCCGCGCATCCGGCCTCGCTAGACGTGACCAATAATGATTTGCCGGGCAATTCGAGCAATACAGTCAATCCTACCCCGGTCTTCGTCTTGCAGGACGATTTGTCGACTTCGACCAGCGACGATGAGGGCCGCGGTATGTGCCAGATCGTTTACCACATGGCGCCGAAAGCCAAGGTCGGATTTGCTACCGCAGATGTTGGCGAAGTCAGTTTCGCTAATTCAATTCGCGCGTTAGCGGGAATCAACTCGTCCTCTTTCCCGAATGCCAGCACTCAGGGGTTTGCCGCTGATGTGATTTGCGACGACGTGGGATATTTCGACGAACCCTTTTATGAAGACGGCATCATCGGTGCGGGAATCAACGACGTCGCAGCTGCCGGCGTGTCTTATTTCTCCTCCGCTGCCAACGATATTGGTGTCAATGGCTATGAGTCTGTCATCCGTTTAGTTCCGAACGGCACAGGTTTGACTGCTGCCGCAGGTAATACAGCTCTTGCTAATACCAATATCAATTTGACCAACGTTCCGACGAACCTCTATGCCGGAGGATTCCATAACTTCAATCCGAACGGATTAGACGTCGCGCAGACCGTTAACGTGGCGGCCAACAACACTGTTTATACCATTCTGCAATGGAATGATCCTTATGATCAAAACAGCGGCGCTACGGAGACAACGCAAATCTACGCTAACTCTGGCACCATCAGTGCGACGACCACTTCGATTACTTATGATCAAAACAGTACGCCGCCCCTTCCGCCGTTTACTGCGGGCCAGCCTTATGTCCTTAACGAGTTCCGGACCAGCGGTAGCTATGACGCAATCGTGACCATTCAAAATCCGGATGGAACGACTCTGAAAACTCAGGACACCGGCATTGACGAACGGGTCGTTTTTACCGCGCCTACGACGGGTCAATACAAGGTCACTTTCACCGCGTTTAACAATACTACGGGCAACTTCAGCTTCACCATCAGCCAAGCGTCGATCACTCAGTACGTCATGTCCGACTGGAACCTGTTGGCCTTCCGCACAGACACAGGGGCCTACGTGCCGGCGAGTTCGTTGACTACCGACAACGTTGCCACAAATCAGCCAATCGAACTTGGCTTTGTCAACCGCACCAGTGCAACAGTCACATCGATTCAATATGTATTAGCGCGTTCAAATACACCGACCGGTCGTGTAGCCGATCATATCCGCTACTTGCTTCCCGGTAACGGACGTGCTGGTTACGGACCACAGGAATACTTTACCTACAATACGGTTACAACGGGTGGCCACGCCATGGCGCAGGGTTGTAACGGTACCGCGGCCTATCCGGCATTTCGTCCGAATATTCCTGAGTATTTCAGCTCCCCTGGATCGGTCACGGTCTACTTTGACAAAAACCAGAACTTGCTTTCGGTGCCGGAAGTTCGCCTGCAGCCTCGCATCGCAGCGATGGATGCGGGAAACATCTCCGCTAACGAAGGTCTGGCGGGCTTAGGAAGCGACTCGACTTCGGATTACGATGCCGCAGCCAACTTCTCCGGCACAAGCGCGGCGGCTCCGCATGCCGCTGCTTGCGCGTTGCTCGTCCTTGAGGCCCATGGTGGAAAAAGAAGTGTGACTCCCACGCAGATGACCAAGCTCCTGCAAAGCAATACATTCCCGCACGACTTGGATCCGAACTATTCCAGCGGCGCAGCCCGAGCCACCAACGGCGGAAAAGTGACATTAACGTTTAACAGCGATAACGAGTCGAATGCCGGCACGGGCTTAAACGATCCTAATTCGCTGGCGGTTGCATATACGGGTCCGAGCTACATCACGAGCCTCGTTCTCAATTCTCAGGGGGATGCCGCTCATGCTGGTAATACAACCTCGGGCAACAACGGGCTCGATGCGACGAACGTTTACTTCAACAACATCTTCCCAGGCTTGGTCTTCCCGGCTGCGGTTTCAACCTTTGCGGTTGGATCGGGCTCTGTTGGGTTGACCTCGGCAGATGTTACGGCGGCGACTAGTAATCTGGCTGGTCCGCCCTCCACCACCCAGAACTGGACGTTGACCCTGAACTTCCCGAACAACAACTTCAGCGGCGGAAAGCTCTTGAGGTTTACGATCTCGCGCTCGATTCAGCATTCGTCGGTCGTTCCTTCCGGGACGACGACGGCGAATTACAGTGCCGATCTCTTCGGCGGTGAGACAGTGATCCCGGATTCTTATAATTCCGCAACTGGAACCTACACCACCTCCGGCACGGGGATGTCCTTCAATGGCACTCTGGGCGACGGTTCGACCTTTAGCGGAACGATTAATAACCGGGTTGGGACGGGTTACTCTGTCCTCGATGGTTACGGATTCATCAATGTGGAAGCTGCGGCCCAGGCGCCTATCCAGTAAGACGCCTCCAGCGTTATAACAAAAGCGGCAGGCTGGTTTTCCGGCCTGCCGCTTTTTGCTTAATTTATATGCGCCTGAATCCCAACCTCTGCCGTACGATTCCTATTTTGACGACGAGAAAATTGTGTTGACTCTCTTTCGCCGGCCAATTACAAACTCGAAAGGTTCGAGCTTTTGCTACTCGTCCCAATTCTTCAGCGCATACACAAACCCGTATTTTTAATTTATGATTACTAAATTCTGCCGTTTTCTCATTGGCTATTGTGGGGCAGTCGTTTTGGCGGCTTCCTCTGTATCTGGGCAAGTTTACACGGAAGTCGGAGACGCCGGGCAGACACTTGGCACAGCACAGGCAACTGGCGCGACAAGCGGATCCAATTTGACGACCATTTTGGGGAACTTGTCTGGGATAAACGATGCCGATTTATTCCGTTTTACGATCACTGCCCCGACCACCTTTTCTGCCAGCACGGTGAATACAGTTACCATGACCTCGGGACTGGATACGGCCCTATTTTTGTTCAACGCTCTTGGAGCACCGATTTATACCAACGACGATGCGAACGGGATGTCGCTGCAATCGACTTTGCCGGGGGGGACTAGCTTTACCATGACTTTGAGTGCCGGGACCTATTATCTGGGGATCAGCTTATCCGGGAATGAACCGGTCAACCTCTCGAACCAGCTTCTGTTTGCTGGCTACCCTGGCGGAGACACCACGGCGGTGCGCGGCCCAGCTTCGGGGCTTAATCCGAGCACTCTTTCTAACTTTAACAGTAACGCCTCTTTTGCCGAAAACGGAGCTTATCAGATTAACCTGACCAGTTCTGCTACTGCCGCGGCAGTACCTGAGCCCTCGGCGATCGCTCTAGGCGCTGTGGCCGCCTCTGCGCTTCTCCTGCTAGGCAAACGCCGGCGTTCTAAAACTGCCGCTTAATTTCGTGTTGTTCCTCTAGGACGGCACATTCGGATTTAATCTCGGAAAAGTCGGTTTTCCACCTCGAACACAAAACATCCATGACACTTAACTCCTATATTTATCTCCTGCGCACTGGCGTAGTGTTAGCCTCTGTCGCATTGTTTAGCACCACTACTTCGGCGAAGCCAATTCCCGAAAACATGGGTTATGGTTTGGACAAGTTAGTAGAGAGCAAAGTCATGCTTCAAAGCGCCCCTAGAGGTAAAGCCGCGGAGCGCACGCTCTATAACGGGTTTGCTACTCAGGATGCGGCTAATTACGACGCCCGGTCGATCAAGGCCGAGGACGGCCGCTACATGGTCGATATTACCCTCAATGGTAAACTCTCTTGCGAGGAATTAAAGGAAGCGTTACAAAGTCAATTCGGCAGCTTTGAGATCACTTCGGTGGACGCTAGCTACCACAAAGTCGGCATCATCGAGGGCTGGGTCTCTGTCGATGAGGCGGCGGCCTTGGCTCAGGCCAAGGGGGTTCGGGCTGTTTTCCTTGCCCTGAAGCCGCAGTTACATGGCGTCGCCAAGGGGACCGCGGGTGCCGGCAAAGGCGAGCTTCCCCAGGCGCCGCCGACCACTAACTTGGCCCTTCTTGGAACGAAGTTTATGCAGGGTGTTACCCAGCACCGGGTAGATAAAATTAACCAGTTCTACAACCCGTCCGCGCCGGTAAATTACGATGGGTCGGGCATCACCGTTGGTGTTTTGTCCGATAGCTTTGATACTCGCGGGACGAATACCGCGACGCAACCAAATGCCACGACCAATGTGAATAATTTCGATCTCCCTGGCAGCCCAAATAACCCAATTAATACCACGCCGATTGTAGTGCTGCAGGATTTCGCCGGCGGGACTGACGAAGGCCGTGGTATGTCAGAGATCGTCTACAAAATGGCCCCGAAAGCGAAGATTGGTTTCGCAACGGCGGACACCGGTGAAGTTGGTTTTGGGAACAATATCCGAGCGCTTTCTGGCCGATTCCCTTCCGTTCCGAACACGCGGGCCGACTTCAAGGCAGATGTCATTTGCGATGACGTTGCATACGGTGGTGAGCCCGTCTTTGCGGATGGCGGCGTAATCGCCAGCGGCGTGGACGATGTCGCTGCCATGGGCGTTTCCTATTTCTCCTCCGCGGCTAACTCCTATGGTGTTAGTGTGTACAACTCCGACCTGCGCTGGATTCCGAACGGCACCGGTGTCACAGCGGCGACAAATGCTGCTTTAGTCGGGACGAATATCGATCTCACTAATGTTCCGACTAATCTTTACCAAGGCGGCTTCCACAATTTTAACCCGAACGGTCAGGACGTCGCCTGCACTTGGACGGTCTCTAATGGAGGCATTGCGACCGAGATGCAGTGGGATGATCCTTACGACAGCGCTCCTCCCGTGCTTAATCAGCCTCCGATCTACTCTAACTCCGGGACGATCAGCGGCACGACGACGTCGATTACGTTTTCCGACGTGCCTCCCCTTTCGGCCGGCACGAAATACGTGATCAACGAAACGGCGACCAGTGGCAACTTCGACGGCATCGTTTCGATCCTCGATGCAAATAATAACATCATCGTTGATCAAGACACCGGGACCGACGAATCGGTAACCTTCTTCCCGCCTGCAAGTGGTCAATATAAGATCGCCATTCGCGCCTTTGGCACGACCACCGGCAGCTTTAACCTGACTGTGAATACTGCCAGTGGCCAGCCTCTGTTGACTACGGATATCAATATGCTCGCTTTCCGCGTTGCCGATGGGGTCTATGTTCCGGCTAGCTCGCTCACCAGTAACAACTTCGCTAACAATAGGCCAGTCGAGCTTGGAACCGCCACCGGCGTAGGCGGACAATTGCAGTTCGTCATCGCCCGCTCTACAGTGCCAACTGCGCCACGGTCAGCGACTCGCATCCGTTTGGGCACAGACTCAAATAGTAATCCTAATAACGCTCCGGCGGAATACTACGATTATAACTCGGCAGTCACAGGCGGTCACGACACCGCTGCGGGCTGTAACGGAATGGCGGCCTATGATGTGTTTCGGCCGAATATCCCGCAGAACTTCACTTCTGCTGGTCCCGCGTTAATCTACTTCGACAAGAACAACAATTTAGTCCCTAACGCGCCCGAGGTTCGCCTTCAACCGCGGCTGGCCGCTGCAAACAACGCTAACACAACCTGGATTGGCGGCGATTCAGCCAACGACGTTGATACAGGAAACGGACAATTCGGCGGAACCAGTGCAGCTTCCCCACATGGTGCAGCCATCGCGGCCTTGGTCCTTCAAGCCCACGGTGGTACCGGCAGTGTAACTCCCACGCAAATGACCAGTATCCTGCAGCGCAGCACCTTCATGCACGACCTCGACCCTTATCTGGCGGCGGGCGCCGCCCGCGCAAGTAACGGTGGAAAGGTTAATATAGCGATCCGCAGCGATAACACGGCTACCGCGGCGCGCGGGCGTAATGACCCTAACTCCTTCTCGATCTCCTATGTAGGACCAAGCTCAATAAAGAGCTTCGTCTTCAACCCGAACGGCACCGCCGCGCAAGGTGGCGGCGTGACCAGTGGTCAGAATGGCGTCGATGCTTCGAACAATTACTTCTCCAATGTGACCCCAGGGCTCTACTTCGCTACTGCTGGCACGGGTAGTTTCGCGTTCACGCCTGGCCCGAGCGTCGGAGTCGCTGGAACGGATGCGAGCATCGTCCTGACAAACCCCGCGCCGACGCCTGCGCCGACGCCAGGAGCTAATGGCACTCAAGGGAGAACGCTCACGGTCAACTTCGCCAATAGCACGTTTGCAGGCGGCTCCATTTTCCGCTTCACGATAGGACGCGGCTTGGAGCGTGGGCCGAACGTCTCTGCCGCCGGAGCAGCTCTGGCTAGCTACAACTCTGATCTGTTTGGGGGCGGCGTGTTGATTCCAGATGACGTTGTCATCTCTGATGGAATGTCCTTCAGTGGCACACTGAACGATACCTCCACCTTTAGCGGAGTAATAAGAAATCGAATCGGGTCGGGGTACTCTAACCTCGATGGATTTGGCTTTATCAATGCGGAAAAGGCAGTCACAACGCCTATTCAGTAACACCCGACAATCTAGAGCTAAAAACGGCAGGCTGGTTTTCAGCCTGCCGTTTTTTTTCGAAGATGATATCCAGCCATGAGTGGCCTGATATCGAGGATTTAGAAACTTTCGTCCGGACTAGATTGTAGGCCGAGAACGACCCTTGAATCGTGGCGAAGTAAGAACCCCAACGGGATTTCATTAATCAAATCAGAGAAGTCACGTTTGCCGCCTCTCCAGCGTAATAACAACGAAGCATTCAGTCCCTCGAGCCAACTTGCCAACTACGGCGTCAGTGCCGCAACGGTTTAAAGAATCACAGAACGACCGATATTACCTTCGAATAAGATATCAGTGTTTTGAGATGCCAAATGTCATTATCGCGCAGTGGACGGCCGCGGACAGATCGCTTGGTTCTAGGAGCATTGGCAATATGACCGCTGTAAGTCTCGGACGAAACGTCCATGGGTGGAGTTGGAAGGAAGCCTAAAGGCTCAGATCGTGGACGCCGGGGCCAGAACTTAACGCGGCTTCGAGCCGACGAAGTGCTGGCCAGAATTCCTTTACTGGCAAATCGGATCAACGGCTAATCACGCTGGCATGACCGGCGTCTACGCTCAGTTTGTTTCCATCAGACCTTATCGTCGGCGATCTCGCAGCGATACCGGCGCTTTATCAAGCCCCCGGCAGCAAGTATCTACGTGTTAACGAGCCGCAGAGTTCCGATCGCCATATTATCCGACGGCACTAACCAGACATTCAGCGGGGACTAACAACTCAACTACGCCGAACGCACCCAACCGCGCAGCGGACGGCCGAGATGATGATTAATCGTCTTTGATGGCCGCGCACTGATTTGCGAGCGATCCTTTCTCTTCTCTAGGGATTGTGGTCGATTCTGGAGATTCACATTTTTATGTGTTTTCATTGTCTTTGTGCCCGTATTCTGATTTCATCCTTCCATGCGATTAATAATCCCAAATTGCGTGTTGGTAAGTGCTGTCGCAATTTTTTGCCTACAAAGCGCAACGGCGCAGCAACCTCATGCCGAAGTAAGCCCTTCGCCGTTACCTCCGGGCCATCATTTGCAGAACATTTCTAGTCGGGCGCAGGTCCAGACGGGAGAAAATGTTCTTATCGCTGGATTCATCGTCCGAGGGAACGACCCGAAAAATGTAATTGTGCGAGCGATTGGACCTTCGCTGAACAACAACGGGGTTCCATTGGCCGGCCGGTTGGCCGATCCCACTCTCGAATTGTACGCCGCGGGGAATTCCACGCCCATTGCCCAGAATAATGATTGGCGAGAAAGTCAGGAGGCAGAGATTACCGCCACAGGGCTCGCGCCAAGTAACGGCGCCGAATCGGCCATCGTGAGGTCACTCGATGCCGGCCAATATACAGCGATTGTACGGGGCAATAATGGCGGCACGGGCGTCGGCTTGGTGGAGGTCTATGAGGTGGATCAGTCGAGTTCGCTCCTGGCGAATATTAGTACGCGCGGTTTTGTCGGGACCGGCGATAACGCGCTCATCGCCGGACTCATCGTCGGTGGTGGAGAAGCAGATCGTGCCATCCGGGTGGTTATCCGGGCGATCGGGCCCTCGCTGGCTATGCATGGAGTTTCCGGCGCTCTTCAGGATCCGACGCTGGAGTTATTTGACGCAAACGGGTCATCCATTGGTTCAAATGATAACTGGATGGATTCACCACAAGAATCGGAAATCGTCGAGGTCGGTCTGGCTCCCGAGAATCCTTTGGAATCCGCGCTTGTAGCGACCCTGGATCGCGGCAATTACACGGCCATCCTGCGTGGCAAAGATGGGTCGACTGGGACGGCTTTGATCGAAGTGTATTACGCGCCGGATAATGGCGTTTACTAACGGGCACGCTTATCACCTCGAAGATCGATGGAGGGGCACTTTTTAGAGAGTCGGTGTTTTCGTTCGATTAGAGAATAATGCGGAGTTACGTCATCCTGGCGGCTGAGCGCGCCGAAGGATCTCGCATAAGGGGGTGCGTGGGAGATCTGTCTTTTGATAGAGGAATCACCCTCTGTGAGGTTCTTCGCCGTCTGCGCGGCTCAGAATGACAACACAAGGGAGGACGAGAACTGAGAAGGCAGGATAGCAAGGCGCTTATTTCAATTGGCATGCGAGAAAAAACGCCGGAAAGGCAGCGGTCTCGGGGCCATGAGTGACCGTCAGTTTGTTAGGTTTGTCACAGTAGCTAGAACTCGCGGCAGATTGGCCTTGTAGTTTGACGCGGCGGGTCGACGCCACCATATTCCGCGCTCCTCACTCGGGGAGACCGCATGGACAAGATTCGTAACATCGCCATTATTGCGCACGTCGATCACGGGAAGACAACTCTCGTCGATCAGCTTCTGCGGCAATCCGGCACCTTTCGTTCCAATCAAAAAGTCGAGGAACGAATGATGGACTCGATGGATCTCGAGCGGGAAAAAGGCATTACCATTCGCGCGAAGAACGCTGCGTTTCAGTGGAACGGGTATCGCGTAAACATCGTCGACACCCCTGGTCACGCGGACTTCGGTGGGGAGGTGGAGCGCATTATGAAAATGGTCGATGGCGTTCTGCTTGTGGTCGACGCGCACGATGGACCCCAGGCGCAGACGCGCTTTGTATTGCGAAAGGCTTTGGAAAATAAGGTAAAGCCGATCGTCGTGATTAATAAAGTCGACCGGGAAAACGCGCGTCCGCACAAAGTGCTCGACATGATTTTCGATCTCTTCGTCGAGCTGAAAGCGAACGATGAGCAGCTCGATTTTCCTATTGTCTACGCGAGCGCGAAGAATGGATTCGCCATGCGCGAGTTGCACGAAAACAGCGAAGACATGACCCCGCTCTTCCAGGCAATTATCGACCATGTGCCGCCACCGACGATTTCCGACGCGCCCTATTTTCAGATGCTGGTTTCGAATCTCGATTACAGCGATTATTTGGGCCGTATCGCGCTAGGCCGGATCGTGAGTGGTCGTGTGGCGGTGAGTGATTCGATCGTCTGCATCAATCGCGACGGGCGTCGCGAACGCGCTAACGTCACCGGCATTTTCACCTTCTCTGGGATGGGCCGCGTGGAAGTGCAGCACGCGAGCGCGGGCGATATCATCGGGCTGACCGCGTTTGAGGAAGTGTATATCGGTGAAACTTTAACCGATCGCGAAGAGCGTACGCCGCTGCAGTTCGTGGACATCGATCCGCCGACGATTCGCATGCGTATTTTGGTGAATGATTCACCATTCGCGGGGCGCGAAGGAAAGTTCGTCACCGCGCGTCACGTTCGCGAACGCTTGATTCGCGAGACGCGCGGCAATGTTTCGCTGCAGGTGAAAGATACCGAAGCCGCAGGCGCTTTTGAAATTAACGCGCGCGGTGAAATGCAGATCGCCATTCTGGTCGAGCAGATGCGGCGCGAGGGTTATGAAGTAATGGTCTCGCGCCCAGAAGTTATTTTTAAGCGCGCGGAAGACGGCAGTTTGCTCGAACCGATCGAAAATCTTTACGTCGAAGTCCCTAAGGAAAACCTCGGCGACGTCATGCAATCGATGGCCGCTCGAAAAGGCGAAGTAGTCGGTATGGATCACCATGCGACTCGCGTTTCGGTGGAAGCGATCATTCCGACACGTGGCTTGATCGGATTCGAAAGCGACCTCGTCAATCTCACTCGCGGCGAAGGAATCATGAGTCATCTCTTTCGTGAATACGCGCCGTTCAAAGGCGAGCTCGAAGGACGCAATCGCGGCGTGATGGTTTCGATGGAAGCGGGCACCAGTAAGGCGTACGCGCTTAATAACATTCAGGCGCGCGGCAAGCTTTTCGTCGGACCGCAGGAAGAAATTTATGCGGGCATGATCATCGGCGAGAATGCGCGCCCGGAAGATCTCCCGGTCAATCCTTGCAAGGCGAAAAATCTCACGAACATGCGCAGCCAGGGCGATGGCAAAGGCATTCAGCTCGAAGCGCCTTTGAAGATGAGTCTGGAGCGCGCGATCGAATACATCGGTGCCGATGAATACGTCGAAGCGACGCCGAAGTCGCTCCGTTTACGTAAACGCATTCTCGACGCAAATCAGCGCAAGCGCGCGCAGAGCGTCGCGGCTTAGTTGCCCACGTTTCGAGTTCGACAAGTTGCGCGTCGCTGTCTTTGACAAGACGGATCGATCATCGTTGAATTGTCCCCGAGCCGTTTGCTTTCTCGATTAGTTTTCCTCGAGATCTTCTGTTCCATTCGTGAGCTGAAGCCTGTCGAACGTCTCGTTAACCAACTCAACATGTCCGGACACAGTAAGTGGTCCAAAATCAAACGCACGAAAGGCGCGAGCGATGTGAAACGCGGCGCGCTTTTCAGCAAGCTCGCGAAAGAGATCACGATCGCGGCGAAAATCGGCGGCGGCGATCCGTCGGGAAATGTGCGGCTGCGTAGCGCGGTCCTTTCCGCGCGGGGCCAGAGCATGCCTAACGACAACATCGAGCGCGCGATCAAGCGCGGCACGGGCGAGGGCACGGATGCGGCGCATTACGACGAAATCGTTTACGAAGGCTATGCGCCGGGCGGCGTGGCCGTGATCGTCGATGCCGCGACCGATAATAAAAACCGAACCGCGGCCGAGCTTCGTCGAATTTTCACGAAAAATGATGGCAACCTCGGGACCAGCGGCAGCGTTTCTTACATGTTCCATAAAAAGGGAAGGATCACTGTGCCGCGCGATACGATTAAAGAGGAGAAGCTCTTCGAACTGGTCTTGGAAGCTGGAGCGGAGGAGTTGACAACGGAGGATGAGCGGTATGTTATTACCACTTCCCACGATCAGCTCTACGCAGTAGCTGAGGCGCTCAAACACGCGGGCGTCACCACCGATGGGCAAAAGTTTACTTTCATTCCCGATACGACAGTTCCTGTCGTCGATGAGGCGATCGCATTGCAGGTTTTGCGATTGTGCGAGAGCCTCGAAGACGACGATGACGTTCAAAACGTCTATTCGAATCTAGATATTGCTGACGAGTTGCTGGCGAAATTGCCGGCTTAAGAAGTTGCGCTGCGGTTGCTGTTTGTTCTGCCCCCGTGGCCTGCCTGTTTGATTATGAGCGAAGAATCTGAGAATCAGTCACCGCTGGAGGCGAGGCCCGCTTCCGGGCGTCGTCGTCGCCCGTCCCGACGTGGACCACGGACAAGAAACGAAATGGCGCCGGGCGCGCCTAACGAGATCAATCGATCCGAAACAG
>CAXSCV010000010.1:32080-65012 GCA_964235895.1 uncultured Chthoniobacterales bacterium
CAACGTGAATGATGGCGTCGGTGCGGCCGAAGTCGTTGGCGCGACCATGACCGAGAATATGGAACTCGGAAATCCGGAAAACGCTTCCACCGCCACGCCTAACGACTTGCCAACTGCGCCGCCGCAAAACGAGCGGCACTTTCGCGATCGCGACAGGGATCGGGATCGCGACCGTTCCCAGCAAGGTTCTTACAATGGCGAACCGCGGGAGCCGGAATTCGGTGAAGGGGTAATCGAAATTTCCGGGAAAGGCTTTGGATTTTTGCGCGATGCCAAACGCAACTTCGTGCAAACGCCGCAGGACATTTTCGTCACGCCGGAAATCGTGCGCCGTTTTGCTTTGCGCGACGGCATGTGGATTCAGGGCGAAACGCGCCGCGGAAATCGTGGGCCGCAATTAACTCGTCTCAATAAAATTAACGACGACGAGCCGACAAAATATCAGGACCTCGTGCCGTTCGAAGAGTTGACCACGATCAATCCGAACAAGCGGATCAAGCTCGAGACAGTTCCGGAGCGTTACACCACGCGCATCATGGATTTGATGACGCCTCTCGGCATGGGACAACGCGGTCTCATCGTCGCGCCGCCGCGCACTGGCAAGACCACCCTCCTTCATCACATCGCCGATGCCGTGACGAAAAATCATCCCGAGATGAAACTCATCATTCTCCTGGTCGACGAACGGCCGGAAGAGGTGACCGATTTCCGCCGCTCCTGCCCGGGCGCAGAGATCATGGCCAGCTCGAACGACAGCGACATCAAGAGCCACACGCGCATCGCGCAACTCGCGGCCGAGCGCGCCAAACGCATGGTCGAAGCGGGCAAGCACGTTTTCATTTTGCTCGATTCCATCACGCGAACGGCTCGCGCATTTAACAACGCGACCGGCGGCGGTGGCCGCACCATGAGCGGCGGCATCGACGCGCGTGCGATGGAAATTCCGCGGAAGATTTTCGCGGCCGCGCGCAATACAGAAGAGGCCGGTTCGCTCACCATCGTCGCGACTGCGCTCATCGAAACCGGCAGCCGCATGGACGAGCTAATCTTTCAGGAATTCAAAGGCACGGGCAACATGGAGCTCGTGCTCGATCGCAAAATCAGCGACCAGCGCGTATATCCGGCGGTCGATATTTTTCTTTCCGGTACGCGCCGCGAGGAATTGCTTCTGCAGCCGTGGGAATTGGAAAAGATCAATCTCATCCGGCGCGGTCTCGCCGGACACAAACCTTCCGAAGCGATCGAGCGATTGCTCATGTTCGTGAAAAAATTTCCCACGAACACGCAGATGCTGAAGGAAATTCCGGGTTAACAAACTTCCGCGCCTAACGAGTTGTTGGCGCCTGCCGTGAAATCCAAATCGCCAGCGCGGGAGGCCGAGTGGGAAGTTTTGCCTCCGGAAAAAAAGCGCGGCGCGCAACAGATCGAGCCGCTCTTTCGTTGGATCGCGTTTCTCATGGATGATTTTCTCCGGCTGCCCGGAACGAAACTTCGCTTCGGGATCGATCCGCTTATTGGACTGATTCCGGGAATCGGCGACACCGGCTCAGCCATGGTTTCCGCGCTCGCGCTCATTCAGGCCGCGCGCCATGGCTTGCCGAAAATCGTGCTCGCGCGCATGTCGCTCAACATTCTGCTGAACGAATTCATCGGCATCGTGCCCGTAATCGGCGACGCCTTTTCCTTTTGGTTCAAATCGAACGCGCGCAATCACGAGCTGATCAAGGAACATCTCGGCGCACCGCGAAAATCACGACAGAGCGATTGGGTTTTCGTCATCGCCGTCTTGATCGCGCTCGTCGCTTTGGTCGGCGTGAGCATTGCCGTCAGCCTGTTCGTTCTTCAGCAAATCTTTCATCTGCTGGCCGGCGGACGCCACGCCTAACGAGTAGTTAGGTCGCGCGAAAATATTGCGACGAAATCCCGTGAATGGTTTCCCGCGCCGCGCGGTAATGTTGCCCGAAAGTGTTCAGATCTCTTAGCCCCATGCGACGCGCGAGCTTTTCCTCTTCCGCTTCTTCCGCCGGCAGATAAGCGACGCCTTTGTTTTCCCAACGGCGCAAAATCGATTCGCAGCGGCGCAGAAAATCGTAGCTGCTTTGCAGCGCGCCGGCGTCGTTGCCCGAGAGAAGCCGCGCCTGCTTCAGATCGGCCAGGGCAAAGATAAATTGCGAATTCCAGACACCAGAGCGCATCTGTAAAGCCTGCACCAGGAACTCCGCTTCGATGATTCCGCCGAGTCCGGTTTTGAAATCCAAAATCTCCGCGCCGCTGCCACGATCTCGCCGGATGCGTTCCTGCATCGCGCCGATTTGCGTGAAGAGATCCGCGCGCTGGCCGGCCGCGCGCCAGGTCTTTTGTACCATCTCCAAAAACTCCGCGCCTAACGAACCGCAAAGCGGCCGCGCGCGGGTCAACGCTTGCAATTCCCAGAGCTGCGCGCGCATTCGATAGTAGCGTTCGTAAGCGGTAATCGAAGCGGTCAGCGGACCTTTTTCTCCATCGGGACGCAGTCGCGCATCGAGCGTTGAAATCATTCCTTCCGCCGTCGACTTCGTCATTTCCACGACGATTTCCTGCGCCGCGCGAGTGTTGTTGCCGACAAACAAAACATCGAGGTCGGCGCCGTAACTCAGCTCGCGACCGCCGAATTTTCCGAGCGCGATAATGGTCAGATCGGAATCGCCCGCGATGAGATTATGGACAAAGGTCAGGCACGCTTCCGCGAGCGCGGAATGCTCGCGTTGCAAGGCGGCGAGATCGAGTAAGCCGAGCACATCGCGCAACAAAATGCGCAGTGCTTGCATTTGCCGATAAGCCCGCACGGGGTCGAGTTTTCCGGCGTTCGCGCCGCTCGCACGCAAGGCCGTGAGATGCCGTTCCACGCTCACGCTGCGATCCAAAATGCCGGGCCGCGTCACTTCCTCGAGCAATTGCGGATGGCGAATGAGCAGGTCAGTCCCGGCGCGACTGGCATCGAAAGTTTTGACGACCAGCTCGAGCAGTCGCGGATTTTTCACGAGCAATTCGAAAAGCAGACTGCGCATGCCATAGGCTTCGACGAAGCGAACGAACTGCGTGAGCGTCGCGTCGGGCTCGATCGTCTGCGCGAGTTGCTCGAGCAGGATTGGCCGAAGTTTCTGAAAAATTTGTCGCGTCCGCGGCGCGACATGAAAACTGCCGCGACCTTCAGCAAGTTGCGCCAGAGATTTCGCCGCCATCGCTTCCTCGCGAAAAATTTCCAAACGCGAGGCCGTTGATTCTTTGTCCTGCGGACGCTCGGAAATAATGCGCGTGAAGATGGCACGGACGCGCGCGGTTTGTTCGTGCAAGGTCGCGAGAAAATTCTCCGCGGATGCAAATCCGAGACTGGAAGCGAGACGACCGAGCGCCTCCGGATCGTCCGGGACGGTATGCGTTTGCTGCTCCGACTCGATTTGTAGACGGTGTTCGACGCGACGTAGAAATCGATACGCCTTCTCCAAATCAACCGCTTCCGCGCGCGGTAAAAGTTCGAGCTCGGCCAGCGCGGGCAAGGTTTTGAGCGTGCTCGTTTCTTGGAGAAAAGCGTGACGCGCACCGTGCAAAAGTTGCAGGGCCTGCACCACGAATTCGATCTCCCGAATGCCGCCGGTGCCAAGTTTTACGTTTCGTTCGAGCGCGTCGTAACCAACGATGTCGCGCTCAATCCGGAGCTTGATCGCGGCGATTTCATCGAGCAACTCCGGCGTCGCGTTCTTTGGATAAATGAACGGCTGATGCTCACGCAAAAAATCGTAGGCCAGCTCTTCGCTCCCGGCGAGGAAACGGGCTTTGATGAGCGCGAGACGTTCCCAGGTCTCGCCAAAACCGGCGTAATAATTTTCCAGACTTTGCAACGAGCGCGCGACCGGCCCAGCGGCGCCTTCGGGGCGCAACCTCAGATCCATTCGGAAGAGCGCGCCGGCCGGATCTTTCGCGGCGAAGGTTTCAAAAATTTTTGTCGCGAGCCGATTGAACCATTGATGATTCGTTAGGCTGTTCGTGACTTGTCCTTCATCGCTGTAGAAAAAGAGGACATCGATATCGGAGCTGTGATTTAGCTCGCGGCCGCCGAGTTTGCCGAGCGCGAGCACGGAAAATTGCGCGTCAGGAATTCCGAGCCGGCCGCTCAACTCGGTCTGCCAGTGTTCCAAAACTTTCGTCACGCAGATCTCGGCCAATTGCGAAAGTTCCGCGGTGGTTTCTTCGAGCGATGCGGCCTCCGCGATTTCACGCAGCGCGATCCGCAAAGTTTCGCGCCCTTTCCATAAACGCAGTTGGCGAAAGTTTTGCGCGGCGATCGAACCTTCGGTGGTCACGCGTGCGAGATCGGCCAGCATGCGGCGGCGATTGCGCGGACTTCCGCAGACATCGGGATGGCGTAACCAGATTAAAATTTGCGGATCTTGTGCGAGACGCGCGGCGCAGATGCTGGAAACGACAAGCAGATGGAGCAGCGCCGATTCGCCGAGGGGAAACTGCTCGATCACTTCGCGCAAACTCGTTTCGTGCGCGGGCCATTCTTCGGACAAACGCACGAGCGTGCGCTCGACTTGGCCAGGACAAAGCGAGCGCGCCGCCTTTTGGCGAATCCAATCGAGATCACTCATCGCCATCGATGAAAAGGAAGTCGATCGGGCAGCCGCGACAACTCCGGAGACGGCGGAACGAAGTCCGCGCTCAGGCGTTCTCCGCGAGCTTTTCGCGCGCGCGCGCCAGGGTGCGGAGCTCGCGGCGATTGAGACTGCGCATTCCGCTCCGCGAAATTTTCTCGAGCACCGGATCAACTTCTTCGGAGATGAATTGCTCGGGATCCATTTGTTGATAGCGCTCCACTTCCGCTTTCCGCCGATGTAGCGCGCGCTGTAGAAGCGAGGGCCGCCCGAAGCCTAACAAGTGCGCATAGAGCCAGCCGGCTGCGCATCCGCCTAAGGTAGAACTGTGCGCCACGGTGCCAGTGCGATCGACAATCATGAGCAACGCACCGAGGAAGACGACGCCGCAGGCAAGATGTTTCGCAGTCATCCGCAGTGGAATGGTGAAGCAGGCCATCGCGCTCAATTCCATCTCCGGCAGGATAATTGCGTAAGCCATGAGAACAGCGGCCACGCCTCCCGAGCCAGCGAAAAGCACCGTGGCGGACGGCATGAAAAAGAGATGACCTAATTCACCGACAGCGGCCCCGGTGAGATAAAGAAAGAGAAACGAGCGCTGGCCGAGAATGCATTCCACGTCGCGGCCTAACAAGTAGAGGACGGCGGTATCCGCGAGCAGATGCCAAGGGCCGTAATGCAAAAAGGCCGCGCTGAAAAACTGCCAGGCATAGGCGGAGTCCATGCCATTGCGACTGAGGCCGAGGATTTCCCGGACCATGCCGGGTTGGTACGAATCGAGGAGAAGCTGGGCGATGAATACCGCCACGTTCACGCTGAGCAAGGTCAGAAGAACGACGCGCTGTCGTTGTGTCCAGGGCCGGGTAAAGGACGAGGATTTCCGGCCGGACAGGCGCATGGAATAAAAGTATCGCACCCGATTTTTCTTGTCGATTGAAATGGCGGCACGCGCCGGAAAAATCGCGCGAGAGGACGTCTCGTTAGGCTAATTTTCCGACTTTTGCGCGGTTTGCGCGCGCACGGAAATTATTTTATCGCGGGCGCGAAGACGCGCAGGCCGCGGCTGCGAATTTTAAATTGCACTGGGCAATTGCCGACCAGTTCGCCATCCATTTCCACCGGCACGGCGCTCGCGCTCGTCACTTTGAGCGAGGTGGTTTGAAAGTATTCCACCTCGGGCGAAGTGATCTGCGAACTGAAGATGACATCCTGCATGTACCGGATAATTTCGATGTAATTCAGGCGCTTGAAAACGAGGACATCGAGCAAGCCATCATCGAGGACGGCTTGTTTGAAAAACGGAAAACGTCCGCCGTAAAGACGTCCGTTGCCGACGAGAACAAAGGAGCCTTCCTCGGTCACGGCGTCGTTCGATTCGATGCGCAAACGCGGCGGCTGGCGCGCGGCGATTTGCGCGGCGGACATGAGATAACTGAGCGGACCGAAGCTGCGTTTGAGAGCGCGGCTGGTTTCTTTCACGACCTGCGCGTCGAAGCCGACGCCGGCGAGTTGCACGAAGCGTTTGCCGTTCGCGCTCGGGAGATCGATGCGACGCGTCTGCGCTTTTTGAATGATTTGCCAACAACGGCCGAGATCGTTGCCGGGCAATCCCAGCTCGGTGGCGAAGACGTTCATGGTGCCGAGCGGGAGAAGCCCGAGTGCGACGTCCGCGCCGCCGATGCCGTTGACCACTTCGTTGACCGTGCCGTCACCACCGGCGGCGATGACTTTATCGAAGCCTTCCGCGACGGCCGCGCGCGCGAGCGATTCGGCTTCGCCGCGAGTCGAGGTCGAGCAAAGAACCGCGCCCCGCGTCAATTCCTCCACGCGTGCGCGAAGCCGGTGCGCACGCTCGCCGCGCGCGGCTGGATTCAGAATGACGATGGTGCGTTTCAACTTTGCGCGAGGGGCTTTGATCTTTTCTTCAAACTGGCGCTGCGTAACGTTCCCGGCGTGCAAAAAATCAGCCGAATCGCGCTCATCGTTGCCGGCGTGATTTTCGCGATTCTGGCGGGAGCGCTCCTGGCGGTGAATCTGTATGTGCAGTCGCAACGCACACAAGAAAGGATTCAGGATGAATTGAGCCAGCGCCTGGGCGCGACGCTGCACATCCGGCGTATCAGCGTGACGCCGTGGTTCGGTTTGAAGCTCACGGGCATCACGATGCCGCAGGGCGACGAAGCGGCGCCGGGCGATTTTTTGAAAGCCGACACGTTCCGTTTGCGCGTGCGGATCTCTTCGCTTTTCTCGCGGCGGTTGATCATCAACGAGGTCTCGTTAGTCAATCCCAGCGTCTACTGGGCGCAGAACGAAAACGGGAAGTGGCGGTTACCTTCCGCCGCCGCGCAGGAAGAGACCGAAGCCGCTTCAGTGGCGGAAAAGGAAAGCGCGCCCGCGGTCGCATCGTCGCCGCCGATATCTCCGGTCGCGCCATCTAACGCACCGCTTCCGAGTGCGACGGTAGCGGTTGCGAAAGAGGAACACGGCAATGCGAAATCGTCGGGACCGGAGGTAAAGCGTGTCCGCCTAACGAATGGTAATTTTCACTTTCTCGATCATAAAGGCCGGCCGGTCGCGACCTTTGAAGGTGTCGGTTTTCGCTCGAGCCTCCGCAATTCCACCGAGCTGCTCGGCAATGCGAGCATCGCGCGAATTTCTTTGCGGGATCGATTTTTCCTGAAGGATCTGAAGTCGCCGCTGAAGTACGATCCGGAGGAGCTCGACTTCTCGCAGATCACCGCAGGCGCGGCTGGCGGCTCGATCTCGGGTCAATTTTCCATGCATCCCGGCGAGGCGGATTCGCCCTTTTCCGCGAAGATTGCTTTCCATGATGTGCAGGCGGATCGCGTGCTGACGGAAGCGGGCGGGCCGGTCGGAATGCTGGAGGGCCGAATCGAAGGGCAACTCGAAGCGGATGGCAAGACGGCTGATGCCAACGCGCTCTCTGGCAGCGGTGAAATTTATTTGCGCGGTGGCGAGGTGCGGAAATTTAGCCTGCTGGTCGCACTGGGCCAGTTGTTGCAGATCGATGAATTGAGCCAGCTACGGCTCGAGCAGGCGCAGGTGAAATTTCACATCACGCCCGGAGTGGTGATGATCGATGAATTGCTTTTGGCTTCGCCGAACATTCGTCTCTCTGCCACCGGCACGATGGATTTCCAAGGGAAACTGAAACTGGAATCACAACTCGCGATTAGCGAGCGTGTGCGCGCGAGATTGTTTGGCGGGATGCGCGAGAATTTTAAGCCGATTGCGGAGGCGGGATTTTCGGCGGTGGATTTTCAAGTGACGGGTACGATCGATCGGCCAAAGACGAATCTCATGGGGAAACTGGTCGGCAAAGATTTGCGGGAACTCGGCGGCGTGATCAACAGCTTGTTAGGCGGCCCGCGACCAGAGCGGGTGAAGAAGAAAAGATCGACGATCGAGAATTCTCAGATTTCTCCTTCGCCGTCGCCCGATGCGTCGCCCGAAGATGGCGGTGCGGTCGACGTGCCAACCGCGACGCCGGCGCCATGAGGGTGATCGCCGGTTCGGCCGGCGGAATCCGGCTGCTCGTGCCCGCGACTGACGTGCGGCCGACAATGGATCGTGTGAAGGCGGCGATTTTCTCAAGCCTCGGAAATCAAATCATCGATGCGCGCGTGCTTGATTTATTTTCCGGCACTGGCTCGTTAGGCATCGAAGCGCTTAGCCGTGGCGCGGCCTCGGCCATGTTCGTCGAGGAAAATCGCGAGGCCGCGAAAACGATCGAGCAGAATTTTGTGCGAACGAAATTGCGCGGCGAACTTCGATTGCGGGAAGTCTTCTCCTTTCTTGAATCAGCGAACGCGCGCGAAGGTTTCGATATTATTTTTGCTGATCCGCCGTATGAGAAAACGAAAAGCGGCGGCGAATTCACACGGCTGCTTTTGGAGAATGCGCGGCTGGCCGCATTGTTAAAGCCTTCGGGAATTTTCGTGCTCGAGAAACGGCCGGGAGAAGAAATCCGCGCTTCGGAGTTGTGGGAGATCCTGCGAGCAAAAAGGTACGGCGCGACGGAAGTGCTTTTCCTGCGAACAGCGCTGGCGCCTAACGAGTCGCAGGTCGTGGCGGAATGATCCGGTTTCTCTACAACGCGCTTTTTCCGATTGCGCTTCTCTTCTTCCTCCCGGGCTACCTGCTGAAGATGCGGCGGCGCGGAAATTATCGACGGAACTTCGGCCAGCGTTTCGGAATTTACAGTCGTGCGGTGCGCGCGCGGCTGGCGGAAAATTCCTGGACGTGGATGCACGCGGTTAGCGTTGGCGAAGTGGCCATCGCTTTGAAATTGGCGAAAGAAATGCGTCGGCTCGATGGGACGTTTCGTTGCGCCCTAACGACGACAACCACGACCGGTTTCGCCGTAGCGGAAAAAGAGTCTAACGAGTGGATGGAAGTGCTTTATCATCCGCTCGATTTCTGGCCGATCGTCCGCCGCGCCTTCACGGTCATCCGCCCGAAAAGGATCGTACTGGTGGAGGCTGAAGTTTGGCCGAATCTGACCGCGGAAGCGCGTGCCCGCAGAATTCCGATCGCGTTGGTAAACGCGCGTTTGTCGGAGCGTTCCGAGCGTCGCTTTCGCATGGCGCAAAACCTCGTTGCGCCAACTTTTCGGTGTCTCGATTTGGTTTGCGTGCAGGAAGCCGAGGACATCGAGCGTTGGGTCGGGCTGGGCGTGGAGAGAGGTCGGATCCAGCACGTCGGCAGCATCAAATACGATCCGCTGGAGACAGCGGGCGGCGATCCCGAGGCGCCTGCCAAAGTCCTTCGGTCTTTCGGGATCGACGACAATCGACCGGTTCTCGTCGGTGGAAGCACACATGCAGGCGAGGAAGAAATTCTCGCGCAAGTTTTTCAGCGGCTCCGCGGCGAGTTTCCCGCGCTGGTTCTAATCCTCGCGCCTCGGCACGTGGAACGAACGAGTGAGCTGAAGCGCATTTTAGAGCATGCGGGATTATCGGTGGGACTGCGCAGTGATGCAGGAAGCGCGGATGATCCGCAGAGAAAAACGGATTGCGTCGTTTTGGATACGACCGGCGAACTGCGAGATTGGTATCGGGTAGCGACGGTCGTGTTCGTGGGAAAAAGTCTCACGGCCGAAGGCGGCCAAAATCCCGTGGAACCTATTATCGCCGGGAAGCCGGTTTTATTTGGTCCGCACATGGAAAACTTTCACACTCTGGCTCGCGCGCTTTTGAGAAACGACGCTGCGGTTGAAGTGCGAAATGCCGAGACGCTGGAGAACGGCATCGCGCAACTCCTGCGCGATTTCGGTAGGCGAGAGCAACTCGTGGCGAACGGCCAGGCTGTTCTGGCTATTCACCACGGTGCGACGCGACGAACGGCCACACTTTTGGGCTCGTTAGTCTCACACGAATACAGCGTTACGGACGGACCAAATAACTTGCAAGCTAACGGGTGCTTCTGATATTGCCCGCGCTTCTCTGACCCTATCGTCCAGTGGCCTAGGACACCGCCCTTTCACGGCGGTAACACGGGTTCGAATCCCGTTAGGGTCGCTTCTTCTTCCGATTCGCCGATCACCATTTTGGTGGAGCGGAAGAACGTCAATTTCATCATTACGATAGTTATAGTCGACACCGAGAATATCAAAAATCTCTTGCCGAATAGGCATCATTTCGGATACACCATATTCGATATGAAATTCCATACAGTTCGTGCTGCCTTTGTTTCTTTGCTGTTTTTGGCGGCGACGCTCCCGGCTCGGGCTGTTCTTGTTCAAGAGGTCGCGATCACTCCGGCCCAAGTCGTTAACATTACCGTCACCGGCTTCTATTCGGGCCAGGTGACCGCGGGAATCAACAAGCTCTTGGTCGATGGCGTGGCTGCGGATGGTTTCTGCATCGACCCGTTTCACTTCGCATTACCGTCATCGAACGGCTACCAATTCGCGCCGCTGGCAAGCGCGACGAAACCCCCTGCCACGATGGGTGCCGCAAAGGCAGATGAAATCAGCCGGCTGTGGGGCATGGCTTACTCGCCGACCATGACGGCCTCGCAAGCGGCGGGATTTCAGATCGCGCTCTGGGAGATCGTGGGCGGACCGAATTTCTCGCTTTCAGGATTTGATTACGGTGCGAGCACACTAATCGCGAGCCTGACCAGCTATCACGGCCCGGCTGCGATCCTGACCGCGTTGACGGGCCCCGGGCAGGATTATGTCATCAAAGATTATCGCCCGACGGCTGTTCCAGATAGCGGAAAGACCGTCACGCTCTTGGGCGTTTCCGTAATTTGCGTTGCCTTTCTCCAACGCCGGCGTCGGTTTGGGGTTATCTAAGTTCTCCACGACGCCGGCCCAGCTTTCCTTTTTTATGCGCCCGATCGCGCGCACTGAGTGAGTAGATCCCTTGGTGCGCGCAACCCGGACGAGTCTCGTCCTGCCCGCCCGAACTCTAGGTTTTCGATAAATCCGAGAAGCGAAGCGATCTCCCGAGTTTGGGAAAAGATTCATACTTTCTTGGATCGGAACCTCCGTCCGCTAATATTTCGCCTTGACCGAATTGGGTTGAGGAATGCCCGTTGCCCCGTGTATACGAAACCCGCGCACAGGCGGTGGCACCGAGGTAGGATTGATGCAGCCTCCGATGGAGCTAAAGCGTTGCGCAGTAGCCACTGATGAAATCCGATCCGCGACGTTCTGTTTCACATCCGCAACAAAACGTGCCTTCACCCGACACGGCGACGAGCCCCGCAGCAATGACGTTGAGTTCGAGCGAACTTGGCACCACACTCATGATCCCATGAACGGTGACGACAAATCCGCCCCTGAGACCGCGTTCAATGCGGAATTGAGCTTGGGCGACTTCGTCGTCGGGGACAGTAAAGATCCGCTCGTCCCGCCCGCCGCTTTTACGCAGTGGCGAAAGGGCGGTGCGTGGGAGGCGAAACTCTACGAGCCCGAGTTGCTGGGCAGCGCCGACTCGCGCACCACGATCAATTACGACGGCAAGAGTCGGTCCGTGATTAATTTGTGCTCCTACAATTACCTCGGCCTGGCGAATCATCCCGAAGTGATCGCCGCCGCCGGCGAAGCGCTCGCCAAATACGGGATGGGCGCGTGCGGCTCGCCGATGCTTTCGGGCATGACTGACTTGCATCGCCAACTGGAACGCGCCGTCGCTGAGTTCCTCGGGCGCGAAGATGCGATGCTTTTCAATAGCGGTTTCGGTGGAGCGTTCGGCACCATCTCCGGACTGCTCCGCAAAAGCGATGTCGCGATCATGGATGATCGTTCGCACTTAAGTTTGCGCGACGGCGCGGTCCTTTCGCGTTCGCGCCTTGGGCGTTTCGAACACAACGATCCCGCCTCACTCGAGCAGGCGCTCACCAGTCGCACCGGCAAACGTCAGCTCGTTATCGTCGAAGGCATTTATTCCATGGATGGCGACTTCGCGGATCTCGATCGTCTCTTGAGCGTGGCAGAGGCGCACGAAGCGAGCGTCTTTATTGATGAAGCGCATTCGATTCTTGCCTGCGGCGAACACGGGCGCGGTGCGGCGGAACATTGCGGAGTGGAGGCAAGAATTCCATTGGTCTATGGGACGTTTTCGAAAGCTTTCGGCGCGCTCGGCGGATTCGTCACCGGGCCGCGCGAGACGCTCGATTATCTCCGCTATTACGCGCACTCCTACACTTACTCTTGCGCTCTTCCGCCTGCGGTTGTCGCCGCAATTTTGAAGGCGCTTGAGCTCGCGCAACGCGAGCCGCAACTCCGCGCGCGTCTTTGGGAAAATGCCGATTACTTCCGCATGCAATTGGGCACGCTCGGCATCGATACCGGCGCTTCCGCCACCTATATTATGCCGCTGATTGTTGGCGATCGCGGCCGCATGTATCGCCTCGGCCACGAACTGCGGCAGCGAGGATTATTCGTTGCGCCGGTCGATTATCCCGCGGTACCGCAGGACCGCATTTGTTTCCGCGCCTGCGTGACCGCGAATCACACTCGCGCCGATTTGGACGAAGCATTGAACATCCTTGCCGACACGCTCGTGCCGCAGCTTTTGCAGAACGCATAGCATCGAATGCTGGAGGTCGAATCGCCCGAGCTGCCCGCGCGGGTGCAGAGAAAACTGCGGCTCTCCGCAGTCGAGCAAACTTACAAAGCGCGCGATGTCGAAGGCTGGCTCGACATTCGAGTTTATCGGCCGATCGGATTTCAACTGGCGCGCCTCTGCGCGTCTCTGCGCCTGACACCGAGCGCTGTTTCGTTCTTTGGTGCCGGCATCGGGATCATTGGCGGACACTTCTATTTTTATCCCGATCTTCGTTTGAATATGATCGGCATGGCGCTGCAGATCGTCGCCAATATTTTCGATAACGCCGACGGACAACTCGCTCGCCTAACGAATCAAGGAAGTGTTGCCGGCATGGTGGTCGACGGCTTGGCCGACCATTTGGTTTTCTTCAGCATCTATTTCCATATCTGCCTGCGTTGCGTGCTGGAAGGCGGCTCGAACGCCGTTTGGTTGCTCGCGGCGATCGCCGGTTTCAGTCACGCGGTGCAAAGTATGGTGGCCGATTACTACCGCACGGGTTACCTGCGTTTCGTCGCCGGTAAACCGCCAGTGGAAGCGGATTCAATGCGGGAAGTGCAAGAGGAATACAGGCGAATCAGTTGGCGAAAAATTGGCCGAAAAATCGCCACGCGCAGCTATCTGGATTATGTCCAATCACAGGAAACGCTTGTCCCGGAATTGGCCAGATTGCGCGCGACGATTCGCGGCCCGGTGCCGCCAGGATTGAGCCTGGAATATCAACGAACCTGCGAGCCTCTTCTGAAATGGGGACGAATACTTTCGACCAATTCCCGAATGCTTTTGCTCTTCTTTTTTGTGTTCGTTAGGCAACCGCTCGGATTTTTCTGGAGCGAGATCACGTTGCTCAATCTCCTGCTTCTTTTTTTGATCCTGCGTCATCGTCCGATTTTGCGAAACCTGCTGGCGCATTGGCGCGGTCATGTCGGCTAACCTGCGCGCGGTCGACGTCCAGGAAGTGCGTTCGCGCGCGGATCGCGATGCGTTCATCAAGCTGCCTTGGAAGATTTACGCGAACGATCCCATTTGGGTTCCACCGCTGTTGATCGAGCGGAAAGAATTTCTCGATCAGAAGAAACATCCTTTTTTCGAACACGGAGCCGCCGCGCTTTTTCTCGCGCGACGCGGCGACGAAATCGTCGGGCGCATCATGGCCAGTGATGATTCGAATTATAATCGTCTCCATCAATCGAACGTCGGTTGCTTCGGCTTGTTTGAATCGATCGACGATCGCGCTGTCTCATCGGCGCTTTTCGCCGCCGCGACCGAATGGCTGCGACTGCGCGGTCGCGATGAAATTCTCGGCCCGATCGATTATTCGACGAACTATCTGTGCGCGCTTTTGATCGACGGATTCGAACATCCGCCGATGCTTTTGACCGCGCATAATCCGCTATATTACGAAGCGTTGATCGAGGCGGCCGGATTTGAAAAAGCGATCGATTTTTACGCCTGGTGGTTTGACGATCCAGCCGATGCCGCAGCGCGTTTGCGTCGTTTAAGCGCGCGTTTGGGAAACCGCCAGGCCGCGACCATTCGTCCGACTAATCTCAAGAAAATCGAAGAAGAGAGCGAGCGCCTCCGCGAAGTTTATAACGCGGCCTGGCAACACAACTGGGGCTTCGTTCCTTTCACGCGCAAAGAATTCGCCTACATGACGAAGGAACTTCGGCCGATCGTCGATCCCGAATGGGTGCGCATCGCGGAGGTCAACGGCCAGCCCGCCGGCTTCGTTCTCGCCGTCCCCGACATCAATGTGGCGCTCCGTCACGCCAACGGACGCCTCACGCGTTTTGGTTTTCCGCTCGGGCTCGCGAAACTGCTCTATTATAAAAGGCGCATCAAAACCGCGCGCCTGGTTGCGCTCGGCCTCGTGCCGAAATATCGCCGGCACGGCATCGCGGAAATGCTTGTCTTGCAGATCATCGAAGAGGTTATGATCCGGCATGGCTTCGCGGGCGAGTGCAGCCTTGTCTTGGAAAACAACGTGATGATGAATGGATTTTTGCAGGCGATCGGAGCGAAGCGGTACAAGACCTATCGGGTGTATCGGCGGGCGTTAAATGTCTAGCGCACTTTCCGAGTCGCGCGCCGCGACGACCAGCGCTTTGCGCCATGTGGTGATCCTGGCCGATGAATCCGCGAACTGGAAAGTCGCCGGTCTTCGGCAACTGGATCGACTGTTGCTCTGTCTGGAAGAATTCGCCGCCAACGAGGAAGAGTCGCTCGCCGTGCGGATTTTTTGGCAGCCGGGAATCTTGCCTAACGAGCAGTTGCGGCCGGATGAAACGCGCTTCGCGCATCTGGAATTGGAACAGGACGCGGATGCAACCCGACCGGTCGATCTGCTTCTGAGCACGCGTCTCTTTCTTCATCGGCACAGCATTCCGCAATGGCACGCTTTGGCGCCTAACGAGCAGTTGTCTCTCCAGGCTGGCGATGCTTCCTGGGAAATTCTATTCGCGGATTTCCAGAATGGAATGGCCAAACGCTGGGATGCGAACGACGACGATTCACCGTGGTATTATCTGGCCGATGCCTGCGAGATCGGCGTCTGCGAGCGGCGCTTCCTCGCGGAGAGCGGTAAATCGCAGGACGGTCTGGTCTCTCGCTATGTGAACCGCCCGCTTTCTCGCGCGCTCTCCCGATGGCTCCTGAAACTTCCGATTCGACCGACCACCTGGAGCCTTGGCATTTTCATTTTGCCACTGGTTGCTTGCGGCTTTTTCCTGCGCGGAACGACGATCGGTTTCATTATCGGCTGCGCCATTTTTCAGCTCTACAGCATTCTCGACGGATGTGACGGCGAGATCGCGCGTGCGAAATTTTTGCAGAGTGAATCCGGCCGGCGGATCGACAGCTTTTGCGACTTGTTAGGCAATATTCTTCTCGCTCTTTCTCTTGGGATTGGCCTAACGAGACAGGTGTTGGCGGAGGGAGAGACCGGCTGGTATTTTGCCGCGGAAGGAATCATCGCTGCGCTGCTGATTTTGCTCAGTGAAGGCATCGTTTTTTTGCGGCGCGCGCGACCGGAAAACGAGCCGGTGCCGACGAAATGGAATGGCGCGCTCTATCAACGGCATCACGAATTATTCGCGCGTTCCGGCATTCTTCTTTTGGGCAACAAAGTCGCGTGGTTCGTTGTCCAGTTCACCAAACGCGACATGGCCATGCTCGGATTTCTCGCGCTCGCCAGCCTTGGCTGGACGGAGTGGATTCTACATTTGCAGGTGCTCGTTTCTGGAATCAGCTCAGCGCTGGCCTGGAATGTTTTCCTGCGTCCCGCGCCGGTGATTCTCTCGGAAGAAGCGAGCTGATTCCAGCTCCGCGCGCGCCAGCATCTCCGGCGTGTCGACGTCCTGCCACCAAGCGTCACCGATATCGATCGCTTGAACCTGATCCTCCGCGGCCATCAGCCGCACGCCATCGGCCAGGCTGCAATCGCCATCGTGTTTTGCGCGATACAGATAATGGAAGATTGCATTCGAACAAAGGAACAGTCCGGTATCGATCGCATCGTATTTCGCTAACGTTTTCGAAATCGCGACAACGCGATCGCCGGACGTTTGCACTTTCATCGCGTCGTCCAGATCGAAGATCGATTTGATTTTGCGATCGATCGCCAGATTCAACTTCTGCAAATCCGCGCGCGCGCGCAGTTGCTGCAAAATGGATGCGTCGAAAAGATGGTCCGCCATTGCCAGGTAAAACGGCGCTTGCACCACGCCTTCGGCGCAGAGAACGGAGATGCCGTTTTGCTTTTGCCAATCCGGATTCGAGATCGCATGCAGCGTCATGCGCGGTTCGACTAACGACCGAAGTTCTTTGCCTAACGAGTCGCCGTTCGCGCCGACCACCACATGCAAACGCTGCACGCCCGCTTCCGCGAACGCATCGATGGCGTAGCTGATCAGCGGCCGGCCGCCGACTGGCACGAGCGGTTTCGGCAAATCGCCGCGTGCGCCATTCAACCGCGAACCGGCCCCCGCCATGAGAATGAGTGCGTCCTGGATTCTCACGAAAATCAGATTTTGTAATACCCGCGCAAACCCCAAAGCCGCACACCTTGCGGCAGAAAGCGATCGAGAAAAGGCGCGACGCTCGCCTGAAAAAAATTGCCGACTGTCAGGCGCGGCGCCGGATTTTCCTGGTCGAGCAGCGCGGCGATTCGGCGCGCCACCAGTTCCGGCTTTGGCGCGGCGCACAAGTTCCGATCGATGATCTCCCACACCTTCGTTTCGTTTTCCCGATAGGGCGGCCCGTCGAGTGGCGTCCTCTCCACGACTTCGTTAAAGTTGGTGCAGATGTCGGCCGGTTGCAGATCGACCATGCGAATTCCCGAGCCGGTGAGTTCCAGTTGCGTGGTCATGGTGAAAGAAGCCATCGCTGCTTTCGCTGCATTGTAGGCCGCCATGAAGGGAACCGGCAGTCGCGAGGCCAACGAGGTAACGTTGACGATCAATCCTTGGTTGCGCGTACGCATTGAAGTCAGCGCGAGTCGGCAAAGCTCGACCTGCGCGAAAACGAGCAACTGGAATTGCTCGAGCATCAGCTCCTGCGTCAAATATTCCGCCGGACCAAAGTGTCCGCTGCCCGCGTTGTTGATCACGACCTCGAAGCCGTTCGCTTCGCGCTCCGCGCTCGCGAAAACTTCCGCAATCGAGCGCGCCTCGGACAAATCCAAGCGCACCGCATGCATCCCCGGCATCGTCGGCACGCGGGCCGGATCGCGCGACGTTCCCCAAACCTGATGTCCGCGCGCGACGAGCAACTCCGCGGTTGCGCGACCGATGCCGGAACTCGCGCCGGTTAGAAAAATTCGCTTCGTCATTCGGCTGTGGTCCGCTCGATTTTGTAGACGCCGATTTTGCGATGCTTCGACGCGATCAAAAGCGAGCGATGAAAGAGCGCTACTCGATCAAGCCGCCAGCCCGGAGTCAACGCGAGCTTTGGATCGTCGGTGTAAATGGCATGCGCGGCCGTGAGTTGTTCGCGAGGAATATCGGCCATGACCGGCTCGGGCGGCGCGAGTTGAAAACCGGGCGCATACCATTGCACGTGCCGGCGCGTTTGCGTGAGGAGCAGGAGAACATCTTTGCGTTCTGCGATCGAGTAATGTCGTTCCAGATAACGTGCGAAGCGCAGCGGCGGCGCTTCTTCCCGATTATTTTTGATGGCGATCGGAATGGAAATCCAGAGGAGCAATGCCGGCAGCGCGACGATGCTGGCGCGCCATTTTCCCGGCATGCGCAAAAGGCCGCGGCTCAAAACCACCAGCACCAGCGGCATGATGATCAGGTAATAACGCTGATGCGCCGGCAGGCAGCAGAAGATGATCGCGACATGCAAAGCCGCCCAGCCGCGATGCGTCCGCCAGAACGCGCGATCTTCTTCGTTGAACTGGCGAAAATAAAAAACGAGACCGGCGATGAATATGAGAAAGCCGACTGCGAGCGTGAAAGCGGAGCGCATGAAACCAAGCCCGACGCCGAGCCAGCCGAAAATATGAAAGGTGAAACGTTGCGCGAGATACCCCGGGCTCCAGTCGCCCGCGCCGATGTAAATATTTGGCCGATGCAAACGCCAGCGCCATTGGCTGTAAACCTGCGCGGGATAAACCTGCCAGGCCGGCATCCCGGGAGTCAGGCGCGCCTGCAAATACCACATTGGCAAAAGCCAGAGCAAACAAGCGCCAACGAGCGCGCCGATTCCGAGCAGCCATCTTCCGCGCGATGCGCGCCGTTTGCCTAACGAGAGCAAAATAATTACCAGCGCGACCGCGAAAAATTGCGGCCGAACTCCGCTCGCGGCCGCGCCGAAAAGCGCCGCGCCTAACAAGTCGCGCGTCCGTCCTTTCTCGCGAAAGATAAGCGCGCAGAGCAATTGCGCGCTCAGCAATCCCGTCGCCATGCTGTCGGTCATCGTCTTGGTCGACGTCATCCAGACGATCGGCGTGATGGTTAACAAACACGCGATCAACCAGGCAAAGCGCTCGCTGAATTGTTGCCGAAGAATCAGGAACCAGCAGGCCACGAAAAGACCGCCGCCAAGGCAACTGGCGCATTGCAACGAGAGCGCGGGGTCGAGATGAAAGAGCGTCTGGCCGAGCCAGCCGATGAAGACATAGAGCGGATAACCGGGCGGATGCGGCTGATGTTGCCAGAGATCGAAATGGCGCACGCCCATGGCGAATTGCACCGAGTCCCATTCGTCGAGCCCGGGACTGCGCGTGAAAAAATAAAGCAACGACACCGCGAGAAAAATGAGCGCTGCTTTCAGGCGCAGATGCGCTTCGGTGAGGTCGGGCGAATTCATAACGGCACGCGAAGATGGCCGCCTCTTGCAGAAGCCGCATTGCGGATCGTCGGGAAATTGATTCCTATCTGGACTCGCGATGCGCGCAAGATTGAACTCCGAAGAATCCATTCGCGTCGCCATCGACGCGCGCTACGTGCGCGAGAAACCGAGCGGGATCGGCGTTTACGTTCAGGCATTGGTCGACCGCTTGCCGGCGCTCGCGCCTAACGAGCAGTTTGTTTTCTGGACGAATCCGCGCGCGACACGGCCGCTCTCGCCCGCGGCCAATGTCACGGAAGTCACTGTGCGCGCGAACGCGAATTCGCCCTGGTCGCTCCTCTGGCCGAAACGTTACGCGCCCTTCGACGGGATCGATCTCTTTCACAATCCGCACAATCTGCTCCCGCGCGGATTGCCCTGCCCAAGCGTGGTCACGGTGCACGATGTCATGGCGCTCGAAGAACCGCGTCTGCATCTGCACGGCCTCGAGCGATTGGTGAAGCGCTTCTATTATCCGGCCGCGGTTTGGCGCGCGCTTCGGCAGGCAACCCAATTAATTGCGCCGAGCCGTGCGACCGCGGATCGAATTTGTCATTTGCTTCCGCAAGCGGCCTCGCGTTTGTCGGTGATTTTGGAAGCGCCGGATGAATGTTTTCGCGCGGCGGAGGATCTGCCGGCGGTGGAAGCACGAGCCGCGGAATTAACCGGAAGCGATGCGCCCTATCTGCTCTTGGTCGGGGCTAATGCCGCGACCAAGCGACATGATCTGGCGATCGCCGCTTTCGCCGCCGCCGTTCCGCGGCCCTGGCGGCTGGTCCTTTTGCAACGAAGGAAATCGCGCACCGGTCTCGAACCACTCGTTAGGCAACTACAGCTGTCGGATCGCGTCGTCTGGCTGGAAGCGGTCGCGCGGGAAGATGTCGTTAGGCTAATGCAGGCGGCCGGCGCGCTCATTCAGCCATCGGTTTATGAAGGCTTCGGTTTGCCCGTGCTCGAAGCGATGGCCAGCGGCTGTCCAGTGGTCGCGAGCGACATCGCGCCGTTCCGCGAAATCACCGCGGGCGCAGCGCGTCTCGTCCCGGTCAACGACGTCGGAAAACTGGGAGCTGCTTTACGTGAAGTCGCGCAATCGCCCGCGCTGCGAGATTCGCTACGCGCGCAGGGTTTGGCGCGGGCGCGCGATTTTTCCTGGAACCGTTGCGCGCAGGAAACGCTCGAAGTTTATCGATCGGCCGCGGCCAGCAAATGACTTCGAGCGCGCACGATTCTTCAGCTCACGGCGTCGCTCTCGCGCGCGGCGTGATCTTTAACACGATCGCGTTTCTCGCCTCGAATCTCCGTGGCATTTTCATGTTCCTGATCGCGCGTTTGCTCGGCAGCGCGATCCTCGGAACCTTCGGGCTCGCCTGGGCCTCGATGGATTTGCTGAGCAAATTCGGCACGCTCGGATTCGATTACAGCGGCATCGCTTTCGTCGCCAAAGCGGAGGCGAACGGCGACCGCGCTGGCAGCCGTCGCATCCGCCGCACGATCCTGATCGTCGCGATGATGAGCAGCGTGTTTCTCGCGCTCGTCGGCGGCTCGTTAGTCTGGACAATCGGTCCGCGCTTCGGACTGCGGCCGGAAGTCGCGCGCGCCACGGCGCTCATGTTTTTGGCAATTCCCGGAGTCACGCTTTATCGCATCAGCACCGGGCTCTCGCGCGGTATGGGCGTGATGCAGCACGACATTTATTCGCGCGGCTTGACGGAAAGTTTCGCCACGGCGGCGGCGTTGCTCATCGCGATTTTTTTCGGCCTGCGCGAGCTGGCTCCGGAAGCAGCCGCGATCTGCGGCACGCTCGCCTCGGGGTTGGTCGCGTTCATTTTAACGCGGCGGATTTTCAAAAACGACACACACTCCGTTCCGGCCGCGACGGACGAAGAGATGAGGTCAAAACTCCTTCGCGCCTCCGAGCCGATCGCGCTCTACGACCTGCTCAACATCGGCATCATGCACATCGATGTCATCATGCTCGGCGCGTTTGTCGGCCGCGCTCCCGGCGTTACTTTGGAAACGCTCGGCATCTACGCCGCCGGCGTGCAGATCGCAGGCGGTTTACGAAAAGTGAACCAGGCTTTCACGCCCATTTTCACGCCGGTCATCGCGCGCCAAATGTCCATCGGCCACATGCATGCCGCGGAGGAAACCTATGGTTATCTCGCGCGCTGGATGCTGGCGATTTTGTTGCCCGCTGTCGTCGTCCTCGCACTCGCTGGCGGCGCGATCATGACCATCTTTGGGCCAGGATTTTATCGCGGTGGCACGTGGATCGCGATCGTCGGCGCGGCCTGCGCGATCAACGCTTTCGTCGGTCTCGGCGAAACCATTCTCATGGTCGAACGGCCGCACATTAATCTGCTCAACTCGAGCATTGCTTTCGCCGCGGCCGTCGGTCTGAACTTCATCTTGATTCCCGCATTCGGGGCGCTTGGCGCGGCGCTCGGAATGTTGGTTCCTTATTGCCTGCAAGGCGTTCTGAGAGGCACGCAAATCTCGCGCATGATGCGATGGCATTGGCCCTGGCGCGCGCTGCTGAAACCGTGGCTGGCCGCGCTCGTTCCGCTGCCGTTCGCCCTATGTCTGCGCGTTACGCTGCACGGAAAAATCTGGGCATTCGCCAGTGCATTGCTTTACCTCGCAGGCTATCTCGCGACCTGGCGAGTGATCGGCCTCGATCGCCGCGACCGCGCCGTGCTCGACAATTTATACCGACGCAAAAAACTGGCCGCGACTACTCGTTAGCCGAATCACTCGTTAGGCAAATTATTCAGCGCGGGTGACTTTCCACGATCAATCCGTCGCGCATTTCATGAACCCAATCGCAACGTTCCGCGATCGTCGGATTATGCGTCACGAGCAAAAGCGCCTTTCCGCCTTCCTGCACGATTCCTTGTAGCAGCTCGAAGGCGCGTTGCGAATTCGCCGTGTCCAAATTGCCCGTCGGTTCATCCGCCAGAATCACTTCCGGATCATTCGCGAGTGCGCGCGCGATCGCCACGCGCTGCTGTTCGCCGCCCGAAAGATGACGGCTCGGCCTGCGCAATTTCCCGCCCAACCCGACCGCCTCCAGCAACGTCGCCGCGCGCTCCAGCATCGCGGGCTCCGATAATTTTCCCAGCCGACGCATCGGGATCATGACGTTTTCCTGCGCGGTGAAATCCTCCAGCAAAAAATGAAATTGAAAGATGAAACCAAGCAGCTCGTTACGCCGACGGGAAAGTTCATCGTCGTCCGCATCCGACATCGTCGCCGACTTGATCGCCACCCAGCCCGCGTCCGGCTGATCAAGCAAACCGAGAATATAAAGCAGCGTGCTCTTCCCGCAGCCCGACGGCCCTACGACCGCGTGAACGCTGCGCGCTTCCAGCGTGAGCGACACTCCGCGCAAAGCATGCACGCGCGCTTCGTCTTCGCCGAGATAACGTTCGAGATCGGCACAGGTGAGGCGGGCGTTCTCGTTCATACGCTCGATCCGCGTAACGTCGCCACCGGCGGAAGCCGCGCCGCGCGCCGCGCCGGCACGTAGGTCGCGAGAAAGACCGCGATGATCGCGAGCAAGGTGGCCCAGAGATAATTCCGCCAATCCCACGCCACCAAAAAATGGTCCGCCACCAGAAGTCCGCGCACGCGAATCGGAATGTGCGAAACACCCCAAGTCAAGAGTGCGCCCGCCGCGCAACCGATGACCGATCCTGCGGCGGCGATCATCGCGCCCTGCCACAAAAAAATCGCGCTGATATCCGACTGCCGATAACCCATCGAACGCAGAATCGCGATCTCCTTGATCTTCGCCAGGACCGACATCGTGAGCACATTGAAGATGCCAAAACCGGCCAGCAAAATAATCAACGAAACCGTGATCCCCGCAGAGACGCGCAAGGTCAGGAAAAGTTGCAGATTACCCGCCTCCCGTTCCTGCCAACTGATCGTGTCGTGTTGGAAAAGCGTTTCGAAATGTTTTGCCAACTCCGGCGCGCGCGACGGGTCGCGCAGTTTGTAAATGATCATCGAAGCGGCGAACGGCTTATGCAGCAACGTTTGCGCGACGCGCGTGTGCGCATAGGCGCGACCAGCGTCGACCGCGCCGACGCCGCTGCGCGCGATCGCCGCGACGGTGAAGCGCCAATATTCGCCAGTTGGCGAAAGCAATTGCACGGAATCGCCAACCGCGACGTTCAACAAATCGGCCAGCTTGGAACCGACGATCAAAGACGTCGCGTTGTCGCGGAAATCCTCGAACGATCCATCGATTAATTCCTCTTTCAGATCGGTTGTCTGCACGTGCAGCGCCGGATCGATGCCGAACAAATCGACCGTCGCGCTTTCGAATCCGGCGCGCGCGCTGACCGCTCCGCGCAGCACCGGCGAACACGCCGCCACGTTGGAAAATTGCCGACTGACGCGCATGATTTCGCGCGCGTTGGTAATTCCTTCGAGATAACGACGATGTGGCGCATTCTTTTTCGAGGAGGAATTTTTCGGAGGCACCGGCAGTTCCGCGCCTAACGACTGAAAACGCGCGCGTAAAACCAGCGCGCCGTTACTGCCGAGGGTGGAATCGATGAAGTGTTGCGCGAAACCCTGCGTCTGCGCTTGAGTGCAAATGAAAATGGCCACGCCGAAAACCACGCCGCACAAACTCAGGAGAAAGGCGCGCTTGCGATGGCCGAGAAAGCGCAGCGCAATATAAAGCGGCGGCGTCACCGTTCGTTAGGCAACGGCGTCGCCACGATGCGCTGCCGCGCCGGTTGGCCGGGACGAAACCGATCCTGATCCGCCACGATGACGTGTTCGCCTTCGCTCACGCCGGCGAGCGCTTCCGCATAATCGAGCGTGCGAAATCCGACCTTGATCGTCCGTTTTTGCACGACGCCGTGTTTGACCAATAAAGCCTGGTCGACCAGCAGCGCGCGTGTCGGGAGGAGCAGTGCGTTCTCGTGTCGACCGGTCACGATGTTCATCTCGCCGGTCATGCCCGCGAGCAAGTTCTCCGGCGGATTTTCCAGTTCGAGCGCGATCGTGTAACGCTGCGTGTCGGGATCGGCCGCGGGCAGAATCGCGCTGACCGTGGCTTTGAATTGCCGTGTGCGAAAGGCATAAACCTGAAGCATCGCGCTCATCCCGATCTTCACTTCGCCAACGTCTTCTTCGTTCACTTCGCCGCGCACATAATTCTTCCGCGAGGAGACCGTGAACAACTCGTTAGACTCCGCCACCAACTCGCCGTCGATCGCTTTGATGTTGGTCAGCAAACCGTCAATCGGCGATCGGATTTCGGAATTCTTCATCTGCGCTTCCAGCTTTTTCGCGGTCGCATCGAGCATCTCGAGATTGCGATCGCGTTCGATCCGTTCGGCTTCGAGCGCGCCGCGCAAACGGGCCGCTTCGCTTTTCGCTTTTTCATAATCGATCGCGGGCACGTTGTTTAACGCGGTCAGTTTTTCCAAACGCTGGACATTGTCTTCGGCGCTCTTCGACAGCTCGGAGGAAGGCAGCGGCAACTCCGCGCGCTCCTGCGCCGCCTGCAAATCCGCGCGTGCTTGTTTCAATTGCCGCGCCGTCGTTTCGTCGGCGATCGTCGCGAGCAATTCGCCTTTCTCGAGCGACTTGCCGATGGCCGCGCGGCCCGCGGAAAATGGATCGGCCAGACGAATGAAACCGGAGTTCTGCGCGCGCACCGGAATGACCAGCGTCGGTTCGATCCGAATCGTTCCATAAACGGCGGAGATGGCGGCGGCGCGCCGGACTAACGAGACTTCCGCCACGGGCAAAAGCGCGTAGTAAATCAGCGCGATCAGCAGGAGTAAACCGCCGCCGACGCTCGCGAAAAACTTCTTCGAGAAGGTAAACTTCAAAGCGTGAACTAACGCGCCTTTCCGGCGGTGTCGTCGGAAAACTGGAAGTAACGGCCGGTCACGCGATCGCGTTCCGCAAGCTGGAGATTTTGCTCGAAGGCGACGGTGAGCAAACCGGCTTGTGTCTCGAGCAAACTGTTTTCCGCGCTGCGATATTCGAGCTGCGAAGCGCGTCCGAGCGCCAAATTATTCTGCACATCGCCCGCGGTTTGTTCCGCGACCGCGAGCGATTTACTTAGCGCTTCGTGGCGCGCGGCGATGGCGCGGAGATTATTTTGAATCCGTCGCAACCCGCGCGGGATGTCCGCTTCCAGACGAGCGAGCACGGCTTCATTAATTTCGCGCGCGGCTTTCTGCCGAAGAACTGCTCCGCCAACCTTTCCGTTATCGATCACGCGCCAGCTAAAAACGCCGCCGAAACGCAGCTCGGAAGAAATGATGTCGTCCGAACGGCGCGCGGAACCTTCGTTGCCGCGATGAATGTCGCTCACCGGAATGTAGTTGCCGGAAATCTCCGCGCTGATCGCCGGATAATACGCGGCCTCGATGATGCGCTGATCTTCCGCGGCCGCGTGCACCAGCAAACGCGCGAGCACGAGATCGGGCCGATCCTGCAACGCGGTAGCCGTTTCCGCATCGGCGTCGAAAGAAATATTCGCGAACGTCAGATTGCCGTCGGCAGTCGGAAGGTTGGTGGAATTCCCGAGATTGTCACCCATGGTTTGCGCGAGGGTGAGGAGCGCACCACTCGTTAGGCGACGCGATTCCTCGAGGCGCGGTTGCAATTCCTGCTCGAGCACTTGCGCGCCAGTGACTGCGCCGCGCTGCGCTTCGCCGGCCTGATAGCGCTCGTTTTGCGCGCGGACATTTCCCGCCAAACGCTCGTGCTGTTGTTCGCCGAGCACGCGAAGCGATTCGTTATGCTCCGCCGTGTAAAAGGCGATGCGCGCGGCGTGCAGTTGCTCGAGGACAGCGAGATTGAGCCGTTGCTTCGCGATGAGAATTTCGAGATCGCCGCGTCGATACGACGCGGGAATGCGCGCGTTAAAAAGCGGCTGCCGCAAATATCCCTGAGCGAACGCGAACGGCTGCGTTTTGTCTTCGCCTTCGCGCCGGCCGCCTTGCACGCCGAGCGGCACCAAAACGCGCGCATCCGGCAACGCAGTCGCGCGCAAAACAAGCCGGCGTCCCGACGCTTCTTCGAGGCGAATCTTCGCGTCGAGAATGACCGGATTATTTTCCAGCGTGCGCGCGAGCGCAGCGTCGAGCGTGATCGCACGCAAAGCGTGCGGCAGGCAGAACAGCAGTGCGGAAATGCAGATGAAAATTCTTTTCATCGGCTGCTCAACGCTCCCGGCGGCTGCGCAAGATTCGAAACGCGCGCGTCGCGTTTTGCTTCCGCATCGCTCGCCATTTTCGGACGAAAACCAAGTTCGCCCGGCTCACGCGCAGTCGCGCGCGCCAAACGTGCGAGCGCGACATTGTGCAGATAAATTGCGCTCAAGCGCGTCGTGCGCGTGCGCGTGACATCGGTCGTCGCCTGCAAAACATCGAGTTGCGTGCCGAGACCCGCGCCGAGATTTCCGCGCGCCAACTCGAGCGATTCGCTGGCGTTTTGCACGTTCTGCGTTTCCGATTCCAGAACGCGATCCGCTTGCTGCAAATCGAGAAACGCGCTTCGCACATCCGACGCAACCGCGAGCTGCGCCGCCCGCAACATTTGCAGCGCTGCCTCGCGCCGCGCCCGCGTCGCCTGCAAGCGCCCGCGCGTGGCGAAGCCATCAAAAATGTGCCAGCTCGCATTCAGGCCGACGACGTAGCCGTGATTGAAATCGCTCCCGACTTCCGGATCGCGCTCGTTGTAAACTTCGTAGCCCGAGAAAACTTCCACCCGCGGACGCAGCTCACTGCGATCGACGATCAATTGTTGATCCTCGATTTCCACGTCGATCTGACGCGCGCGAATTTCTGGACGGGTCGCGCTCGCGTGCGCGAGGCACTCGTTTAAATCGGGACGCTGCGCTTCGTAGCGCAGCTCGTCATTGATCGCGAATTCCGGCGTCGCGGATTTCGAATTGATCCCGCAAAGCTCGTCCACGCGCAGATAAGAATTTTGCAAACGCGCCTCGGCGTCGAACAACTCCGGCTGCTCGTTCGCCAACGAAACTTCCGCGCGCCGCACGTTCAATTCGCCGACCGTGCCGGCGGAGAGTCGCTGCTGTTGCGACTTCAATTCTTCGCGCAAGACGCGCACTGATTCTTGGCGCACGTCGATCTTCGAACGGTTGAGCAGCAGCTCGTAATACGCGGCGCGCACATCCATCTTCACGCGATCGATTACGACCGCGAGTTCGAGTTCGCGACGTTCCTGCAGCAAGCGCGCGATGGTCACATTCCCGCGAACCGCGCCGCCGTTGTAAACATTCTGCACGATGCGGAGCGACGCATTGTAGTCGTCCTGGCGCAGCCGCGATTGCTCCTGCTCCTCGCGTTTGCGGAGCAATCCGCTGGAAACGACCGATGGCAAATAACCCGAGCGCGCCTCGATCACGCCGCCGCGCGCGGCCTCGATTTGTTTGCGCGCGATGACAATGTCCGGGTTCTGTTTACGCGCGAGCGCGAGTGCGTCCTGGAGCGTGAAAGCCGGCGCCATCGCACTCGTTAGGCAAAATGTGCCGAGCAAAAAGAAAGCAAATCCGCCGCGGCGCATCGGCTTATTCTGCATCAGCTCTCCGATTTTCAATCTTAATGCTTCCGGCGAGATCAACCGGGGCGATTTCGTCACGCATCTTTTCCGGGGGCAATTTCGCGAGGCGCGACCATTCGGTACTTAACTCAGCGTCGTCGTAGACGCTCAATTTTCCGGTAGCGGTAAAGTAGAGCGCGGCGGCGACTTCGAGTTTGGTGATTTGGCGAATCGCTCGCCAATAAGAAGCCAGCTGCGGGAGGTATTTTGTGCGCTCGGGCTCCGCTTGATTCGTTTTCCAGTCGATCAATAACGCGCGCGATGCACCGGGATCGATCAGGAGAAGATCGATCACCCCTTCGAGGCAATTTCGCTCGTTAACGCGCCACAGAAACGGGAACTCAGTGTGCGCGATGATGTTCGGTCGCGCGAGAAATTCACCGAGCAGCGACGCAGGCGCGGCCTTGAAGAACCGTTTCCATTCATGTACGGCGCGGGCAGAGTCGGGTGAGCTCGGCTGGAGCGCGTCGAACGCGGCCTGCCACTGAGCCGCGCCGTTTTTCCAGGGGAAATGTTGAAAGAGTGTGTGCCACCAACTTCCGTAAAGCGTGGCCGCGTTATCGGTGTGCGAACGCGGCAGCGTGGCGCCGATTTTTTCGGAAGCATCACCCGCCGGCAGGTCGGGCGGTTCTTCGTAGCCGCTGGGATTTTGTTTGTGAATGAAATCGGCAGCGCGCTCGCGGGCACTGGCGATAATGGATTCGCTGAGCGGAGGGAAACTGAACGCGGGCGCTTCGTGCTCTTCCTTTTTTTCTTTCCACGCGGTCGTGGTTTCAACGCACTCCTCGGCCACGGCCGGAAGTTTTTCGAGCGCGTCGTAGCTCGATTCTTTGTAATCGCCGCGGAGGAATTTGAGTTGGGAATCATCTGAAAGCCGATCGCTTCGGGAGCAGAAAATTTCGCGATCGCAAACGAGCACGAGGCTGTGTCGCGCGCGGGTCAGCGCGACATAAAGCAGGCGTTCCATTTCCTGGCGGCGCGCGACTTTATTCGCCTCTTTGATTTCCGCTTCGCGATCTTCTTTGTGCAACGCGGCCACGACTTCGTCGCTGCCCGGAACGCGGATGAGCGATGGGTAACGCGGCGAAAAACCGACGATGCGCCGGCTGAGAAACGGAATAATGACCGCGTCCCATTCCGAGCCTTTTGCTTTTTGCGGAGTGATGAGTTGGATGGCTTTTTCGTCGGAAAGGCGGACGGGCCGCTGGCGTTTCATTTCGGAACGAAGACGCTCCGCGAAGTCGGCCAAAGTGGCGCCGGTGGCAGCGGATTCCGCGGCGAGGGTGAGGAGAGTATCGAGATCGGCCAGCGGATATTTGAAGTCTTCCTCGGGCAGCGAACGGAGGCGCGCCCGAAGTGCGGTACGCGCGATCAATTGCTCGATGGCGGCGAAGAGCGGGAGGTCGCGGAGAGACGCGCGGAGTTCGGCGAGTTCTGCAATTTGCGAACCGACCACGCCGGCAGTCGCGACTGCGGTTTCGATTTGAAAACGCGCGCCGATTCCTTCGGAGAAAACGGCCAGATCGTGATCGGAGAGCCCGTAAACTTCGCGGAGGACGCCGACGATTTCGTAATGGTTTCGCGGCTCGATCATGATCACGCAGAGCGCGGTCAGCCAGGCGTAAGCGGGAGAATCGGCTTGCAGGTCGCTCTCCGATTGGACTTCAAACGGCAGCTCTACTTTACGCAAAGCGATCGCCATGGTGCGCAACCAATCGCGGCGCGGACAAAGAATCGCGACCTCGCGCCAATTGCGCGCACGAAGTTTTTCCACGCCATGCTTTTTCAGCCAGCGCGCGAGTTCGTCGGCTTCGATCCGCGCGATCACGCGGTCCTTCGGCTTTTCGTGGCCTTCGAGAAGTTTGCCGGAAAGATGCAGGCGAATAATCTGGCCCGGCAAAACATCCGGCCGCGGTTGCAGATTGACGTAACGAACCTGCCCGCCGTCGCCATGCAGAATTTCGGCGAAGGCTTCGTTTACGAAATCGAGCTGACGTCGATCGAGGCGAAAGGTGACGGAAAAGGTGAGCGCTTCGCCGGCCGCGGATTGCACGAGCGCATCGTGCACGCGTTGATAATGCGTCAGGTCCGCGCGGTCGTGGTAAATGGATTGCTGGAAATCACCCACCATCGAGAAGTGACCGGGGCGCGGCGGATCGATTTGGGTTTCCAACCAGCGGCCGGTCGCTTCGGGCCGGCGCGTGATTTCCGTGAGCACGGAGAACATGGCCGGATCGGTATCCTGCGCTTCATCGAGAATGACGATGGAATCGAGCTGGCGAATGCGGCGCGCGGCTTCGGGATGTTGGACCAATTCATCGGCGAGCGCGATTTGATCGGCGTAAGTAACGACGCCGCGCTCGAGGCGAAAGTTGCGATAATCACGCTGCACTTCCGCGGCAACACAGATGGCGGTTTGATTAACCCAACGGCGCAAAGGAATGAAAGCGAGCGCCCAGATTTCGTCGATCTTTCGTGCCTTCGTGGAGCAAACCGGCCAGCGCAGAAAGCCTGATCCTTCCCGATAACCTTCATCCCAGGCTTCGAGTTGCGCTTGGGAATTTGCCACCGTCTCGCTCTTCGGCGCGGCCAGGAACGCGCAGCGGACTTCCGCCAAATCGATCTCCGGACACGCGCCCGGATTCACGGGATTCAATAAAGCCGAGCCGGCCTGCCGCCCGAGTTCCATGATGTGCCGCATGGAGGCGAGACGAAGCAGCGTTGAGCGGTCGTTAGGCAAAAGCGAGCGGCCGACGCGCGTCTGCTGCTGCACGAATTCGTTCCAGAGATCGTCGTCGTCGGTGAGCAATTCGAGCGGCGCGGGCAGGCCGAGGTAATGGCCGTAGTCGTTCAGCAGTTTCAGGCAGAAGGCGTGGATCGTCCCGAACCACGCGCGATTGAAGGCCTCGATGATTTCCAGCCTCGGTTTGGCCGCGAGAATTTTTTCGCGCGCGCGTTGTTGCATTTCATCCGCGGCGCGATTGGCGAACGTGAGAACCACCAGACGCGGAAGCGTTTGGGCCGCGCCGGGCGCGAGTGCGAGCTGGACGATGCGATCCGTGACCGCGCGGGTTTTGCCGGAGCCGGCAGCGGCGACGACGGAGAAATTGCGCTCGAGTTCCTTCGCAAAACGATCGCGTTCGAATTGATCGGCGGGCAACTCTTTCACCAGCCCTCCTCGTCGATCGGCAGATCGGGATGGGTTTTTTCCCAACGGTCTTCGAGAATTTCGCGATCGATCGCCAAGGTCGCGAGCGGGTAATCCTTTGCAAAAGTGTAGGCGCCGCGAATCGGACCGTGCATCCCGAAAATGCCGGTGGCCTGCATTCGGGCAAGCTCGCGAAACGCGGGACCGCAGCCTTCGAAATCATCAAGTTGCAACTGCGGTTCGGCCTCGACCAGGAGCGGAGAGAGCAGGCTGACGGAAACGTTTTCCGCGCCGAGCTGCCGCGCCGCGAGAGCATAGAGGCCGAGCTGGAGCGCGTCGCGTTTCAAGACTTGCCTAACGACACGTCGATGGCGGTCCTCCGCGCTTTGTCTTGCTTTTGAAGCGAGCGATTTTTTGCTTCCGGTTTTGAAGTCGATAATCCAAAGCGCTGGCACTTCGAGAGAGGTTGGTTGTGCGGGCGTGGCGGCCAAAAGCAGATCGGCGCGGCCGCGCAAAAGCAGGCTGCGATTCTGGCCCACTTCGATCGGTTGGGCTTCGAGCCGCCATTCGGGCACGGCCCAGTTCCAGCCTTCCGCGGTCGCGAGAATGCGACCGAGAGTAAGCGCGAGGCAGAGCGCATTTTCCCAGCCGGATTCCCACCAATCGGGAACTTCCGCGCTCGCTTTCTGGCAGAGGATTTTCGCTTCGGCGCGCTTTCGTTCCGCGGCCGCGAGGATGCGCGACGCGATCTCATTCGGCGACGGAAAGGCGGTGAAATTTTCCGAGCGGCCGATCGCGCTCGCCAGCCAATCGTGCGTCCATTTTCCGACGGTCGCGTTCCAGGCGTAAGTGGAATCTTCCTCGCCTTCCACTCCCAGATAGCGCTCCAACCAAACGAGCGCAGGCGATTTCAAGAGCGCCTCGGCGTCGCTCACGCTCAGCGGCGACAACTCGTTAGGCGGAGTGCGCAGGGCGAAATCGTATTCGCCCGAGGATGTGAGAGCGCGGCGGGAATCGTAAGCCAGGCGCGTCTGTTGAATCCCGGGCGTCTCGGTGTTTTGCGACAGCGATGGGATTCGATCGAGCCAACGGCGGGTGGCTTCGCGAAGCGCGCGAATGGAAGATTGGGCAACGGGCTCGCCGCGCACTTCGTAGTAAACGCGGCTGAAGAATTCGCTCGGATTGGAAATTCGTTCCGGGGTTGCTTCCTGGACGACGCTGGTGGCGAGGGCGAGGCCATGCTGGGCCGATTCTATCAGGCTGTGGAATTGCGCGAGCGCGAGTTGGCGTTGTTGAGCGGAGCCGAGGAAAAGCGAAGCGTCTTCGCGCACAGCGATGTGGCCTTCGCCCTGCCGCCCGCGGCGAGTCGCGGTGCGGTTCATTTTTTGCACGCTGCGGTTGAGCGCGTCGATTTGCGCGGCCGGAAGAAAATCGCCACGCGCCGACGCCGGCCAGGAAGATTCGTTGAGACCGGCGAAGATAAGGTGCGACCAGTTTTGTTCCTCCGCCTGCGCGGGAGTGAGAAGCTGAACGCGGGCGTAGGGATGCTGCCCGATGGCATCGCGGGTGACGTGAAAACTGCCGGCCGTTTCCTCGATCCATCGCAAAAAAAGGGTGCGCGAGAATTCCGACGAGACGCGCGCGGTCCAGGCTGTGCGTTGTTCGATTTCGCGCCAGCGCTCCTCCCAGCCTAACGAATCAAAAGCCGCGGCGGTGGCGCGGAGAAAATCCGCGAAGGCGGCGTGTGCGGGAAGAAAATGAACCGCTCCGAGAGCGCCCGAGATGAGTTCGCCCTTGCCGTCGCGTCCGCGGGCGGAGGCGATGAGAACGGCGAGATCATCGAGCGCGAGTTCGTCGAGCGCTCTGTTCAGCGCGTCGGCAATTTGGCGGCGTGAGATTTTTTCAAAGAAGGCATGATCGCCGGGCAACGCGGTTAGGAAACGGAGCAGCGCGTGCAAGCGCGGGGTGCGCTGTAATTCCATCCAACTCCAAAAATCGGGCGCTTCGAAAAGTCCCGGCGCCATTTGGCCCATGGCGTCGTAGTGCGGAATGCTCTGGCGACTGAGCGCGGACGCGATCAGGCGTGAAAGGGCGCCGACCGTGGGCACGATTATGCCGAGCCGCGTGCA
>CAXSCV010000011.1:0-12975 GCA_964235895.1 uncultured Chthoniobacterales bacterium
GAGCGATTGGACCAAGCTGCGCTTCGCTGTCCTGCCGATCGGCGATCATTTCACCATGGGAATCGACGACGCTTTGAGCGCAGCGGAGTTTGTCGGCGCGAGCAAAATCGTCGGCGTGCATTACGACACTTTTCCGCCGATCAAGATCGATCATGTCGCCGCCATGAGCGCGGCGAAGAAAGCAGGCAAAGAATTATTCCTGCTGAAAATCGGAGAGACGATCGACTTGTAAGCGCGTTCCGGCAGCGTCGGCGCTAGGAAGTTTTGATGAGCGCGCAGAGCGCGTCTTTGAATTCCTTGATGATCCCGCCCAGGCCGCCGGCCGCGTCGACTAACGACTCCAGAATCGCGTCGATCGCTTCGATCACGCGCTTCAACCAATCGCGAATCGTAAGCTGGTCGCGGACGCGTTCCCATTGATCGGCGATCGAGTTGAGCACGCGAAGTTTGAAGCGCATCGGCCGGCCGAGCAATCCATGCGCGAAGAGAACTGTTTCGGTGAGCGCGGGAATCGCGCGATGCAACTCGAAGGCGCGCTCCCGCACGTCCCCGCGAAAAGTTTGCTGCGCTAACTCGAGCAACGCCGGTTCGTCCTCCCACAAAAATGCGAACTCGTTAGGCCGATCGACCACGAAGGCGAGAAAATCGAGCGCGGCGTCGACGAACTTATGCAGCTCGGCGCGTCCGGGATTTTCGACATTGGCAATTTCCGTGAACCACATGATCGCCGCTCCGGTCGCGCCGGATTGGCGGAGCAAGAAACATCAGGCGCGCGCGGCGAAGGCAAGCGGAATCCTCGGTCAGGTCTAACGAGACCTGAAAAAGCGGAGGCTGCACGGCTGCCTCGCGGCGCGCATCCGTTTCTTTGTTGCCATGAAGATTCCTTTCAAAATCGGAAATGTCGGTCACTTCGGCCTGGCTGTCCGCGACCCGAAAAAGAGCGCGAAATGGTTTGAGCGCGCGCTCGGTTTGAAGAAACAATTCGCCTTCGAAGACGGCGTGGCCATCGGGAGCGACGCGGTCACGATCGCGCTGCACAAAAGCAAGCCGTCGCCGAAAACACTCGGCCACATGTCGTTTCATTTGCCGAACATGACGGCGCTGCGCAAGGCGCTGGCGCATTTGAAAAAGCACAAGGTCGAGCTGGAAGATCCGGGCGACGAGATCGGTCCGGAATCCCCCGATTCACCGCATCTCGGTCTTTGGTTTCACGATCTCGACGGCTATCGTTGGGAGCTGAGCGTGCAGAACGCTCGTTAGGCAAAACGGGCTTCGATCGAACGGCGACGAGATCTTTTGCGCGGGGCCTCGCTCGTGATGCGCCCTCGGTAAACGGCTTGCATTGCGCGGAGCGAACCGGGAATTTAGCGATTCATGGCGAGCGCATTAAATCCCCTAACGAGTGCTTTGGAGGAGGCGGTCGGGCAAGGAGTGTTGCTCGAATCGGCCGCGAAAAATATCCACGCTTTGCTTGCCGGATCGGACTCGTCTCTTTACCGCGCGGCGATCGAGGAACTCGCGCAGGGCAAGCAATGGGATGAACTGAACGATCGTTTCTATCGCACGCTCGCCTTCGGCACCGGCGGCCTGCGCGGCCGAACCATCGGCAAAGTTTTAACGAAAGCGGAACGCGGAAGAGAGGACGCGCTGGGCCGTCCGGAGTTTCCCTGCGTCGGCACGAACGCGATGAATTATTACAACATCGCGCGCGCTACCCGCGGCTTGGTCGCGTATTTGCACGAATGGTTCGCCGCGAAAAAATTGCCGCGCAAACCGAAGATCGTGATCGCCCACGACACGCGCTTTTTCTCGCCCGAGTTCACTGCCTTGGCCGCGAAAGTCGCGGCCGAAAATGGCGCCGATGCCTGCGTCTTCGACGGGCCTCGCTCGACTCCGGAGTTGTCCTTCGCGGTGCGCTATCTGCGCGCGAGCGCGGGCATCGTCATCACCGCCAGCCACAACCCGCCGCACGATAACGGCTACAAAGTTTATTTCGATGACGGCGCGCAAGTGATCGAACCGCACGCCAGCGGAATCATCGAAAAAGTGAACGCGATCGACAGTGAAAAATACGCGCCGACGGCGGCGCGCGGAGAAGTCGTTAGGCTGGGCCGGGAGATCGACGATGCCTACATGGAACGACTGGAAACGCTCGTGCTGGATCGGGATTTGGTCCGCGCGACGAAGAATCTGCGCATCGTCTTCACGCCCATTCACGGAACCGGTGCCGTGGTCGTAAAACCGATGCTCACGCGGCTCGGTTTCCAATTCGAGGTCGTGCCAGAACAGGACAAATTCGATGGGCGTGTTCCCACCGTCGCTTCACCCAATCCGGAGAACGCGGAAGCGTTGAAACTCGGTGTGGAGTTGGCCAAAAAAACAGAGGCCGACCTCGTTATCGCGACCGATCCGGATTGCGATCGCATGGGCGTAGCCGTGCGCACGGCGAGCGCCGAAATGAAGTTACTCACCGGAAATCAGATCGGCTCGCTCCTCGCTTATTATCGCGCGAAAACTCTTTTCGAGCGCGGCATCTTGAACAAAGAAAACGCGTCACGCGGCGTCATCATCAAGACCTTCGTCACGACCGATCTGCAGAAAGCGATCGCGGAATATTACGGTCTGCGCTGCGTGGAAACGCTGACCGGATTCAAATACATCGGTGCGAAACTTGACAAATACGAGCGGGGCGCGGGCGCCGAAAATTATCGCGAACTTTCGGAAGACGAAACGCGCCGGCTGCGGCTCGAGCGTTCGTCCTATTACGTTTTCGGCGGCGAGGAAAGTTACGGCTACAGCGCGCATGATTTCGTGCGCGACAAGGATGGCAATGCGGCCGCGATCATGTTTTGCGAAGTGGCGGCTTATGCGAAATCGCGTGGCCTAACGATCGATTCGCTTCTCGATGAAGTCTTCGCCACCTTCGGTTATTTCCAGGAGAAAAATGGCGCGATGACCTTCGAAGGCGCGGAAGGCGCGGCGAAAATCAAGCGCCTCCTCGAATCCTACGACACCAATCCGCCTAACGAGATGTTGGATTCGAAAGTGGTGGCGGTGAAAAATTTCGCGAAAGAAACTTTTCGCGATGTCGAAGGCGACGTCATTCCGAAGGAGAAGATGTTGATCTTCGAACTGGAGGATCGCACGCGCGTTGCGGTGCGCGGTTCCGGCACGGAGCCGAAGATAAAATATTACCTCTTCGCGGAGCGACGACCGAGCGACGGCCAGTTGACCGCCGAGCAACTCGCGCAAGCCAAACGCGAAGTCGGCGCGCATCTCGATCGTCTGTGGGATTCGCTGCAAGACGACGCGCAATCGCGCGGATAAATGATTCACGACGCCGCTCGACAGCAAAGCAAATCCTGCCGACAGTTTGCGCAATGTCTCGCGAGATAAAGCTCAACGGCGGCGAGATCACGATCCTGAAAACGCTCGGACTGACTGGCACGCCCGTGCACGGAAAACAGCTTCTCGAGCGCGCCGAAGACATGGAGTCGGCCGAGTTGCTCGACACGCTCGACGGCTTGATCACGCTCGGCTACGTCCTCTCGACCAAAGTTAACGTGCGGCGATTGGAGGATCTCGAAGGCGCGTCGTTCCGGGTGAATCCCGCCCACGCGCGTGACCTGAAAGACGCGTTGCATCCGGGCAGCAGTCGCGAGCGCGAGCAACGTGGCCGTCGCCAGCGTCGCGGCTGAAATCGCTCGCGTGAATTCGTTGGCAAAAGTGCTGCGGCTTTGGCCGTGGCTGGCGGCACTCTCGACCGGCGTGGCCTGCTTCGCTTGCTTCGCGCCTTTCGACCAGGCGTGGCTTTGTTGGATCGCGCTCACGCCGTTGCTCAGTGCGATTTGGTTTTCTGGCGCGAATGCTAAACGCCGTTGGCTGCGCGACCTGCTGCTCGGTTATGTGGCCGGCGTCATTTTCTTTTGGGGCGTCTTTTCCTGGCTCGTGACCGTGACCGTTCCGGGAATGATTTTGGTCGGGCTCTACATGGGATTTTATTTTGCCATCTGGAGCTGGCTCGCGGGAAGATTGCGGCCGCGCGCACGCGCGCCGAAACCGATCTCCGGTCTTGAGGCAGTCACACAACGGCTGGCCGAAAAACGAGCGGCGGCTGGCCTAACGAGTCTCCCATTGGCCGAGCCGCCGTCCGCGATTTCTCCGCAAAGCAATTCGCCCTGGCTCAGTTCCTTCAATAATCTTCGCCTCGCATTCCTCCTTTCCGCGACCTGGGTGGCGCTCGAAACCGTGCGCAGCCTGCTCTTCTCGGGCTGGGGTTGGAACAGCCTCGGCAGCGCGCTCCACGCGCAATGGGCCATGATCCAAATCGTCGAGCTAACCGGCGTGCCCGGCCTCTCTTTTTTGGTCGCATTCACAAACGTCATTCTGGTCGCCACGGTCTGCCGATTCATCCTCGAGAACCGGGTAAAACGCATGCGGCCGCATTACGATTTCACGCTGACCATGGCGGCGATTATCGGCGTGATGGGCTTCGGCATTCGCGCCGTGCAAACGCGCCAACCGTCAACGCCGTTCCACATCGCCGCGGTGCAATCGAACGTCCCGCGCGAAGAGAAATTCAACAATGAATTCGCCGAGGCCACTTTCGAGAAATTCTCGCGCCTGACCCAGCTCGCTTTGCAATCGCGCCCGGATCTTTTGCTTTGGCCGGAGAGCTCGATGCCCGAGCCAGTCTTGCCGGGCACGGACAGTTTTCAATTCGTTAAGCAAATCTCCGCCGACACCAAAACCGACCTGCTTCTCGGGGTCATCGATGAGAACGAAAAAGAAGCTTACAACGCGGCCATGCTCGTCTCGAATTCCGGCGCAAGCATGCAGCTCTATCGCAAATTGCACCTCGTTCCCTTCGGCGAATATGTTCCGGGCCGGAATACCATTCCCGGCATCGACGCGATCGTGGGCGATCAGGTCCCGGAAGATTTTGGTTTTGGGAAAGACTACACGGTCTTTCGCCTAACGAGACCTGACGTGCGCGTCGCGCCGCTGATTTGTTTCGAGGACACCATCGGCGAGCTGACCCGGCAGTTCGTTCTACGCGGCGCGAACGTGCTGGCCAACATTACGAACGATGGCTGGTTTCTGCGCTCCGCCGGTTCGAAGCAACATGTGGCTAACGCGGTCTTCCGTTGCGTCGAGACCCGACTGCCGATGGTTCGCGCAGCCAACACCGGCGTGACTTGTTTCGTCAACGAATTCGGCCGCATTACCCAGACGTTGCTCGATGAAAGCGGCAGTCAATTCACCGAAGGCGTGCTCAGCGGCGAAGTCGATGTCCCGACCGATTACCAGCCGACGTTTTACGTGCGTCACGGCGAGCTCTTCGCGCATGTTTGTTGCGGGATCGCGATCTTCACGCTCCTCGCGTTTCTTCCACGACTCGTTAGGCGAAGTCGGAAAAGCAACGAAGAGGTTTGAACTTGAAAACGAGAAGCCAGGAAAGAATTCCAGAAACGACGCTGGTGAGTTCGAGTTCCGAGAAAACATTCCCCTTGTCCCGCACGAGCTCGCATTCGATGACTAAGACCTCATTCCAAATGAACGGCGAATTCGCAATCTACGTCCGCGGTCTTACAAAATCTTATGGCGCCTTCGAGGCCGTCAAAGGGCTCGATTTCGAAGTGCGCTCCGGCGAGGTCTTTGGCTTGCTCGGTCCGAATGGCGCCGGCAAGACTTCCACGGTCGAGATCCTCGAAGGTCTCCGTCCGCGCAGCGGCGGCGAGGTCAAAGTCCTCGACTTCGATCCCGACAAACAGAAGCAGCAACTCAAAGATCGCATCGGCGTTTGTCTGCAGGCGACGAATTTGCCCGACAAGATCACCGTCCGCGAAGCGCTCAATCTCTTCGCCTCCTTCTATTCCAAGAATGGCGACGCCGACGCGCTTCTCAAACGGCTGCAAATTTGGGAAAAAAAGGACGCTGCCTATTCCACTCTTTCCGGCGGCCAAAAGCAAAGACTGGCTATCGCGCTCGCCCTCATTAACGAACCGCAAATGCTCTTCCTGGATGAGCCCACCACCGGCCTCGATCCGCAAGCACGCTTGGAAATCCGCGACCTCATCGAAGAGTTACGTGCGGAGAATCGCACCATCCTCATGACCACGCACTACATTGAGGAAGCAGAGCGCCTTTGCGACCGCGTCGCCATTGTGGATGCGGGCAAGATTATTGCCATCGGTTCGCCGCGCGAGTTACAGGAGAAAAGCGCTAATCAATCCGCCATCGAGATAACTCTAACACAACCTTGGCGTGCCGGCGCCTTGCCCACTTGGCCGGATGTCCTTGGAAGTAACCTCAGCGAAGACGGCCGCCACATTAAAGTAACTTCCTCCCGTCCCGCGCGCACCTTGGTGGAGATGGTTAAGTGGGTCGATGCCCAGGCTATCGAGCTAGAGGACGTCCGCCTAACCCGTCCCACCTTGGAAGACGTATTCATCGAACTAACTGGCAAGAAGCTGCGCGACTAAGCGCGCCAGCTAGCTCTTAGCAGTCGCGCGTCAGACTCGTCGTCGTCTCCGCGACCCCAAATAACGGAGCAACACTCGCCGATCCATGCATGTCAGGCTGAGTCGCGAAGACGACGAAGGACCTCGCACAGGCCCGCCGACGGCGTCCAAAAACAAACCGTCTCAAGCCTTGCGCGTGTTTCCGATTTTCCATTAGCCAATCTCCATCGTACGCGCTTCGCCGGAAATTAATCAGACGCGCCCTCCCGGATACGACGCCGCTGAATCATCGCCGTCGGCCACCCTTGTCAGCGGGCCGGAGAAACCCCTATCGGGCCGCCGGTGGCGAAAATTCTCGCCCCATAAGCGCTTGGCGCGATATCAGACACGCGATCGTCACCGAGGCAACAGTGCCTCCCTCGACTGTCCCGCTCGTCCTTCCATAGGCAATTCTGCCAGAACGCTTTAACGCGACCGCATCCAGGCCTCGCTCAACAGCGGAAAAGTATTGAAAGCACGGAAACATTATTGACGCCATCGCGCGGACCACGTAAAAACGGCGTCTTTCAGCGATTGAGGTGCCGTCACGCGTCTCAATCGCAAGTGTTTCCAGAATTTTCAGAGACCACCGCTGTATGAAATTTTTCACCCCTCGCACACTTTTGCCGCTCCTCTTTTTCGTCGGCCTCGCGACCGCGAAAGCTGGCCTGATCTACGACAACGGCCAGCCCGATAATCTCAACGGATTCCAGATCGCGCACTGGATCGACGCAGACGATTTCACCCTGACGAGCGGCAGTCAGTTGGACAGCGTGACCCTGTGGGCCCTCGAAGGGAACAGCAACAGCTATCAGGGATCGATTACGTGGCAAATCTATGCCGACAACGGAAGCGGCATCCCGGGCGCATTGCTGGCCAGTGGGACTTCGACCAACCCTACTCACGTAGCTACCGGAGCGGTAGCTTTTGCAGCTTACCCGGAATATATCATCACCTTTCAGATCACCCCCATTATCCTCTCGCCGGGTCGCTATTGGTTAGCCCTTCATAATGGTCCTCTAAGCTACACCACGGTGGATGACCGTCTTTATTGGGAAACAACCAGCAAGATCGGCGCATTACCTAGTCGAGCGCTTCCTGCACCTTTTACCGGCGCATGGAATAGTAACTCTGTCCCCGTGGGAGCTCCCGCTGAGCTAGCCTTTCAGATTAATGGTAGCCCCGCCACTCCTACTCCCACTCCAACGGCAACTCCTACGCCGACTGCCACTCCTACGGCGACTCCTACTCCGACCGCTACTCCTACAGCGACCCCTACAGCAACCCCCACCGCGACGCCCAAACCGACCCCCACTCCCACGGCAACCCCCACGGCTACTCCGACTGCAACGCCGAAACCGACACCCACGCCTACTCCGATCCCAACCCCGACCGCGACACCCACGCCCACTCCTATCCCGACGCCCACTCCTACCGCGACTCCTGTCCCAGTCGCGGATCTTGCTCTGGCATTATCAGTCGACCAGAATGCCGTTTCTGTCGGAAGTGATGTCACCTACACCGCGACAATTACTAATAATGGTCCTTCCGATGCGGTGAAGACACTAGTAAGTCTAACCCTTCCGGACGGAGAAATTTTTCGAGACTCCTCGTGTGATACTTCCTGTTCGACTGCTACCTCCGGTAATGTCGTCTCGACCTCTCTTGGCTCAGTTCCGGCCGGAGCGATCCGCCACGTCTCCATCGTCGCCAAGGTGCAGACAAATGGCCTTCTAACGGCGGTGGGTACAGTTACGAGCGCTACCCTTGATGGTAACCTGCAAAACAATTCCGCGTCCCAAGGCATCAAGGGACTCATCCCCCTTCCTACTCCCACACCCACGGCAGAGCCTTCGGCCACCCCAGCGCCGACTCCTTATCCTTCCCCCACGCCGGAGCCTTCGCCCACGCCCGTTGCCACCATAGCCCCCGTCGGCACACCCATTCCCACTGCCACCCCGGTCTTAGCTCCCCAAACTCTCGGCAACATCTCAACCCGTCTCCAAGTTGGCACCGGTGACAATGTCTTAATTGCCGGCTTCATTATCAACGGCTCCGCCCCGAAGAAGGTCCTTATCCGCGCCAGAGGTCCTTCTTTGACCGGCTCTGGCATTCAGAATCCCTTGCTCAACCCTCAGCTGGAGCTGCACGACTCCTCAAATATTATCGCCAGTAACAGAGATTGGCAGACTACCGAGATTGGCGGCCTTCTCACCGCCGACCAAGGCGGTGAAATCGCCGAGAGCGGTCTTAAACCCGATGCCTCTTCAGAGCCCGCCCTTATCGTTACCCTCCAGCCAGGAAGCTACACGGCCATCGTCCAGGGGGAAAACTCCGGCACCGGCGTCGGGACAGTAGAAGTCTATGACCTGAGCACCGATGGCACCGCGCGCTTGGTTAATATTAGCACCCGAGGCTCCGTTCAGACCGATGACAACGTCATGATCGGCGGCTTTATCACCTTGAATCAACCTACCAAACTCTTCATCCGAGCTCGCGGCCCCTCGCTTCTTGCCGCGGGCATCGCCAATCCCCTCTTTGATCCCCAGTTGGAGCTACACGATAGTAATAACGTCATCGCGAGTAACGACGACTGGCAGGTAACACAGGCCGGCGGAATGATCACCGATAACCAGGCCAGCGACATCCTGAACAACCCACTCAAACCAGAAGATTCCAGAGAGCCAGCCATGATCGTCACCCTCCCGCCAGGCACCTACACCGCCATCGTCCGAGGAACCAATGGAACAACCGGTATCGGAACGGTCGAAGCCTACGTTTTGGAATAACAGGCAGAAACGCGCTTGAGGGAATAGACCGGCAAGACCAGTCGACCCAGCGTGCAATTCAGTGTCGGTTCGGTAATTGGGAAAGGTCGCCAACATCCGGATTATTCGATCTAACGATGCGATAGACCTTGAAATTACTCGTCGCGGCTATCGCCTTGTTTTTCGAGCTAAATACATAGGCCCAGGTTTCGAAGCGGGCGACATCGTTATCTATCACCTTGCTGATACAGCAAAAACGATTTTAAGAAAGCAGCCGGCTTTCAGACTGGCGGTTCCTTGGTATCCGATGCGGTACCTCCACGCCAAAGAGATATGTGTTCTTCCGGACTTGGTCCGAAGTTTTGTTCGGTGGCATCAAGGCGGAGGGTCCGGGCAAACAAGCGGGTTAAGTTAAGCGAACCGTCGAAACAGTGCCCCAGAGTTGGATTGCAGAAGATAACATAAACGCTTCTCTTCTCGGCGCTCAGGGCACTATCAATCCCGGCCACGACCTTGCGGATGACAGGCTCGGCGAAAGGATTGTAGAGATAGAGAACTATGTCACCGGAAGGAAAAGTATAGTTCCCTGCGTCGCCGATCTCCACTCGCACGCGAGTTCTCGAGGGATACCGCTTAGCCATCTTGGCCGCATTCCGTCGCGCGACTTCGGCCAGACCAGGCGATAACTCTACTCCGATAACATCTCGGAAAGGGAACTCGGTGGCGACGAAAAGCGGCCGCCCTTTTCCGCAACCTAGGTCGATAAACGTGCTATTTTTCAGATCTGATAATAGCTTCAGCACCGCGCGGAGCGGGCCGGGCTGGGAGCCAGCATACGAATGCGCATAAGACGCCGATGGGTGATCAGCCAGTTGCTGATCCTCGGCATCCTTGGTTAAGCTGGTTTCGAGGCCGTAAAAACGATCAAATGGATGTAACCTCGCCCATCCCGTATCGTAGATAACTCTCAGGCCGGGCAACTTAGCCACGACGCGTTGAACCTTAGGAAATGCGGCTATTTTTGCCACGAAAGGAATGTGACCAATTTCGCAGACCGCATATTTCACTCTCTGTTTGAGATTCATCTCCAAGCTTACGCAAAGGCTTATTCGTTAGCAGTTCGGCCCGACCACTTAAGGAAGATCGATGTTCGCTCCAGGAACGAGCTCCATAGGATCGCGTCCTCTTTGGAATAAGCGCGTGCCCGCTAAACCGCGAAGTTGATATTCGCCGTTTTCCACGCGCAAACTTGCTCCTTCGCGGAGACCGAGCACGGGCGTCTCGTTTTCCTCGAGATATTGCAGGATGCGTTCTTCGCGCGTTTCACCCATGTGTCGGGAACCGGGGAGCACGTCAAGATAATGAGGATTGATCTGGAGCGAGACGAGGCCGAGAGCAACGAACGACGGCGGCTCGACGATCGGCATATCGTTAGTCGTCCGGATAGTTGGGCCAGCGACATTTGAACCCGCGCTACTGCCGAGATACGCCGCGCCGTTCTCGACGCGTTCGCGAATGGGCGCGAGCAGTTCACGCTCGTAGAGATTCTTCAATAATAGGAAGGTATTCCCTCCGCCGATGAAGATGGCCTCGGCCTCGTCCACCGCTTGCCTGAAATCCGTCGCTTCATGTAATGAGGCGACTTCGTAGCCCATCTTAGCGAAGCGTTCACGCGTGCGGGTCGCGTAGGCCGCATGGTCGTGCAGAGCGAAAGGAACGAAGAGCACACATCCAATCCGACCAAGAAAATCGCGGATCTCCCCTTCCGCGTGATCAAGATAGCCGCTTCCGAAAACGGTCGAGCTACTGAGAAGGAGAATACGTTTCCGATCGGGCATAGGTTACAGTCTAACGAGTCATCGGTCAGAGAAGCGCGCCTCAATCCATCTCCGCACTCCAGATCGTGCCCGTGTATTTGCCCTCATGATAACTAACGTGGACGCGATCGCCGATCATTAGCTTGTCCCAACGCGCCTCATCCAGTCGCACGTCGACGACGCGTCCATCACGGACCATTCGGACGGTGGCAATCCACTGCTCGTGATCAACCGCGCGCGAATCTTGCGCGGAATCAGGCACGTCATCGGTAGAGTCATCCGTGTCGTCCTGATCGTCCGCCGGCGTGGGCGATGGCGGCAAAAGGCGACCGTCCAGCTCCCGGCTAGAAGCGGCTGAGGGCGAAGCCGTGGCCTCATTAGGCGAAGCGTCGATTTTTAATGCCGGCACGTAGTCCTTGGAAATGACGACCGCATCACCGCTTTTTTTCCAACAACTCGTTAGGCCAAAAAGCAAAAGGACAAGTGCAAACGACCGCGTGTGTTTGAAAATCGTTCCGCGCATTCCGGCAGAGAAACTTTCCCGGCGATGTTCGTCAAGCAGAGCCGCAAGTCCGGAAGGCGCGGGCATGCTCGCGCGACAAGATCGATTCGCTAAACTTCGCCCATGGACGCCATCTCCCGTCAAAAGTCTGCGGTCGAAAATTTCCAAGCGCTGCATGAGCGCGGCTGCTTCATTCTGCCGAATCCCTGGGATGTCGGCTCGGCGATTTACCTGGCGAAGATCGGCTTCCAAGCGCTCGCGACCACATCGGCTGGCGTCGCTTTTTCGCGCGGAATGCCGGACGACACTCCCGCGCTTCCGCTCGAGATAATGTTGGAGCATTTACGCGAGATCGCAGCCGCGACCGGGCTGCCGGTGAATGCAGATTTTCAATCCGGTTACGCCGAGGAGCCGGAAGGCGTCGCGGAAAATGTAACGCGCTGCATCCAGACCGGCGTGGCCGGGTTGTCGATCGAAGATAACACCGGCCGAACTCGCACACCGCTTTACGAGAAGGAACTGGCAATCGAACGCATCCGCGCCGCGCGTGCAGCCATCGATGCCTCAGGAATTCCGGTGATTTTAACGGGCCGCTGCGAAGCGTGGCTGGTCGCTGAACCCGAGCCGTTTCGTTGCGTGCTCGATCGCCTAACGAGTTATGCGGAAGCCGGAGCCGATTGTCTTTATGCGCCGGGTGTGGAGGACGAAAAGGAAATCGTCGCCATCGTTCAAGCCGTCGAGCCAAAACCGGTCAACGTCTTGATGCACGGCTCGCTGGCATCGTTTTCCATTTCGCAATTCGAAGGCTTGGGCGTGCGTCGCGTCTCAGTCGGCTCGGCCCTGGCGCGCGCGGCTTGGGGCGGACTCGTCCGCGCGGCAGAGGGAATGATAGAGCACGGGACGTTTGCTGGCTTCGAAGGCGCGGTGTCTTTCTCGGAGCTGAACGAAACCTTCCGCAATTGGCCGCGGCAAGACTAAAAGAGCCGAATCTCGGTCACGGCGATCCGGCCGCCGAAACAGACATCGACATCGGCGCCTTCCTTGCGTTGGCGCGAATGATAAACGCCGTCGTAGTAGAGTCCGGTTTCTTCGTGCCGATAACTCAAGGGCAACGGGTGGGGATCGAGCGGACAGAAAACAACTTCGGGCTCGGGCGCGGCGGCGTCGAGATGCGGCAGATTGACATTATAAAATAGACCGGGTTCGACTGGCCTAACGAGTAGTTCGCGAAGGACGGGAAGAATCCAGCGCCCGGCGCGGGCCCAATCCAACTCGGCGTCCTTGCGTCGATAATGCGACACCGCGATGCCGGGCCAGCCATGCAAAACAGCCTCGCGCACGGCCGCGACCGTGCCCGAGTAATGCACGTCCGCGCCAAGATTTCC
>CAXSCV010000011.1:12985-19326 GCA_964235895.1 uncultured Chthoniobacterales bacterium
CCGTGATTTATTCCGCTGAGAATCCAATCCGCCTCGGGCACAAGCCGGAGTAAACCGATCCGCGCGCAGTCTGCCGGCGTTCCGTGAATGGCGAATTGTTTCTCGCCGCGCGGTTCCACGCGAATTGCGCCTTCCCAGGTAACCGTGTGGCTGACCCCGGATTGCGGACCGGCCGGCGCGACCACGACGGGATCGCCTAATTCACGCGCGGCGCCGAGGAGAGCCGCAAGGCCGGGCGCATCGATGCCGTCGTCGTTACTAATAAGAAATTTCATTTAGCGCGTTGTTTCTTGCGCCTCTTTTTCTGGCGAGGGCAACCAGTGCGTCGCTCGCATGATGGCCAGCAACCGGGAATCATCGGCGGAAAGCGCGGTCAACCAAGGACCAAGACGTTCGCGTTCCCACCAAAGGCCGGCGCGATTTGGCGGAACAAATTTGTAACGATACCAAACCGCGCGCACATAATTCGGCGCGTGATTCGGAAAGGGATTGTCAGCAAAAAGACTGAGCGCGCCGCGATCGTTATGCAAAAGTTTCCAGACGAGATGGAGCGTCCAGGGATACTCGTTAGGCGAACCCATCGCGGCAAACCACATCTGCCAATCAAGCCGCAATTGATAAGGAGCGATTTGCGGCGGCCGACGATCAAGCGCGACCGGCAAACCCTTGTAAGGGTATTCTTTCCAGACGGCGTTTTCGTCCGGCGTCGCGGCGTCGGTTCCTTCGAAGACGATATTGAAACGCTCCTTCCCGACCGCGCCGAAGGCGCCGTAAGTGTTGACCAGTTCCAGCGGATCGAACGACGCATTCATGATCTGGCGCGACGAGAATAAATTCAGCACCGGCTGAATGCTCAGGAAGCCGATGAGCGCGGCGATGGTCCAGGCCGTGCGCAGCATTGGGCGCGAAAGTTCCGCGATGGCCGCTCGTTCCTCGGCACGTCTCGTTAGGCTGCGCGGAAGAATTTTCGCGAGGAAGTTGTCATCGAAACAGGCGAGTGCGGGCAGAATGGTAAGCCAGTTCAGGAAAGAAAGATTGCCGCTGAGAATGATGACGATTTGAAAAAGAACGATCACGCCAGCGGCAACTAAACGCGCGAGACGCGGCCAAAAAATGAACCAGGGCGCGACCAATTCCGCGAGGTGGTTGAAGAGCGTGCCGCCGCGTAAAACAACGCGCGGCAGAAAATGAAAGCAGCGGCTTAGACCGTTCGGGAGCGGCTGCGTTTCGAAGTGATAATAGAGCGCGGTCAGATCGCGCCAGCTCGAGTCGCCGCGAATTTTAATAAGGCCCGAGCCGAGCATGATGCGAAAAATGAGGGCGCGGAAAAGCCAGATGATAATTAGTGGCGGCGGACGTTTTGGAAAGGGCCGCGAGTCGAGCAGCGGACAAAGAAAGATGGCGAGAAAACCGGTCTCGAGCAGTTGGAATTCCCAGCCGTAGCCGTACCAATCCTGTCCGACGTGGACGAAGGAAAGGTAAAGCGCCCAGAGGAGCGCGAGCAGAATGGCGTTGGCATAACCGGCCACAACCACGCATGACAAAACGAAACCGCACCAGGCCGCGAGGAGCAGCGCGGTGTCGGAATGATTGAACCAAAAGATGGACGGCAATCGCGCGAAGCCGCCGCCGGTCCCGCCGAAAACTTCGCGCGCCCGATCGAGAAACAATCCAACCGGCAGCAATCCATCGGAGCCGATGAGCGGCAGAATTTGATTCGCCGCGACGAGAAACGCGATCGCGTAAAGAAATCCGAGCAACCGCAGAATGAGAAAAACGCGTCAGCCAGTAGCTTGAATTTTTTTCCGGCAACCAGCTCTCGAGCGCCGCGACGTTCACGAAGAAAAGCGAGCCGATGCGATTGCCGCGTCAAATGCGCGATGAAAATTGTCGCGCGCAGATTCACGCAAACGTGAAAAATTAAGGCGACATGAGCAATCTGACCGACGACGCCTTAGCGATCCTGCATGAATGGGTGCAATCCGAAAGTCTGCGCAAGCATTGCTACGCGGTCGCGGATTCCATGCGGCACTTCGCGCTCGCGAAAGGCGCGGATGCGCAACTTTGGGAAGCGGTCGGTTTGCTTCACGACATGGATTACGAGCGTCATCCGAACCAGGAAGAGAACGTGAGCGAAGGACATCCCTTCGTGGGCGTGGCCTGGTGCGAGGAAGTTGGCCGCGCGATTCTCTCGCATGCCGATTACGCGAACGTTGCGCGCGAGACGGCTTTGGAGCGCACGCTTTTCGCCGTCGACGAACTGAGCGGATTCGTCATGGCGGTCGCGCGCGTGCGGCCATCGAAAAGTATTCACGAAGTCGATGTCCCTTCGGTGAAAAAGAAAATGAAAGACAAAGCGTTCGCGCGCGCGGTCAATCGCGAAGACATCATTCGCGGCGCGCAGGAACTCGATCTTCTCCTGGAAGAATTAATCGCCGGCGTGATCGAAGCCCTGCGCGGCGACGCGGAACGGCTCGGTCTTTCGGGAACAAGCACGACCGCGCCTAACGAGTCCTAATTCGTCGGCCAAGCGTGCGTTACTCCCCTCGCCCACGGCCCGCCGAACCGTTGTCCAGGCGAATCTGTTTGCGCGCGCTTTTTCCGGAGCGCTAATCTCGCTCATGAAAATCCCTTCGCTGGTTGCGCTTCTTTTTCTGACCATTCTGAGCGCGGGGAAATGCGCTCAACCCGCGACCGCGTCGCCGCAATACGGACGTTGGGGTTTCGATCTTTCAGGCGCGGATTTGAAGACAAATCCGGGCGACGATTTCTTCCGCTACGCGAACGGCGCGTGGCTCGACCGCGTGCAGATTCCCGGGGACAAACCGGCCTACAGTTTGCGCCTGGCGATGAGCGACACAACCGAGAAGAGGTTGCATGAGTTGCTCGAAGACGCCGCCAAATCGAGCGAGCGCGAGCCGAAATCGACCGCCGCGAAAGTGGGCGCGTTCTACAAATCTTTCATGAACGAAGCCGCGGTCGAGAAAGCGGGCGCAACGCCGTTGAAGGAAGATCTCGCCGAAGTTCGCGCGGCCAAAACGCGCGACGCGCTCGCCACTTTGATGGGCAAACAGAATGCCGATTTCTTCGGCGCGATCTTCGGCATTGGCATCGATGTGGACATCGGCGATCCGAGTCATTACGCGGTTTATCTCGGCCAATCCGGGCTCGGTTTGCCGGATCGCGATTATTATTTGAAGCCGGATTTCGCGGAGCAAAAAACGAAATATCAAAACTTCATCGCGCAATTGCTGAAGCTCATCGCATGGCCGGAGGCGGAGAAACGCGCGGACGAAATCGTGCAATTCGAAACGAAAATTGCCGAGGCCAGTTGGACGCGCGCGCAACAGCGCGATCCCGTGGCGATTTACAATCCGACTTCGCTGGCCGACCTCGCAAGGCTCGCGCCGGAGTTTCCGTGGCAGCCTTTTTTGAGCGCCGCTGGCTTGGGAAAAATCGATCGCGTCATCGTGGCGGAGAAATCGGCCTTTCCGAAAATCGCTGCCATCTTTGCGGCCACGCCAGTGGAAGTTTTGCAGGCGTGGGAAGCGTTCAACGTGGTCGATCACGCCGCGCCCTATCTCGCGAAACGCTTCGCGGATGCGTCGTTTGAGATGCGCAACAAAACGCTTTCCGGCCAAGCCAAACAGCAGGCGCGTTGGAAGCGCGCGGTGCATTCGGTCAGCGGCGGCGATTACGGAACGGGCGAACGTTTCGATCGCTTCGGCAATCTCGGCTGGGCTGTGGGTGAACTTTACACTGCGAAATATTTCCCGCCCGAAGCGAAGGCGAAGATCGAGGAGCTGGTGGCGAATTTGAAAATGGCCATGCACGCGCGCATCGAACATCTCGATTGGATGAGCGCCGATACCAAGGTGGAAGCGTTGAAGAAACTCGACACCTACAACATCAAGGTCGGTTATCCGGAGCACCCGCGCGATTATTCCAAAGTGGTCGTGCGCGATGACGATCTCGTTGGCAATGTCCGGCGCGCGGCCGCCGCTGATTGGGCGTTCTTTGTCAATCGGCTGGCCGGTCCGGTCGATCGCACCGAATGGCAAATGACTCCGCAAACGAACGACGCTTACAACGGGTCGTTGCGCGACATTGTTTTTCCGGCGGGAATTTTGCAGCCGCCAATGTTCGATGCCAGCGCCGACGCAGCGATAAATTACGGCGCGATCGGCGGCGTGATCGGACACGAGCTGACGCATGGCTTCGACGATCAAGGCCGCAAACTCGATGCCGAAGGGAAGCTGCGCGACTGGTGGACGGCGGAAGATGCGAAGGCTTTTGAAGCGCGTGCCGCGGTGCTGGGCGCGCAATATTCCAGCTACGAACCGCTGCCGGGCGCGAAAGTGAATGGCGCCCTGACCATGGGCGAAAACATCGCCGATCTCGGCGGCCTAACGATCGCGCTCGATGCCTATCGCGCCTCGCTTAAAGGAAAAACCGGACCAGTGCTTGATGGCCTAACGAGTGATCAGCGCGTCTTTCTCGGCTGGGCGCAGGCCTGGCGCGGAAAGCTGCGCGACGACGCCATTCGCAAACAAGTGGTGAGCGATCCGCATTCGCCACGGCAATATCGGGTGAATGGTCCGATGCGGAATATCGACGACTGGTACGCAGCGTTTGAAGTGAAACCGGGCGAGAAATTATTCGTCGATCCAAAAGATCGCGTGCGCATTTGGTGAAAGGCAATCTTGCCTAACGAGTAGTCGATTCTGGCGGAAACGGCGCGGCAAAGATGTTTGCCGGGCGGAGAAATGCCGCTAGTTTCGGCGCGTCCTTTTGCGCGATTAGCTCAGTGGTAGAGCGCTTGCTTCACACGCAAGAAGTCGCAGGTTCGAACCCTGCATCGCGCACCATCAACGGAGCGCACCGATTCGATCAGGGCGCGGCGGCGAGTCGCTTCGCGAAATCCGTAAACGAAGAAATGCCGGGCTCTTTTCGCTCGCTGGAATTTTGTAACGAAAAGTTCGCAGGCCAGGCGGATTGGGATTTGCGAGGCTGACGTCTTCGACATTTGCCACGCTCCAGTTCACTAAATCGAATGAGCCTTCGACCGAATAATTCACGTCGGTCGCGGCCGAATTCGGCACGTAAGAAATTTCGAGATAGTTGCCTCTGAGGACGCCGGCCGGCACTCCCGCGCGGTCAGCATTTTTCGGGTCGAGACCGAGCGCGAACTCGAGCAAATTCGCGATGCCATCGTGATCCCAATCCGCGTTGTCGGCCGCCGCGGGATCGTTCGCGTTCGCGCCAAAATTTTCGAACCGCCAGGCGTCCGCCGGTTTGTCGTGAATGATGACGGCATCGCTCGGAGATGCGCCGCTATTGTAGAGCGCGGAGTTGCTCAAAGTGAGAATGACGGTGCGGTCGCCTTCGGCGATGTCATTCGGCAGCGGCGCGATCGTTAGGCTGGCGGAATTACTGCCGGCCGGAATGTTGAGCGCGGGCGCAATCGCGCTGTAAGCCGATCCGTTGACGGCCGTGCCGACGATTGCGAACGCCACTGGCAAATCAATGTCCGTTCCGCCGCTGCGCGAAATCGTGATCGTGCCGCTATCGTTTCCGAACTCGGAGGCGCTCGGATCGGTCGCGACGAGGTTGACTGCGGGCGACAAAACTTTGAACGACGAGGTCGCCAGATCGACGCTTGCCGAAATGTCGGAGCCGCCGCGGAGAGTCACGCTGCCGGAGTAATCGTTCGCCGGCGAGTTCGCGCCTAACGAGACGTGAAAGAGCTCGCTGTTGCTGTAACTTTCGCCGGCTTCGAGAATCCCGGGGACGTTGGCGAAGAAGGCATTCGCCTGATAAGTGAGCTCGTTCGCGGAAGCGCCGATCAGATTCGCGACTAGATCGTTCACGAAAATTCTCTCGGTCGAGCTGGTGTTGGTGAGCGTGCCGCTAAAGACGAGCTCGCGACCGCGCGCGCTGTTTTGCACGGAAGACGAAAGCGTCATGACTAAATCAGCTCGCGCCGCACTTGCATCGACGAATGCGCAAAGAATCAAAACCAAAATGCGCGCGTGTTTCATTTCGCGGCCGCTCCGATCGCAAAAAGAATTCCGTTCGCGATGGCGTAAACGGTGCCGTCCATGCCGATGGTCGTTGGCGTGTAGGCTTCGCCGAGGCCATCGGTCAGGACCAAACTTTCCGTGAGCGCATTGCTCCCAAAATCCCAGCGGTAAAGTTTGCCGTCTTCGCAACTAACGAGCGCGGATTTGGTGAAGGGATCGACTGCCGCGGTGTTAATGCACCACTCGCGCACGGCCGCGGGATTGTCCGGATAATCGCCATCATGCGTCGGCCCGGTGATGGCGATCAGGCCGTGCGGC
>CAXSCV010000011.1:19336-24438 GCA_964235895.1 uncultured Chthoniobacterales bacterium
AAGGTGCCGTTGAACAGGTGCATGTGCGCGGCCCTCGAGAGGAAGCCCTGCTCCGCGATCGCGCCCAGCAGCCCCAGGTCGCGGAACGCGCGCAGCGTCGGCCCGGTGATGGTGATGACTTCCTTCATGACGGAAGCGCCGGTGATCGGATCGATCATGCTCGCGTTCGGATCGAGCACCGCGATTTTGTTCACGCCATCGCCGCCGCCGCCGATGTAGTTGTTGTACTTCGTCAGGAGCAAATACGAAGACGCGCCGTGATAGGAAGCGACGAGCGCCGCGGGAACGATCGACGCGGTGTCGTCCCAACCGAAGGCACCCGGCGTCTTCAATTGCGTGAGCGTGGAATCGAAATGCAGCATCCAACCCCGATAGTGATTGTAGCCGTAACCGGTATTGGCGAAGACGCCGAAGTAAACGTCGCCATCCGGGCCGACGGTCGGTGAAGCGGTTCCGTCGTCTGGGAGCAGTGAGAGATTTCCGGGCGAACGCGGATCGAACAGCCGCACCTTCGCCACTGGCGCGAGCGTCCGGCTATTCAACGCCAACAGATACCCCGCGTCGTAATCGCCTTGGCTGACCGCGAGATACAGCGTCTTGTGATCATTACTCAAAGCGGGCGCGCAATTGTGCACGACTTTCACGATGTTGTTGTCGGCCGCGGCGGTTGTGGCGCTGATCCATGAGCCGCTGCCATCTTCGGCGATGCGCGCGATACCACTCGTTAGACCGATCGGATTACTGCCGGTGACCTGGAAGCCGAAGAAAATATTTCCATAACGATCGGCCGTGATCGGCGTGTTGATTTTGATCGTCGAATTGTAAGTGGCGGGATCGGCGTCGTAGTTTTCTTGCCCGTAAAAGAACACCTGACCTGTCGTCCCGCTGGCCGCATCGGGGTTGTCGCGAAAACGCGCGCTGCCCGCAGCCCCCGCAAACCAGAGACGATTTTTCGGAGTGAGAACGACGTTGTAACTCGGAACCCAATTGTGCGGCGGGACGGTGTAATCGGTCGACTGCGTCCACTTCATCGCGCCGTCGGCAGCCGCGCGCGCCTCGACATGGAAGCCGTCGTCTGCGCCATCTTTAATCGGCACGATGACGGTGTTGTTCCGGGTGATCAGCGGAGATCCGTAATGCGCCAGGAGCGAAGTGCCCCAATAAATGCGCGTCAAATCGATCGGCATTTGCCAGCGGATAGTCGAGATCGGTTGCGACGCTATTTTTGAGATCGCGGTGTGTTGCGGATCGTGCCCATGTCCGGTCCACGGAAGGGCGATGCTTTGCGCCGCAGCAGAAGACACGACAAAGAAAATTGGCGCGAACTTCCAAAGCTTCATGACCGCGGAGCTTATGGGAATCTCCGCGCAAATGGCGAGGCGGTTTACAAAGCAAAAGGCGAAATTCATTCTGCACCTGCAGGAGACATTCCGGTTGAGCGACGCGCGCGGACTCGTAAATTCCTTTCGACTAATCCGAAACTTTCGCCCCCGCCGAGAGTTCTCAACTTCTGATACGCCATGATCACACTAGCCAGCCTAACGAATATTGCCGGTCCGGATGTTATCGTCATTCTCTTGATCGTTCTCGTCCTTTTCGGCGCGAAGAAATTGCCGGAACTCGCGCGCGGAATGGGCCAGGCGGTGAAGGAATTTCACAAAGCGCGAGACGAGTTCGGACAAGAGCTGACCTCGACGCCGGAAGCGCAAGCTCAACCGGTCGTGCCGGCTCCCGCGGCAACGATTATCGATCGCGCAGCGGTCGTCCCGCCGGTGGAGCAATCGTCCGTCGCGACTTCGAAGGAAGTTTAGTTCGCCAACGCCCGGCGCGTTATTCTTTGGCGATCTTTCCGCCCCACGAAAGAATCTTCGCCTTCGTCCCGGCGGCTTCGGCTTCCTTGATCTCGCCGTTGCGATTGTAGAAGAGCGAAAGACTGGTCCAGCCGATCTGGTCGTTAGGCCGAAGCTCCGTGGCGCGTTTGCCGGCTTCGATCGCGGCGGGAAATTGGCCAAGTTTCATCAGCGCCATGCCGAGCGCGTGCCAGCCATCGAAGAACGACGGATCGATCTCCACGCAACGCCGATACTTCTCGACCGCGCTTTCCAGTTCGCCGATGGCCAGATCGCCATTGGCGTCGTCGAAAATTTCCTCGAGCTGATCCATCCGGCTCGTCGCCTAACGAGTTCTGAAAATGCTAGCCGGCCTTCGATTGAATGCCCGCTTCGCGCCGGCGTTCGCTCAGCCATTCGTGAAACGCGATCTCGCGTTTGCCGTTGATAAAACGCGCATTCATCATCGCTTTGCCCGCTTCGTAACCAGCGATCTCTGGTTGCTCGCGCTTTTCCAGAATCGCGATCAGCCCGCCGCTTTCGCTCGGAATTAACTCGCTCACTTCGCCGGGACTCATTTCAGCCACGGCTCCCTTGATCGCGCGAAGATCCGGCGTCGGCGGCGTCGCTGGTTTGCCCGGCTCCGGTTTTGGCGTGGGCGGATCAGCCAAGGCGAACGGCGGAATTTTTTCCGCAGTGAAACCCGCTTGCTGAATGGCAGCGTCGGCGGGGGCGCCGGATTTCATGTCGGCGCGAATTTTCTGCGCGGCTTCTGCGCCTTTGGTGGCGAGAAGCTCCTGCAAACGTTCGCTCTTTATGGCTGCGACAATTTTCGGCTTCGCTTCTTCGAGCGTAAGCGGCCTGGCCGGATCGATGCCGCTCAAATGCAGCATGTAAAATCCGTCGGCCACCTGCACGGCATCGCTATTTGGATCTTTAGCCGTGAGTTGAAAAGCAGCGGTGGTCAGTTGCGCGTTCGCTTTCAATAATGGATCGGGCGCAGTTTGCGTGAACTCGCCGGTGGTCTGAATGGGCAACTGAAATTTCGCCGCCACCCGCTCGAACTGCGCGCCTTTTTCGAGCAACGCCTGAGTAAAATCATTCGCCTTGTCGGCCAACTTTTGCAGCACTTCCACGCGCTCTTTTCCGGTCAATTTTTTCTGCTCATCGGTTAGCGCGAAAGTGACCAGATTGACCTTGCGCTTCTCTTCCGTGTTCAGCGTCGCCTTGTTTCCTTCGTAATATTTCGCGATGTCGTCATCGCTAATTTTGATTTCTTTCGCGAGCTCTTCCGAATGCAGGCGCACGACCGCGACATCCAGTTTCCCGTAAGCGCGTTCGTAGTTCTCTTTGCTTTCCGCATCTGAAATTTGCACGCCCGCGCCCAGTAATTCTCGCATCCGATCGAGCGACAATTGGTCGGAAGCGAGTTCCTCGATCTCCGCTTCGCTGAAGCCGAGAGAAGGCAAAACATTTTGTGAGAACTCGTTGTACTTGTTGATGTCGAAACCGTTAGTACCAAGGAACGGACGCAGATTTTTCACCACGGTCGCGATCTGCTCCTGGTTTGGATGAATCCCGAGGCGTTCGGCTTCGTGACGAAGAACGAGCCGATTCCAAGTGAACTCGACGTAGGCTTCATTCTCCGAGTTCGCGCCCGCGATCATGGCCTGAAGGAAACTGTACATGCCGAGATCGCGCGCCAGATTGAAGAGGCGGCCGTTGCGCTGGAGCTCGACCATCGGAATGGCGCGACCGTAGATGCGCCCAAAAGTGTTCGCGCCCATCGGGCCCATTTTGCTCGAATTGCTGTAAATGAAGACGAATGGGATGCAGAGAAGCCCGATGACGATCCAGAGTGCCTTCTGGTTTTTGCGCAGAATATTGATCATAGAATGGACAAATTCGCCGCGCGGAAAAAGCGGCGGCAGGTTCGGAAGTTAGGCGGCGAGTTCCCGCGCGCCAATCGCTTTTTACGTCGAGCCTTCCGACAACGCGGAGACGCTCAGCGTCTAATCGCCGAAGGAAATCTCCACGTCTCGCGCAGTCTGCACCAGTTCGCTGTCGTGCGGCACGAGCCGCAACTGATTGACCGCGGCGGAGATCGGAACGTGGCGGACCTGATAGTTTTGATAGCTGACCATGGAACCGAACTCTCGCTCGTGAATGAGATTGACCGCCTTCACCCCGAAGCGTGTCCCGAGAATGCGATCGAGCGCGGACGGCGCGCCGCCTCTTTGTAAATGTCCGAGCACAGTGCAGCGCGTTTCGCGGCCGGTGCGTGCGGCGATTTCCGCGGCGACGACATTGCCAATTCCGCCGAGCCGATATTCGCCTTCTTCGACCGAGCGAACGACCACCTGCCCGTCAGCCGGGCACGCGCCTTCCGCCACCACGATGAGCGAATAAATGCTCCCGCGCTCTTCGCGCCGCCGGAGCGCTTCCGCGATTTTTCCGTAATCGAATGCGATCTCCGGAATTAAAATAATATGCGCGCCGCCCGCCACTCCGCCGTGCAACGCGATCCAGCCCGCATGCCGGCCCATCACTTCGAGAATCATCACGCGCTTGTGGCTCGTGGCCGTGGTGTGCAAACGATCGAGCGCATCCATCACAGTCGCGACCGCGGAATCAAAACCGAATGTCATCGCGGTGGCGGCCAGATCGTTGTCGATCGTTTTGGGAACGCCGATGCAATTGATCCCGGCTTCTTGCAGTTGCAGCGCGGTCACCATCGAGCCATCGCCGCCGACCACGATCAACGCGTCGACGCGCAGTTCCTGCAAATGTTTGCGCGCGGCGGCGATGATTTCCGGCGCGACTTCTACGCGATCGCCCGCGCCCACTATCACCACGAAATGTCCGCGATTAGTCGTGCCAATCAGGGTGCCGCCGCGCGGCATGATGCCGCTCGTGCTGCGGCGATCGAGCACCATGTGCGCACCTGTTGGGAGCAATCCTTCGAAGCCGTCTTTGAATCCGATCACTTCGAGATTCAACTTGTCCGCAGCCAGAGCGACGCCGCGCAAAACGGCGTTCAATCCCGGACAATCTCCGCCGCTGGTCAGGACACCGATGCGACGTTTCATGAGATGAAAATCGCCGCCAGGTCAGAGAAGTTTTTTCGGATCGAGCGGTCGTCCGCTGGCGGCCCAGCGATCGTAGAGTTGCCAGCCGGCCGCGAGCAATTGCCGCAGGCAGTCGTGGAACGTGCCGATCGTCGGCGGGTGTTCCCGCACGGTCAGGCTGCGGTACAGGTCCGGGAGCGGGCAG
>CAXSCV010000011.1:24448-32508 GCA_964235895.1 uncultured Chthoniobacterales bacterium
TCGTAAAGTTGCCAGCCGGCCGTGAGCAATTGCCGGCCTTCGCCGAAACGATCCGTGCTTCCCAGGACGACGACAATGAGATGCCGCGGGATGATCGTCGTGCTGCTCGGACCGTGCTGAATGACTTCGGCTTTTTGTTGCGCGGAAAGAATAAGACACTCACCCGCGCGTGCGGTGCGCCCGGTTTTCACGCCTTCGACGCCGTCCATCCCGAGCAATTCGTTGGTGTTGCGCAAGACATAATTCTGCCGCTTGCCGGCGCGGGTAAACGAAATCGGCCGCTCCTTTTGCGAAACATAAAAACGGAATCCCGGCTTGTTCATGGCGTAACGCGTCAGGCGCGCCATATCGAGCGCGGTGGAATAGGGCAGCGGCTTCACGTTGTTATCGATGCCGTGCGGATTCACAAAACGTGTGCGGTCCATTTTTAAATTTTGCGCGAGCGCATTCATCTGCCCGACGAACAAGGCGACCGGCGATGTCTCAGGCGCGGACGGAACGATCGCCCGCAGTTCCTGGCCGACATGATCGGCCAGTGTGTAAGCCGCGATGTTGTCCGATTGCACGAGCGCGGCGTAGAGGAGATCGCGCAAGGTGCTGGTGTCGCCCGGTTGCAAGCCGATGATATTTTCGCCGCCACTGGTGAAAGCTTCCGGCGGCACGGTCGCCACCTGGTTGAGATCACCCGAGTGTCGCTCCGCCCAATCGAGCACGACCATGGCCATGGCGATTTTCGTTAGGCTGCCGACCTGGCGTTTTTCCTTCGATTCCTTTTCCTGCAAAACGAAACCGGTCTTGGAATCAACGATGATAAAAGCGCCGGCGGCAGCGACCCGCTGGACCGCGCCGAGAGACAAAATGAAGGCCAGGAAAAGGGCGGGAAAACGGATAAACGCGATCACTATTTTTTGGAAACGGCTGCACGGTAGCCGTGCCGATTTGATTGGCAACCGCAAAGCCGAACGCCCGCCGGTCGGCGCGGCCTAACGAAGCGTAACGTCGTTGCGCGTGCCGTAACGAAAGGCATTCGGACTCAACGCGAGATAGATGCGTTCCGAAGCGTTCACGAGATCAAAGTCGGTCGCGCGGCCGAGACCACTCGCCCGCAACGTTCCAGCCGAGCCTTGCAAACGACTCCCGCCCGCGACATCGAATTCATAGACGACCAGACCTTTTTCGACATCCGTCACGCGCACATGCAACGCGAGAAAGGAGCGGCCAAAGCCCAGATGACCGAGGAAAAAACGGCCGACCGCGCTGCCGCCATCGACCAAGGTAAATTCGCCTTCGACCAGCCAGCCGGTGCGCGGCGTTTCGTCCTCTCGCAGGACGCGAGCCGGCGCGATTTTCTCGAGCTGCTCTTTCAAAGTGGTGGCGAATGAAACCGGCGTGAGCGCTTTGCGCAGCGGCATCTCGCCATCGGATGCGGCTTCGTCGCCGGCGAAAGTGGCGTTGTCGATGCAAAACGGACGAATGTAAATCGCCCGCGGATCCGAAGCGCCCACTCCACAATTCGTGGTCATACGCACGCCGTTAACCGAGCCGTAGTCTTTCGTATCGATCGGAGCGTTGCTGCCGCCGACACTTGCGACCTGCGTTTTCGTAACGTGCATGTCGGCGCAGGAGCAAAGAAGCAGGCTGCTAAAAAGGGACGCGAGGAAAGGTTTCATATTTTTTAAATCGCCTCCGCCACGATTCGCGCCAACGACGCGCCGAGCGAAGAGCGACCTTTTTTGATGCAACTCCCGTGCCGCCCGCACCGGAAAAGTTGCGCGATTTATTCCGCGATGGGCGAGCCGGCGCGCGCGCGATCGATTAATTTGCGCAGAAGAAAATAAATCGCGACCGCCGAAGGCAACGCGAGAAACAACGAGCCGATCAACAACGGCAACCCAAGGGTGAAGAAAGTCGTCCACTGCATGTATTGCTTGAGCGCGACATGACGAAAGCCCATGCGCGCGGGGAAGCGGCCGTAAATCGCCCACATGCCCAGTTTGTATTCCCACAAATAAATCGCCGGCATCACCGGCAACAGCACGTCGTGCAAGGTGACGGCGATCGCCGCCGCCAGTTTGTTGCTTTTGAAAATCCAGGCGACACCGATCGAGAGAAGCGTCTTCAAACTGAAGAGGGGCGTGAACCCGAAAAAGATTCCGATTGCCGAGCCGAGCGCGATCGAGTGCGGCGTGTCCTTGATCGCCATCAACGTCATGTGATGCGAGGTCAGCCAATTGCGCAGGCGCGCGAACAAGTTGCCTTTGCTGGGGTTTGGAGAGTCCAGGTCGCTCGACATCGCTTTATACAATGACGCCTGCTGCTGTAATTGCTTCATAATTTGTCCGCGAGTTTTTGCGCCTGCGACCATTCGCCTGCGGCGTAAAATCGAGCGCGTTGTTGTTGCATCAGATGCACGTCTCGCGCCGCGCCAACCAAATTTTTCAAATCGAATCCCCGCACGAAAAGAGGTGCGCGCATCTTTCTCGCTGACGATGCGCGCTGCCGAGTTTTGCGTTTGCAATCACCACTTCGCGCAGCATACTAGCGCTCTTCAAGACGCGGGGTGGAGCAGTCTGGTAGCTCGTCAGGCTCATAACCTGAAGGCCGCGGGTTCAAATCCCGCCCCCGCAACCAATCACCGCAATCTCGGCGCGGCCAAAACGATCCTGAGTAGCTCAGTGGTAGAGCGATCGGCTGTTAACCGATTGGTCGTAGGTTCGAGTCCTACCTCAGGAGCCACTGCGGTGGCTCGATGTTTTCGATCGGCGCGGGCATCGCGACCGGATTAAATTCCAGCGTTTCTTCAGAAGATTAACCATCATGAACCCGGCTCCCGAACCGCTTCCTTTCCCCTCGCCCGATCCGCTCCCGCCGGACCCGCTTCCTCCAAATCCTGCTCCGCCGCCGATGAACCGATGACGAAAAAAAGCGCATCGCGCTTTTGGCAGCGGCGATGGTTTAAAATCGCGCTCGTCGGTTTCGCTCTTCTTGTCGTCGTTCTCCTCACCGCGGTCGCGTTATTGAATCCGGCGCTCACGCGTTACGTCGAGAGCGAGGCCTTTCGCGCCGAAATGGAAAAGGAAACGGCGAAGGGTTTGCATTTTCCTAACGCGCATTTTGCGGCCATTCGGCGTCGCTCGTTTCTTTCGGCGACCTCCGATCGCTTCGAAGCGAAAGAGGGACGCAAAGCGATCACGAAATTAAATGCCCATGATCTTCGCGCGACCTTTAATCCGCTCGGTGTTTTTCTTCGCCGCTGGCAAATCGACGATCTGGAAATCGGTGGCGGCGAGGTGGGAATTCAAACTTACGAACCGAAGCCGGAACCTTCGCCGGCGAAGCCGTGGTTTCATATTTTTCTACCGGATCGCGTCTACCTCAAACGCATCTCGTCGGAGCCGGCGGATGTGACCTGGCGTTTGCGCGATAAGCGCGCGGGATTTTTCGGGACGCGGCTCCTGATCACTCCGCACGGGCGCGATTTCGAATATCGCGCGAGCGGCGGCACGATGCGGATGGCGCTTATTCCCGATCTGCAATTGCGCCAGACGCACATGTTAATCACGAAGAAAGAGCTCTCGCTTTACACGCTCGATCTTGGGTCGGAAGACGGCTCAATTCACGGCCAGGGAAGGGCTGGCACGGGCGAAGATAAGAGCGTCGATTTCACTCTCGCTTTCGAAAAGCTGCCGATACCGAAATGGACGCCGGAAAGTTGGCGGAGCTATGTCGCGGGCGCGGCCAGCGGACAAGTGCATTGGCGCGGTTCGTCGCTAAAGCTCGAGGACGCTTCCGTGCAGGGTTCGTTGCGCGTGCACGGCGGGCGTTTGCATGATTTGAAATTCCTAGAGGAATTCGCCTCCGTCGCGAAGCGGAAGTCGCTCACGGAACTGGAGCTGAACGAATGTTCCGCGGATCTGAGTTGGGAAAAGGGAACGGCCGCGCTGAAGAAAATCGCCATCGAAGACAATGGAAAATTGCGAATCGAAGGTGAAGTTTCGCTGCGAAAGAAGTCATTAGGCGGCGCGTTGCAGTTGGGCATCTCGCCCGAGTATTTGGAATGGCTTCCGAAAGCGGAGACCGTCTTCACGCGCGAGCAGGGCGGCTATCTTTGGACCACCGTTCACCTTTCCGGAACGCTCGACGCGCCGCAACAGGACTTGAGTCCGCGCGTGCTGGCCGCGTTGAAGGAAACCCCCGGGGCATTTTTCGGCGCGCTCTTTCGCGCCCTCGGCGAATGGCTCGATGGCGACTCGCGCGGGGCGAAATAATTCGCGAGGCAAACCAATTAGCAGATGCGCGGCAATTGCTCGCCCGAGAGCATGTCGACCACGCGCGTTCCGCCGACTCGGGTTTTCATCGTGACGAAGCCGGGATGCTCATCAACGACTTGCCCGATGACTGCGGCGAATTGGCCTAACGAGTGCGCCCGCAACGCGGCCAGAGCCCGCGCCGCATCTTCCCGCGCCACGATCGCGAGCAGCTTCCCTTCATTCGCCACATAGAGCGGATCGAGACCAAGAATCTCGCACGCGCCCTTCACTTCTTCGCCGATCGGAATGGCCGCTTCGTCGAGCAGCATTCCCACCCGCGCGGTCTGCGCGATCTCGGTCAGCGCGCTGGTCACGCCGCCGCGCGTCGGATCGCGCAACACATGAAGATCGACGCCGGCTGCGATCATGGCCGCGACCAATTCATAAAGCGGCGCGGTGTCGCTCGCGATTTCGGTTTCAAATTCCAAGCCTTCGCGGACGGACATGATCGCGATTCCGTGCACGGCGATTTCTCCGCTGATCAGGATTTGGTCGCCGGCCTGCGCGCGTCGCGGATGGATGTCGATGCCCTCATCGATTGTTCCGAGGCCGGAGGTGTTAATGAAAATTTTGTCGGCCTTTCCGCGGTCGACCACCTTGGTGTCGCCGGTGACAAACTGCACGCCGGCTTCCGCAGCCGCCTGCTGCATCGATTGCACGATGCGCCAGAAATCCTCCATCGGCAGTCCTTCTTCGAGAATGAATGCGGCCGAAAGAAAACGTGGACGCGCGCCACACATGGCGAGGTCGTTGACTGTGCCGTGCACGGCCAATTTCCCGATGTCGCCGCCCGGAAAAAAAATCGGACTAACGCCAAAAGAGTCTGTGCTGTAAGCGACGCGCTGGTTGCCTAACGAGAAGATGGCGCCGTCATGCAGCGGATCGAGCAACTCGTTCCGAAACTGCGGCAGGATCATCTTTTCGATTAACTGATGACTCAGTTTTCCGCCGCTGCCGTGCGCGAGAACGATCTCGTTATAGTTCGTTAGGGGAACCGGGCAGCTCGCGCTGAGAATGGAAGCGGGCGCGTCGTCCACTAGACCACGTCCTCCGCGCCCGCGGCGATGTGGATTAAATCCCACAACACATGCACCAGCGTCGCGTGCACTTCCTGGATGCGATGGATGCTGTAGGACGGCACAACGAATGAATAATCGGCCAGTTCCGGAAAGCGTCCGCCATCTTTTCCCGACCAGGCGATCGTGAGCATGTCGCGCCGGCGCGCTTCCTCGAGCGCGTAAATCAAATCGGGCGATTTGCCGCTGGTGCTGACGGCCAGTGCCATGTCGCCGGGTTGGCCTAACAAGCGCAATTGATCGACGAAGATGCGTGAGTAATCGCTGTCGTTTCCGATCGCCGTCATGGTCGCGATATCGGTCATTAAAGCGATCGCCGGAAAGGCGGGACGCTTCTCGATGATCGGATGCGTAAACTCGACCGTGAAATGGAGTGCGTCGCAAAGGCTGCCGCCATTTCCCATCGTGAGAAGCTTTTTGCCATCGGCAAATCGGCGCGCCATTTCGCGACTGAGCGCCTCGATTTGCTCGGCATATTTCGCGAAGAATTTCTCCTTCATCTCTATGCTCTCGCCGCATTTGCGGAGCACTTTATCGCGAAAGCTTTCCGACGATTTGTCGGCCACCGAGAGTTCGAACGAGGGCGCGATCACGCAGCCTTGATCGATTCTCGCGACGCTTCCAGATGCCGGCCGTAGGCGTAGTAGGCGGCGCAGGCGCCTTCCGCGGAAACCATGGTCGCGCCGAAGGGATGTTCGGGAGTGCATTCCTTGCCGAAACAGGCGCAGTCGTGCGGCTTTTTCACGCCGCGTAGGACCAACCCGCTAATGCAGCGCGCCGGTTCTTCCGTATCGATTTCCTTCACGTCGAAAATTCTTTCGGCATCGTGCTCGCGGAATTCGTAACGCAATTTGAAACCACTTTTCGGAATGGAACCGACGCCGCGCCACTTCCGATCACAGACTTCGAAAACGCTGTTTACCAAATCCTGCGCGATGCGATTTCCCTCGCGATTGACCACGCGCGGATATTGATTTTCCACTTCGTGCCGGCCTTCTTCAAGCTGCCGGATGGTCATGAGCGTGCCTTGCAAAATATCGATCGGTTCGAAACCGGTGATGACGATCGGCACACGAAAACGCTCCGCCAGCGGCTCGTATTCGCGGTAGCCCATGACGGTGCAAACATGCCCAGGCCCGAGAAATCCTTGCACGCGATTGAGCGGGGATTGCAAAATCGAAGCGATCGATGGCGGAACCAAGACATGCGAAACGAGCACGGAAAAGTTGCCGAGACCTTGCTTCTTCGCCTGCCAGACGGACATGGCGTTGCTCGGCGCAGTTGTCTCGAAACCGATCGCGAAAAAAACGACCTTCTTCTCCGGATTCGCGCGCGCGATTTTCAAACAATCGCTCGGCGAATAAACGATGCGGACGTCGGCGCCGCGCGATTTTAAAACCAGGAGATCGCCATTGGAACCCGGCACGCGCAGCATGTCGCCGAACGAACAAAAGATGACGTCCGGCCGTTGCGCGATGGCGTGCGCTTTGTCGATCATTTCAAGCGAAGTGACGCAGACCGGACAGCCCGGACCGTGGACCAATTCGATCTCGTTAGGCAAAAGTCGATCGATCCCGTACTTGACGATGCTGTGCGTTTGTCCGCCACACACCTCCATTAGGACCCAGGGTCGGGTGACGATGCGGCGGATTTCATCGACGATTTTTTCGGCGAGCGCTTCGCTGCGATATTCGTCGAGATACTTCATGCGGACGAGACGCTGGGCGGGATCGCGCGATCGAAGAAAGCGTGGTCGGACTCGTTAGGCTCGAGCACATCGGGCGTGTCGAGCTCGCCAAGCTGATCGAGCTGTTCGAGCGCCTCGTAGGTTCGCTTCGCTTCCTCCTCATCGACTTTGCTCAAAGCAAATCCGACATGCACGAGCACGTAATCGCCCACCTCCACTTCGGGCGTGTACTCGAGACAAACCTGCTTCACGATGCCGCCAAAATTTGCCCGGCCCATGCTCACGCCTTGCGCGTCTGTGCTGATTTCAATCAATTTACCGGGAATCGCGAGGTACATAATCTTCGTTCGGCGGCGACAGCAGAATCCGATCATCTGCCACGCAGCATAGATTATCATCGCCTTGGCCATTCGTCAGCAAGACGAGCGTAAATTTTCAGCCGTCTTCCCCGGACGCTCCGCCTGCAATCTGCCAGCGGAATCTGGCACTCGCGCGGGCCCTTATTCCAACAACGTAACGCGGTAGAAACGCCGCGTCACTCCGCCCTTCCGCGAAGGGTCGTTTATTATGATTGTGCTTCCAGTTCCCGGAATTGCTATCCCGCCAGAAAAAGGGGTCCACGCTGTCTCGGTCAAATCCGTTTTGTATTCCACGCGATAATTCTGACCGATGACAGTGTCGAAGATGATCTGCACGGCCTTCGGAAAAACGAGCTCGGTCGCGGTTGGTGGCACTTCCACGGGACATGGGCAGACGCGAACACGATAAAGTCGACGCCGCGTATTGTGCGTGTTCGGATCGGGATCAGTTAACGTTATAACGGTCCCCGTTCCGCTAATCCCGATCGCTCCGGAAACAGGCGCCCACGTTACGTCGGACAAGGTGTCTTTGTATTCGAGTCGATAAGTTTCACCGAGGGCGGTCGTGAAACTGACCTGCGGAATCCCATTATCAATCTCCACGTTGACGATGCTAAGGGCCGCAGGG
>CAXSCV010000011.1:32608-57978 GCA_964235895.1 uncultured Chthoniobacterales bacterium
GACCTGCGGAATCCCATTATCAATCTCCACGTTGACGATGCTAAGGGCCGCAGGGCTGGGTGTTGGTGTTGGCGTTGGCGTTGGTGTTGGCGTTGGTGTTGGTGTTGGTGTTGGCGTTGGTGTCGGTGTCGGCGTTGGTGTAGGCGTCGGCGTTGGCGTCGCAACGCTTCCGAAGATTTGGAAAGCTAATTCGGCGGGCGAGCCCACTGGCACGGAGTTCGTCGACCATTGGCCTGTGAAGGGCGCCACCAAACTGCGACTCGGGGTCGAGCCGACCATGCTCGTCGTTTCCCAATAAATCCGTCCCTGGTCGCTGTTGTTCGTCAACGGCCCGTTATGAAGCCCGAGCCAATACGTGCCCGCCGGCAAGGTGGTCGGAGTGATGTCGAACCTCGTCACATATTCCGGATAACCGAAAACCACAGGGCCGGTCGCGGCATGCGTCAGATTCGCGGAGGTGCCGCTGGCCACCAGCGCCCCAGGGCTACCCGCACCGTTGTCCGTGTAGATGTACCAAAAAATCGTTCCCGTAAAAGTGCTGTTCACTTCCAGGTCCCAAAAACCCACGCTTCCCAATTGAGTGGAAGCACTCAAAACGAAATCGTCCGCCTGGATCCAGTGCGTAATCTCATACCCGTTCTGGTTGTTCGGCGGACCGTTGTCGTAAATCGGATCGGCGGCCGCGAAGTTGATCCAAGCGAAGAAGATCAACGGCAATACGCCGACGAAAGTAAAAAAATTCATGCGGCGAAGGGTCTGAAAATTCTCGAGGCATTTCCTTAATGAAATAACGAGGGGCGTCAAGCGCGCCGTCCGATTTCGCCAAGAAATTTTCACGGAAAAACCCACCCGGATTCGGCGCCCGCTGCGCGCCGGCGACTACGACTTCGATTCCGCTTCGAAAAATTCCGCGTGCGCGCCGACTGCGACCAGTGCCACCCCACCGATGACGTTGCCGATGAGGGTCGGAACGAAATACGCCACGAACCAGCTCGCGGCCGACAGGCTTCCGGTGATGACGAGATAAAGCGTCTCCACGCTTCCCGCGACGACGTGTGGAAGCTCGGCCAGTCCCACGACGTAGGCCATGATAATGATAACCCAGGTGCGCGCCGATTCCGCAAATGGCAAGAGCCAAACCATCAGCGCAATGAGCCATCCCGAAACAATCGCGCGCACGAAAAGTCCGCCAAGTCCCGGCGCGATTGCTACCTGCCCGATTTGTCCAAATGCCGCGCGCGCCTCAGGTGAAAACGCGGTCGTCTTTGCGGCGAATAACGCGAATGCAAACGCGCCAACCAAATTCATCCCGAGCACGATCGCCCAGAGCCGCGCCACGTCGCCGAGCATTCCGGATTTTTTCTCGCGAAGCAGCGGCAAAATTACCGTGAGCGTGTTCTTGGTGAACAGTTGCTGCCGGCCAAGAATGACAATCAAGAAGCCGATGCTGTAACCCAGCTTGGTGATGAGCGGCGTCCACGCCGCGTCGGGTAAATGAATTCGAAGAAGCGCTTCCGCGACCATGGAAAATCCCATGGAAAGGCCGGCCGCCAAACCCGACAAGGCCAGCTCGGCCGGGCTGCGCTTTAGTTCGTGTTCGCCTTCGGCATGAATTGCCTCGTAAACCACTTCGCCCGGCGGAGAAGTGCGATCGATGATTTCTTCTTCGCGTTTGGCACTGAGTGATTGTTTGGCCATCGGAAAAATTACTCGTTAGGCTGCAACCAGTTCGCCGCCATGATCTGACCGAGCGCGATCCCGCCGTCGTTAGGCGGAATGCGCTGATGCCAGTAGGGCTGAAAACCTGCCGCCTGTAAACGTTCTACCGTTCGCTCGGTCAGATAGCGATTTTGAAAACAACCGCCGCTGAGCACGACCTTTCTCTGGCCGATCTTTCGCGCGACCGACACGATGCAATCGGCCAGCGCGTTATGAAATTTTGCCGCAATCACATCCACTGCTTGATCCCCTTGCAGGTCGTCCATCATCGCTAAAATAACCGGCGCCCAATCCACCACGATCGGCGATTCACCTTTCAATTCGAAATCGTAAGTTGCCTCGATGTTCCCCCGAATCGCGAACTCAAGCGCCATCGCGGCCTGACCTTCAAAACTGCTCCGTTCGCGCAAATGCAGTAAAGCGGCTACGCCATCGAACAGTCGACCCGCGCTCGAAGTGAGCGGCGAATTAATTTTCTTCTCCAGCATCGCGCGAAGCGTTTTGAGTTCCGCGGTTGAAAAGGCCCGGGTCAATTGCTCGTTAGACCAAAGTTCGTTGCCGAAAATTTCGTAGATCAGCGCGAGCGCGACGCGACGCGGTTCGCGCACCGCCGCATCGCCGCCCGGCAAACGGAATCTGCGCAAATGTGCCGCACGTTGAAAACCGCCGTCTTCCACGAGCAAAAATTCGCCGCCCCAAATAGTTTCATCAGTGCCGAAACCGGTCCCGTCCCACGAAACGCCGAGGAGCGGACCTTCGAGTTCGTTTTCCGCCATACAGGAGGCGATGTGCGCGAAATGATGTTGCACTTGCAAGCATCGCGCCGGCTGTTCGCGCGCGAACTTCGTTGATAAGTAGTCGGGGTGAAGATCGCAAACGACGATCTCTGGTTTTGCGTCATAAAGACGCGGGAGATCAGCCGTGGCCGCAAGAAAAGTGCGCTGCGCCTGAGTAGTCGCCAGATCGCCGAGGTGTTGGCTAACGAAGACATTAGCGTCCACGCTCAAGGCGACCGTGTTTTTTAAATGTGCTCCGACGGCGAGCGTGGTCGGAACGGAATGGCGCAAAGGAATCGGAAAAGGTGCGAACCCACGCGCGCGCCGCAGGATCAATTCGCGATCGCACATGATTCTGGCCAACGAATCATCGATTGGCCTAACGACTGGTCGATCGTGCACCAGAAAACCGTCCGCAATTTTCGCGAGACGCAAGAGCGCTTCACGTTCATCGGTGCAGATTGGCTCGTCGCTCGAATTTCCGCTGGTCGCGACCACAGGAAAATCGAGGTCGCGCAGAAGCAAATGATGCAGCGGCGTATTCGGCAAGAGCGCGCCGAGATTCGGATTTTCCGGCGCAACGCTACGCGCCAAGGCGAGTGGATTTCGCACCAGAACAATTGGCGCTTCCGGGGAATTGAGCAGACGCGCTTCCAGCTCCGATATTTCGCAAGCGTCGCGCACGTCCGCGAGCGACGGGAACATTACGGCAAACGGTTTCTCCTGGCGATGCTTGCGCGCGCGCAGCCTAACGACTGCATCCTCGTTCCGCGCATCGACAAGCAACTGAAATCCGCCAAGCCCTTTCAGCGCGAGAATCTTTCCCGCGCGAATCGTTTCCCCCGCCTCGAGCAGCGCATCGTTTTTCGTTGCGACGATCTTGCCTAACGAGTCCCAAAACGCGAGCTGCGGTCCGCAGCGCGGGCAGGCATTCGGCTGCGCGTGGAAGCGGCGATCGGCCGGATCGTGATATTCACGTTCGCAATCCGAACACATCGCGAACTTCTTCATCGACGTATTCGCGCGATCGTAAGGAAGCGCTTCGATGATCGAGAAACGCGGACCGCAATTCGTGCAGTTAGTGAACGGATAACGAAACCGCCGGTCGTTAGGCGAGAAGACTTCGCGCAGACAATCGCCGCAGGTTGCGATGTCGGGAAGAATCAGCGCGGTCTTCGCGCCGGCATCGGTACTCTGGCGAATTTCAAATTGCTTGTGACCGATCGGATCGAGAAAGGACGCTTCCAGACTTTGCAGAACCGCGAGCGACGGCTTTTCGTTTTCGAGCCGTTTCAGGAATTGGCGCACGACGTCGCTTTCGCCTTCCGCCTCGATAAAGACTCCGGCGCTGGAATTAAGAATGAAACCGCCGAGCCGCAGTTCGGTGGCGAGCCGATAAACGAACGGACGAAACCCCACGCCTTGCACGGCGCCGCGCGCGACCACTTTGACGCGCTCGCGTTTTGCCACGGTCTTCAGCGCGTAAACAACCCGTCGACGAATCCGATTTGGTAAACGAGAAACGCGCCGAAGACGAGGCTGAGTGCGCCGGCGCTGAAGCCGATCCAGTGATTGAAAAAGCGAAAACGTTGCGCGGAATACGCGACCGGCACGGAGATGGCGGCGGTGATCAACATCATCCCCGCGATCGTGCCGACGCCGAAAACCATTAAGTAAGCCATCGCCCAAATCGGATCGCGAATAATCGGCAAAACGAGTAACGCGACCGCGGCCGACCCCGCGAGCCCGTGCACGATGCCGATGAAAATTGGACGAAGCGCCCGATAACTTTCGGAGCGACCAAACCAGCGATCGAGTTGCGCGGGCGGCACGGCATCTTCCTCATGGCCGTGCTCGGTCGAGCCATGACCGTGCGCATGCGCGTGAACATAGTCGCCGTGCAAATGCGTGTGCTCGTGCGCGTGCGTTTTGTGTTCGATCGCATCGCGCACGCCGCGTTTGAAGCTGAGCAAATTCAAAACGCCGAGGACGATGAGCATGAGCGCGACGCAAAACTCCAAGCTCAGGCCCACGCGTTCCGGGATAACGATGCCGAATAAAATAATCGCGCCGCCGACGACGAGCAGTGTGAGGCTGTGACCGATTCCCCAGAAAATTCCAGTGAGCGCGGCTTGGCCAACGCGGCGTTGGCGACTGACGATGGTGGTGACTGCGACGACGTGATCGGAATCAGTCGCGTGCCGCATTCCGAGAAAGAAGCCGAGAAATAAAATCGAGAGCAACGTCATGAGATCAAAATGCGGCCGGCTCTTGCTGCAAAAATTTCACGGATTTAATCTCGCATTCATCGCCCGCGATGGGGCTGGCGGCTTTGCCGCATCCCGGGCATTCCAGCGTCGCGACCGACATTCCCGCGAGGGCGTGATCCCAATATTTCGGACGGCCACGATAAGAACAGTGAGAACATTCCACGAGCGCCTCGAGCTTTTCGATGAGCAATTTCGAACCGGCCAGGGGCGTCTCCGTGATGACCGATTCGTAAGAAAAGCTCAACTGATCTTCTTCGATCAAACTCAACTCGCCGACTTCCAATCGCACTTCGACGATTTTCTTGTCGGGATTTTGTGCGGCGAATTCCAGAAGCTTCTCGACCAAGCTGCAGGCGATCGAGAATTCGTGCATTGATTGGTTTCGCTCTTAATGCGCGCCGGCGAGTTGCGGAAAATGCACTCCGGCCCGAGGGCGGGCCGGCTCCAAGGCTTCAGTCGTTCGTCCGGTGATCGAGGCTTTGCTCATCGCGCTCAGAATGAAAGAAGTGTCTCGGCGACTTCGTCGATCCCGGTGCCGCGTTTGCAACTGGTCGGGATGACCTTCAGGCCCGGCTTCAACGTGTTCACATCTTTGATCAGCTCGTCGACGCTCACTTCCATTGCTTCGGCGAGATCGATTTTGTTGATCACGACCAACTCGGCGCCGAGGAACATGTGCGGATGTTTGCGCACCATCCACGGCCCTTCGGTCACACTAACGACGACGACGCGCGCTTTCGAGCCAAGGGGAAATTCCGCCGGGCAAATGAGGTTTCCGATGTTCTCGATGAAAATGAGTTTGAGATTTTCCAGTTCGATCCGCTTCAAACCTTTGCCGACCAGATTGGCATCCAGATGGCAACCGTTGATCGTCGCGATCTGCACCACTGGCACATTTTGTTTGGCGATGGCATCGGCATCCGCACTGGTGGTGGCGTCGCCGTTGAAAACCGCCACGCCCATTTTGTCTTTTAATTTTTCAACGAGCTTGGTGATCAAGGTCGTCTTGCCCGAACCGATCGCGCCCATGAAATCGATTGCGGTGATGCCGTGTTGATCGAGAAGCGCGCGGTTGTCTTTCGCGAGCTTGGCGTTCGCTTCGAGCAAACTGTGCTCGAGTTCGATGTCGTAAATTTCGTCAGGTTGGGCTTCGAGTGTGATCATAAATTATTAGTGTGAACCGTAGACTCCCTCGCGCGCAGAACGGCCAAGGCTATCGCCAAAGTGCTCATGCAAACGCGATCCCCCTCTCCTCTCCTCTCGTGAGCGAGAGGAGAGCGAAGAAAATGCATTACCGTTAGTGCGCCAGCCCCGCAAAAGCCGTGGGCGTGTGCTTGCGCTTCAGGACTTTGCCATTGCCCATGAACATGTGGACACCGCACGGCAGACAAGGATCGAAACTGCGCACGGTGCGCATGATATCGACGCCCTTGAAGTTGTCCGGTCCATTTTCTTCGAAGATCGGGCAACCTTGCACCGCGTCTTCGTAAGGCCCGGGCGTTCCATAAATGTCGCGCGGATTCGCATTCCACGGTGTCGGCGGATACGGATGATAATTCGCGATCTTGCCTTTGCGAATGACCAGGTGATGCGACAACACGCCGCGAACCGCTTCGTGAAAACCGCAGCCGATCGCTTCGTCTGGAACCTTGAATGGCGTGAAGGTCGCGGTGCGTCCCGCATGCACTTCTTTCATCGCTTTCTCGATGAAATAATAGGCGGAAGCACAGGCGTAGGCTTGGAAATAGGTGCGAGCCCGATCGCGTTCGATCGTGTTAGCCCATTTCGGAATCCGCCAGGTGAATTCCGTGTCCGGTTTGGTGGCGGTTTTCGGCAAGCGAATTTTCACCGAGCCATCGCCCGGCGCTTTCACGTAACCGATATCGACCAACCCGGAGAGCGCGGTGGCCCACAAACGCGCGAGTGGTCCGCCGCCGGTGTCGAGTGCGAGATGATCGTTGGTCCGTTTGTCGAGCCAGCGCGGCGACATGACCCAGCTGTAGTTGTCGGCGAAGTTGCGCTTCTGCGGTTTCGGAATCGTCGTTTGATTCCACGGATGCCGTTTGTCGATCGGGTTGCCTAACGGGTCGTTCTTTACGAAAACTTCGCCGCTGTCCGCCCAGTCTTCGTAATAAGAAGAACCGAGCAGGATGCGCATGTTGACGTTGATGTCGACCAGGTCGTTCGTGACCAGTTTGCCATCGACGATCACGCCCGGCGTGACGTACATGGCGCGGCCCCAATCACCCATCGTCTTGTAGTTGTAATCGCAGACATCGGGATCCTGGAACGAACCCCAGCAGCCGAGCAGGATGCGGCGATTGCCCACTTCTTCATAACCGGGCAACGCTTCATAAAAGAAATCGAAGAGATCGTCATGCAGCGGCACGCAGCGCTTCATAAACTCCGCATACTTCGTCAGCCTAACGAGATAATCGGTGAAGACTTGGATCGAGGGAACGGTGCCGACGCCGCCGGGATACAAGGTCGACGGATGGACGTGCCGCCCTTCCATCAGACAAAACATTTCGCGGGTATAACGACTGACCTGCAAGGTCTCGCGATAGAATTCGCCTTCGAACGGATTCAGCGCCTTCATAATGTCGCCAATCGTCTTGTAACCGTGATCCGCCGAATGCGGCGCGGGCGTGCGTTGCGCTTTGTCCCACACGCTTGGATTCGTTTCTTTCACCATCACTTCGCAGAAATCGACGCCGACCAGATTGTCCTGAAAAATGTTGTGATCGAACATGTACTCGGCCGCTTCGCCGAGATTGACGATCCATTCCGCGAGCGCGGGCGGCTTCACGCCGTAAGCCATTTGCTGCGCGTAACAGGAACAGGTCGCGTGATTGTCGCCGCAAATTCCGCAGATGCGGCTAGTGATGAAATGCGAATCGCGCGGATCCTTATTCTGCATAAAGATCGAGTAGCCGCGGAAGATGGACGAGGTGCTGTAGCACTCGACCACTTTCTTCGCGTCGAAATCGATCTTCGTATAAATTCCGAGACTGCCGACGATCCGAGTTACCGGATCCCAGGACATCTCGACGAGATTTCCGGAGTCCGTCGACTTCTGTGGAGCGGGTGCTGTTTCTGTTTCTGGCATACTGATTCTCCGAGTCTAATTGCGGCCGTGCTGCGCGTAATATTTTGGTTCGTAACCGGTGGTGAGTTCCGCGCGCGGATGACGCCACTTCGGTTCTTTGTTCACCGTGGTGTTGGTGACGGCGCGCAGGAAACGCAACATGCCGCCCCACGTCTGCACCACCTTGGTCGAAAGCGCCGAGCCCGGAGGCGCATCCATGAACGGCATGAATTTATCCGGGAAGCCCGGCATGGTGCAGCCGATACAAATGCCGCCGACATTCGGACAACCGCCCACGCCATCCATCCAGCCGCGCTTGGTCACATTGCAATTCACGACCGGTCCCCAGCATCCGATTTTCACCAGGCATTTCGGCGAGCCGTATTCCTTCGCAAAATCTCCCTGTTCATAATAACCGGCGCGATCGCAACCTTCGTGAACGGTTTTGCCGAAGAGCCAGGTCGGACGCAGTTGATCGTCGAGCGGAATAATCGGCGCGAGACCGGCGACCTGGTATAATAGATAGAGCAACGTCTCCATCATGTTATCGGGCTGAACCGGACAACCGGGAACGTTCACTATCGGCAAACCGGCTTTGGATTTCCAACCCCAGCCGAGATAATCCGCCAAGCCCATCGCGCCGGTCGGATTTCCCTGCATGGCGTGAATGCCGCCGTAAGTCGCGCAAGTTCCAGCAGCAATAATCGCGGTCGCTTTCGGCGCGAGCCGATCGATCCACTCGTTAGTCGTAATTGGTTGGCCAGTATCGGGATCGGTCCCAAGCGCGGCCCAATATCCTTCGCTCTTGATCTTCTCGTTAGGCAACGAGCCTTCAAGAACGAGGACGAACGGCTCGAGTTTCCCTGCCGCGGCGTCGAACCACCATTTCATGAAGTCGTCGCCGCATTCGTAGGCCAGCACCGGATTGTGCAGATGCACTTTCGGCAACCCGGGAATCGCGCCCATGACCACGTCTTCGATGCTCGGCAAAGAAGCCGCCGTGACCGAGACCGAATCGCCATCGCAACTCAAACCGGTGGTCATCCAGACGACGTGGATCTCTTTCACATCGGGTGGCCGATCCGCGATGATTTGGGGTGATTCCATTGCCATAGTTTGCTCCTCCTATTTTTCGCGAATGCGCGCACGCTCGCGCAAACGTCTCTCTGTTAAACCCGCGCTAACTCATAAAATCTGCGATTAGAATTTCCAAAACTGCCAGCTCACATGCTCTTCAATTTCATGTAACGAATCAGTTCCGGCATCATCGCGATGATGGAGATAATGATCGCGAGCACGATCAAGCCTCCCAAAATTATCCATGCCCAAAGTGCAATACTCATATCGGTTCCTCCATTGACTGAATCGCACCGCCGCCCGTTTTGGATTCAATCCGCTGCGGGTCCGATGAAATTTTTCTGCCCGCGAGCAAATCGCGAATCAGTTCTTCGATCATGGCGATCGCGGATGGAATAGCCGCGCGCACTTTCTCGCTTAATCCCATCGCGCCGTCTTCCGGCTCGAGGACTTCCGGTTCGCAGCCGACAACGAAAAGTTGTCGCGGCGCGCCACCCAAGGATCGCACCATTTGCAGAACGCGAACGGGGTTCATGCTGTGAGCATTTACGACCTCATCGTCGTCTTCGTCCAGTTGATTTAAATCCGGCTCAATCAAATAGACCGTTCCCGCGGGCGAACCGCGCGGCGTGGCATCGATCAAAATAGAAACGTCATGATCGCTGATTGCGTACGCGAGATCGTAACTGCGAATTCCAAAATCCTGCACTCGCACATTCTCCGGCCAGGTTCGCCGCGACATTTCCTGAGCGACCTCGCAACCAAAAGCATCATCGCCAAAAAAAATATTTCCGATGCCGGCGACCAGGATGCGCATCGTTAATCCATCACTCGTTAGACCGGTTCGACCTCATCGGCGCCGTAGAAAAATCGATGGCCCGGCTGGCGCGCCATACCCAGCTCACGGCCCGGATCATCTTCCACCACGAGCGCGAGATGCACCTCGTCCTGCACGTCTTCTTCGATCGCTTCAATGATCCCGATTTTGTTCGCGAGCATCATGTCGAATGCATCCGCGCGCCGCTTCGGCCGGATGCGCACGCGATCGCCCACCTTCAGTTCCACGCCATTGACCGTGACTGTTTTGCGCTTCTCTTTTGGATTAAAAAAATCTTCCGCCGCGGTCGATGGGTGCGTCTCGTGCATCGTCCCGTGCATCTGCAGCAAGTGGTCGTTAGGCATCATTTCCGTGCGCTCCAGAATGCGCCGCGCGTGATCGTCAATCTCGCGCATCTCCGCCTTCTCCTCGTCCGTCATGGTTTGGATGCGGAGCGTTAGAATCTCGTCGATCTCCAGGCCGTCGTAGAGATTGCCCGCGCTTTCCGGCGCGATCTTCGGGTAATCATAAAGAATGATCGGCGACGAAAGCATCGCGTCATTTTCGTGCTTCTCTTCCTCGCCTACCAGGACCGGCCAGGCGCCGATATTCTTGCACGCCTTGGCCGCGTCTTCGTAACCGGCCGGCGGATCGAAAAGCGACAAACAGCTTCCACCTTCGAGATGAATAATCGTGTGCGTCGAAGCCATGATGCGCATGAGAATCGCGTCCTGATTTTCTAACTCGTTAGGCGGAACCGGCGTTTGATTGCGAATTTGAATCGTCACCTTTGTCACCACTTCGTCGATCGGCTCGGTCACAAACTCGATCACTCCGCTGATCGCGCTTTGCCGTCGCACCACCACGCCGACAACCCGGCCATCCGTTTCGCGCAACGGCTCTAACTTCCGCGACTCTGGAAATTGAAACGGATGAATCGACGAAGCCGATTTGCCTAACGACTGCTGCGGAATCGCGATCGTTTGCTCGACCGCTTCGTGCCAGGTCTGCAAACGTTTCGCGCCAACCTGCAACTCCGGCACAATCGCAAATTCCGGTTCGCCTTCCGCCGGCCATTCCGCCAGGGGCTCGCTCAGTCGTCCGACTTCGCGCGCCATCGGATGCAAAAAGCGCAGACTGATATGGACGGCCGCGTCCTTCGATTCATCGCGCAGCAAACACTGCGTTTGCATCAGCGCCGGCTCGCGGCCTTCCTGCGCCGCGGCGTAAACTTCCGGATAAATTCGGCCGAAGGTAAAACGCTGCCGATTCTTCTTCGAAGACGCGCGATAAGGATAAAGAATGTAGCCCTCGTAAAGAACCGCATTCACCACCTTCTCGACCAGCTCGCGATTCATAAATGCGGCTCGAGCAACTTCTCCAAAACCCGCTCCCACGAACCCAAACCTTCGCGTCGTTTGAATTCGTAAAGGCGATCGAAAACGCCGCGGTCGAGCGCGAGCCATGAAGTGTTTGGATAATGATGATCCATCATTTCCTGCCAGACCGTGACCGGCATCCGATATTCACATTCCTTGTTCCAGGAAATTTGCTGCACCTGCAATCGCTCGCCCGCGCCCGCATAAAAAATTGTCCCGCTAAATAAAAAGAGCAGCGGCACTTCGCCGCCTTCCATCGCCTGAAAATATTTCGTCGCTGTCACGTTCAAATCGAAAGTGCATGGCACCGAAAGAATCGTTTCCGTGCGCCCGGTAAATCCGCGCACGGTCGTGTTAGCCAGCGCCCAGAGTTTCGTCCGCAACGTTTGTCCCCAACGCTCCGGCGTCCCGAAAAGTTCGACCAATTTTTCTTTCTCGTTAGGCGAATAGGAACGCTGCGGCGCCTGGATTTGGATTTGCGATTGCAACATCACGCTCTGGATCGCTTCGGTCTCCGGTGTGTTCGTGATCTCGAGCTTGAAATGCAGCAGCGGCGCAATCCCGCGCGAGGCCGGTTCGACTCCTGTGATTTTGAAATTGAGCTCGGGCATCAGGCTTGCAGACGCGCGAAAAATTGGTCGATCTCGCGCCAGACTTCTTCCCCGCCGCTGAAGCCGCGCCAATGAATGCGAATCAAACCGACCAGCTCGAAACATTTATCGATCGGCGCGATGAAATACTGCCGCGTCTCGCGCACGCGATGGACGAGCAAGGCTTCCACGTCCGCCTGCATTTCCTCGAGGAATGGATTTTGCCTAACGAGTGCTTGCCAGGCGGTTAAAGGCAGGAGCGATTCGGTCGCGCCCGCCGGGCTCGGATAGAGGGCGACCATTTTTTGGCCGGGCGTGTGATAAAAGAAGAACGCCAGATTGATCGGCAGCGCGAAACTTTCCCAATCGGCGTCAGCGATTTGAAAATCAGTCAAAGCGCGCGCATCTCGCGGGATGACTTTAAATCTTCCGTCGACCACCGGCACGAAAGTCATGGTGCAGGCACCGCAGGCGCAGACGATTTTGCGCGTCGCCATTTCCAGCATGTGGCGATGTTCTGAGGGCAAGCGAACGTTGCAGAGCTCGCAAAATTCCTCCTGTGGAGCGGCGACCACCGGCGCATCCGCAGGCGCCGTGTTTTGCGCAAAGCGACGAAGCGCCGAGAAAGACGAAGGAGGCACGAGGCCACGTTACTCGCCGAGGCGCAGATGTAAAAATCCACAAGCTGCTCGCCTACTTTTTTAAAACCGATAGGCTGCGCGTGCGTCGCCGCTTTGAAGGATGAAAGATCTCAGCGTTTATCTGAATGACCATCTGGCCGGCTCGATCGGCGCGATGGAAATGCTCGATGACATGATCGAAGCGCATAAAGGAAAACCGCTCGAGGCGTTTCTGCGGACATTGCGGAGCGACATTGAAGCGGACCAAACCGAACTTCGCCGGCTAATGAAGCAACTCGCGATCGACGAGAGCAATGTGCGCAAAGCGGGCGCGTGGATAATGGAAAAATTTTCGCGCGCCAAGTTGCTTTTGCGCGATTCCGGCGAGCCAAATCTGTTTCGTGGCCAGTCGCTGGAAAGCCTCTCGTTAGGCATCACCGGGAAGCAATCGCTCTGGCGTTCGCTCGGACGTCTCTCGCAAAACGAGCGATTGCGTGGCTTCGATTTCGCGCGGCTGGAAAAACGCGCGACCGACCAATTCGAGCGCGTGGAAGGTAAGGTCGTCGAGATCGCCGCGAATCTTTTCGCGCCCGAGCTGAGCGAGATTGCCTAACGAGCGGTTATCCGCCCGGCGGATTGTGCTGCTCGATAAATTGCCGAATCCGCGCAGCCGGCATCGCGCCCTGTTGCCGGGCGATTTCGCGTCCGCCTTGAAAGAGCGCCATCGTCGGAATGGCTGTGATTCGAAACCGCGCGCTCAATGATTGCAGCTCCTCCGTATTCACTTTCGCAATCAACCAACGGCCCACGCCTTCGGCCGCGACTTTGTTGAATTCGGGCGCAACCATTTTGCACGGTCCGCACCAGGGCGCCCAGAAATCGACCAGGACGGGCAGCGCCGAACGACTCGTTAGGCTATTGAAAGCGGCCTCGGTTTTCAGATCGATCGGCACCCGCGGTGGCGGAAGTTCCGCGCGACATTTTGGGCAACGAAAAGTTCCGCCGACGCGCTCCCAGCGCAGGCGATTCTTCTGTCCGCAACTCGGGCAGGGAACAATCAGGCCGGCTTCGTCGACATCGATCTTGCTCATCTCCGTTTACCGAATCGCTCCCGCGCGGTGTCGCGGACGGATGCGCCGGCGAACGGTCTAACGAGTCGAATCTTTCACCCGCTCGAGCACTTTCATGGCTGCGTTGTGACCAGGAATACCGCTGACCGCGCCGCCGCGTTGCGCGCTCGAGCCGCAAAGAAAAACATCTTTCCATTCCGTCTCTACGCCCCAGGTGCCGGCTTGCGCTGCGGTCGTGGCGAAGGGCCAGCTCGGCGCGTCCTGAAAAATGTTGCCGTGATAAAGGCCTAACGAGTTCTCGATATCGACCGGACTCTTGCTTTCCAGGCAAGGCCGGCCATCGCGCGCGAGCGCCAGACAATCTTGCAGCGGCTCTTCCAGCCATTGATTCATGCTCGCGAGAAAACGCTTTTCCGCTTCTCCGCGCATCTCGTCGTTCTCGCTCGCAAACAACTTCCAGGGCGTGTCGATTCCAAAAAGAGTGAGCGTGTGAAATCCTTGCGCGCGCAATTCCGGCGAAAGAATGCTGTCGTCGGTCAGGGTGTGGCAATACACCTCGCTCGGCGGTTTATCGGGCAAAATTCCGCGCGCCGCTTGCGCGTAACTTTGGTTCATCTGCTTGTAACCTTCGTCGGTGTGAAAGGTGCCGCAGAACGCTTCCGCCGCCGGATAACGATGCGCTTTCAATTTCGGCAAACGCCGGAGGAGCATGTTGATCTTGAAGACCGAGCCTTCGTCGGCCGCGTCCGCTTGATATGGCGCGCCGATGTATTTCGCCAGAACGTTGCGGCCGAAATTTACCAGGAGAAATCGCGCCTCAACCGTTTGCCGTTTTCCTTCGTGCTCAAACTCCACGGTTTTGCTTTTTCCATCGACCTGCAAGGCGGCGATCTCGACCTTGGTCATCATCTCCGCGCCGCTCGTCTGCGCCGCGCGCTCAAGTTCGCGCGCGACCGCGCCCATGCCGCCAACGGGCACTTTCCATTCACCGGTTTTGTTGCCGATGAGGTGATAAAGGAAACAGCGATTTTGGACTAACGAGTCGTCGTGCGGATGCGTAAAGATGCCGATTTTCGCGTCGGTCATGACCAGCCCACGGACGAGATCGTTCTGCAAATAATGTTCGATCGCGCAGCCGATTGGTTCTTCCGCAAGACTGCGCCACGCTTCGCGAGAAACCGCATCCGCATCGAAACGCTTGCGGAATTCATCCTTCGCCAGCAGCGGCTCGAGCATGCTGTCCCAGGAATGCTCAGCGAAAACGCGCGATAGATTGTAAAATTCCTGCATGCGCTCGAACTCATTCTCGGTGCCGGTTAACGAGCGCATGGAAGCGCGGCTCGCTTCCTCCGAAAGGTTGCTCAACAGCAAGCCGTCGTGTTCGCCATTCCTAATGTAAGGAGTGAACGAACCGGTTGCGCGGCGGCGCAGTTCCAGCGTTAATCCGAGATCGCGAATGATCTTCTCCGGAAACAGACTAACGAGATAAGAATAGCGCGAGAGCAGCGCGTCGTAATCGGGGAAAACTTTCTGCGAAGTGGTCGCGCCGCCGATGTAATCGTTCTTCTCCAAAAGCAAAACGCTCAAGCCCGCGCGTGCCAAGTAGGCGGCGGCAACGAGGCCGTTGTGACCGGCGCCGAGAATGATCGCGTCGTAGGAATTCATGGTTCGATTTCAGAAATTTCGCGGCCGTCGCGAACTTTCGCCCTGAAATTCCGTATCACATTATCATGCACGGCTCGCGCTCTCATTTGGATTGCCGAGGGTTGGTCATTATCGCCATCGCCGCGCTTTATCTCGCGTCGCCTTCCTCCGCCGCGGATCGGACGGTCGAGCCGATCACCTCGCATATCCGGCGCGAGGCGATTGCTTCGAGCGCGCTCAACGCTGTCGGCTACAGCAAAAGTTTGCACGCGCTCGAGATCGAATTTCGCGACGGGCTGATCTATCGCTATCTCGAAGTTCCGGCCACGATCTATCGCGAACTGCTCTCCGCGGACTCGAAGGCGCGTTTTTATAACAGGAAAATACGCGGCAAATATCGTGCATTGCGCGTGCGGCCGAGGCGAGCGCAATGAAACCGCGACCACCTGTTCGTCGCCAGGTTTTCGTCTTCACGCCCGAGGAGAAAAAAGCGATCGCCTGTGTGCTCGCGGCGTTCGTTCTCGGTTTGGTTACGCAACATTATCGCGCGACGCATCCACATCCCGCGCCGCCACCGACCGCCAAAGAACTGCGCGCAGCAAAATCAACGAAACGCAGCGCAGCCGGTCGCGAACGGAGCAATCGACGCGCGGGACCCATCGCTTCGCCGACAGCCGCGCCTAACGACTCTGATGATTGACCCGATGATCCTGAAGCAGATTCGACCTGGATGACGATTCGTTAGGCGGATAAAATGAAACGCCTGCCCCCACGCTGTCATCCTGAGGCTGGCGCAGCGCGCCGAAGGACCTCGCACAGGGTTCTTGGTTCATGCGGAGCTCGTGCAAAGCGAAGGACCCTGCGTGAGGTCCTTCGCCGTCTGCGCGGCTCAGGATGACAACATGTACGGGAACGTCTTGGGAGCGCGCCCGCCGCACAATTCCGCGTGCTCGTTCCTCGCAATCCCTTAAAATTCTGCAACTTTCCGGCGTGCGCGTCCTCATCGCCGATGACCAAAAAAGTGTCGGCGTCACCCTGGCCGATTTGGTCGTTCGTTGCGGGCATGAAGTTGTCGAAGTGGTCGGCTCGGGCTTGGAAGCAATCCAAAGTTATAGCCGCCATCGGCCCGATGTCGTGCTGATGGATTACGCCATGCCGCGCTTAAATGGCGCGACCGCGTGCCGCATGATTTTGGCGAAAGATCCGGCGGCGCGCATCATCCTGGTTTCCGGAGTTGCGTCGACTGCGGCCATGGAAAAACACGGAGCGTTTGCGGTCCTCGCGAAGCCGCTCGGCCTGGAGCGTCTTTACGCCGCGCTCTACGATGCTCGTCCCGCGTCCGATGTTTCGGCCGAGAAAAAATAATTCGGACGCGCGCGCGAAATCACTCGTTAGGCCGACGCCGTCATTGCATTTTTTCCGCGGCCGCGAATCATCAGCGCACCGCGCGCCAAGACCGCGCCGAGGACAAGTGTCGCGCCGACGATCGCCCACGGCCCCGGCCGTTCGCCTAACGTCAGCATGACCCACAGCGGATTGAGCACCGGCTCGAGAAGCGGAATCAGCGTCGCCTCCAACGCGGTGACATGCTTGATCGCCGTCGCATAAAGCACATAGGGGAAGCCGAGTTGCAGCGTCCCGAGCAAGAGCAAGCGCCATCCCCCACCCGGCCCGAGCGGCGACTGCAACATGAAGGGCAGGCCGACGAGCGCGACGATGATGTTGCCCAGAATAATCGCGGTCGCGGGCGAGCCGCCTTTTTCTTTGCGCAAAAAAATCGCGACCGAGGCGAAGGCCATTCCACTAGCCAGGGCGATGAGGTTTCCGCGAAATCCCGAGACGGTCAGGCGATCGAAAAAGAAAAGTGCGATGCCGCCGAGCGCGATGGCGATGACCAGCCAATCGATGCGCAACGTGCGTTCGCCGAGATACCAGCGGCCGACGAGCGCGACATAAATCGGCGCAGTGTATTGCAGGAAAATTGCGTTCGCCGCCGTGGTCATGCGAGTGGCGATGACAAAAAGCGCGACCGTTAACGCGTAGCCGATCGCGCCGCCGATTTGCGCTTTGGAAAAAGTAAATTGCGGCCGTCCAACGAAGAGCAACATTAGCGGAATGGCGATCGCGCTTCGTCCGCCGGCGATAGCCATCGGCGCCCAATCGATCGATTTGATGAGCACGCCGCCGAGGCTCCAGAGAAGCGCAGCCGCCAGGAGAAGCAGCGGCGGCAGGAGACGATTTTGCATGGCTCGCCGCCACTACACGGCGGCATCGCTCGCGGCAACTTCGTTTGGAAAATCGCGCGCCTTACGCAGCCGAAGCTTCCGAGAATGAAGCGACATCGCGCTCGGCATTCTTCATCACTTCCGGAAGGCAACTGGGGCAGACGCCGTGCGAAAATTCCACGCGCGAGTGATCGGAAATGTAATGGCCCACCTCATGCCAATAATCTTCATCGTCGCGAATGCTCTTACAGTAAGAGCACATCGGGAGCAGACCGCGGAGTTGATTCACTTCATCGAGCGCCGCTTGTTTTTCGGCTAAAGTTGCGCGCAGCAATCGCAGCGAACGGCGCAATTCCAGAAGCATGGTCGCCTGCCGCGCCAGCGCCTTGAGCGCGGATCTTTGTTTTTCATCCAACTCCCGCGGACGCTGGTCGATCGCGCACAAAGTTCCCAACGGCACGCCCTCCGGCGTGATCAATGGCGCGCCTGCATAAAAGCGAATGTGCGGATCTGAAGTAACCAACGGACTATCGGCAAAACGCGGATCGAGCGTCGCATCGGGAACGACAAAAAGATTCGGCTGCCTGATCGCGTGCCCGCAAAACGAACCTTCGATTGGCGTTTCTTTTGGATCCCAACCGACGGCGGATTTGAACCATTGCCGCCGTCCGTCGAGCAACGTCACGGTCGCGATCGGCGTCTTGCAAATGTAGCTGGCCAGCCGCGTCAGATCGTCAAAAGCCCCTTCCGCCGGTGTGTCGAGAATGTCGTATGCGCGCAAGGCGGCGACTCGTTTCGCAGTCGTTTCTTGTTCGCTCGTCGAAGACATAAAACCGTTTGGCGCACGAGGCGCGCGAAGGCGATTTCACATGCTCGCGTCAATCGTGACGAGTTTTAGTGAGCTAGGAACGGGCCAGCCGTCTCGATAATTCAGGCGGACGAGTGAACCTCGGCGTGATCGGCCGACCGCGATTCACTTTCGCGGAATAGAAAACGAGAACGTGCTGCCCGCGCCGAGCGCGCTGCGCACTTCGATTTCGCCGCCATGCGCTTCGACGATTCGCTTACAATACGCCAGTCCGATTCCGGTCGAAAACGCGCTGTCGGCCGAGTGATCGAGCCGGCCGCCGTGCTGAAATAATTTTGCCTGATCCTGCTGCGCGATGCCGATGCCTTCATCCATCACGGTGAAGCGAACTTTCGAGGAGCCGTTCGTTCCGGTGGAGTCGAGCGCGACCGCGACGCCGCGCCCGCGCGGTGTGAACTTGATCGCGTTCGCCAGCAAATTCACCACCACGCGCAAAAGCTCATGCTCATCGCCGCGCATCGATGGCAAATTTTTCACCCCGGCGCAATCGAGCGAAATTCCGGCCCGTTCCGCCAGCGGCGAAACCTGATCGACCGCGCGCTCGACAATTTCTTTCGGCGAACAATCGCTCATGGTCAGCGCGGCCGCGCCTTTCTCGCTCACGCTGCTCGCTTTCAAAACTTGGTTGACCAGATCGCGCAACGCGCGCGCGTTGCTTTTCGCCAGATCGAGAAACTCCCCTTGTTTATCATTCAACGCGCCCGCCATTTGCACGGCGTCGATGCTGATCAAAACCGAAGTCACCGGCGTCCGCAGATCGTGCACGTTTTGCGCGACGCGTTTTTTTCGCTCGTCGGATTCCGCCCGGCACTCGCGCAAGTCTTCATGCAACTCGCCCACTTCCAGGCGCAGATTAATTTCCGTCATCATCTGCGCGGCCATGGCATTGAGCGTTTCCATGTCCTCGGCCGTCCAATCGCGCGGCTCGGTCGCGATCGCGCAAAGCGAACCGAGCGTCTCGCCCGTGGCCGCGGTCAGTGGAACGCCCGCGTAAGCGGTCACATTCAAATCTCGCACCGCCAGGTTGTCGCAAACCAGCGGATATTCGCGCGCGTCCCTCACCACCAGCGGCTCTTTCGAGGCCGCCACATATTGACAGAACGAATGCGAGAGCGGCGTCTCGCGTTTCTCCGCCCACTCGTTAGGCAAACCAATCTGGCTCTTGAAAAATTGGCGATCCCTATCCACCAGCGACATCAAAACCACTGGCACATCGAGCGCCTTCGCCGCCAATTCCGTCAAGCGATCGAAGATTTTTTCCGGCGGCGAATCGAGCAATCCCGAACGCTGCAGCACATCGAGCCGCTTCTCTTCGGGCGACTGTTTTTCGCCGGTGGGAGTAGACATAATTACGCAATTCATCAGCTAGGATCGGGCCAGAACTGAATGGGAATTCGGCGCGCGCCGGGACGATCGCGTTTCGCGCTTTGCCGCCCGTCGGCAACTCGATCGCTGCGTTCGCGCGCGGCATCGGCGAAAGCGCCACGCTCGCCACCGCGCAAAACACGAATTCAACGAAACGCATCTTCATTCTCTCCGCGCTCGCGCGTTGATAAATCGCCTACTTTTTCGCGCCGCCCGGTTCCGCCATTTTCCGATGTTGCTCCGCCAGCATTCCGGCCGGCGTCACATTCGCGATCGCCGATTGCAGTTTGTTTTTCCAACCACTCACCACATCGCCGTCGCCGCGCATCATCGCGTCGAAACCGGTCTTCGCCACATCCGCCGGATCGTCCTTTTTTCCCGCGCCAACTTTCGTATCGAGCATGTCCGCGCGTTCGAAAAAGTCCGTCTCGGTCGCGCCCGGCATCAGGCAAGTCACGGTCACGCCTGAGTCCTTCAACTCCGCGCGCAAGGCGAAACAAAACGAATCCACGAACGCCTTCGTTCCATTATAAACCGCCTGAAAAGTTCCCGGCAGAAAACCCGCGATCGATCCGGTCACGAGCATGCGCCCCTTCCCGCGCGAGCGCATATCGCGCCCGACTTTTTGGATCAAATAAATCGTGCCCGTGATGTTGGTATCGATGACGTGACGCGCTTCTTGGAAATCCTGATCGAGAAAACCTTTGCCCAATCCGTGACCGGCATTTGCGAGCAATGCGTCGACCGCGCGGCCATTCGCTTTCGCGTAAAGTTCATCAACGCCTTCGACGGTCGCGAGATCGGTTTCGAGCGCGTCAACCGAAACGCCGAGCGCGCGAAAATCATCGGCCGCGGTGTTGATGGCGGGCTCATCAGCCGCGATCAGCAGATCGAATCCGTTCTGCGCGCATTGTTTGGCGAGTTCATAACCGATGCCTGCGGAAGCTCCGGTGACGATGGCAAATTGACGATTGGTCGTGCTCATAAAGATTTTGTTTTTGGATTTTCCTTCACGATTTCTACGCACCTCCGCGCAGGCGCGCGCGGATTTTTCTCACCTGCCGCTACTCGAGGAAGGAGCTGATTTCCTCGAGCGGTTTGCGTCTGATATCGGGCACTGTCGCTCCGTCCGCAGGATGACCGACGACCAGGAGAACGAATGGTTTTTCGTGCGACGGGCGGCCAAGAATCTTGTTGAGAAATCCCATCGGACTCGGCGTGTGCGTGAGCGCAGCCAGACCGCAAGAATGCACCGCAGTCACGAGCATTCCGGTGGCGATGCCGACGGATTCGATCGCGTAATAATTCGGCGAGCGCGTGCCGTCTTCCAGAACACGCACCGGTTGCGCGAAGACCGCGATCAACCACGGCGCGGTCTCCAGGAACGGTTTGTTCGAGTCGGTCCCCAGCGGCGCGAGCGCTTCCAACCAGGCGGCCGGCGCGCGGTGTTCGTAAAACTCTTTTTCCTCCACTTCCGCGCCGAGGCGGATCTCGCGTTTCACCGCCGCGTCGCTCACCGCCACGAAATGCCACGGCTGCAGATTTGCTCCGTTCGGAGCCGTGCCGGCGGCGCGGAGGCAACTCTCGATGATCGCGCGCGGCACCGGTTGCGGCGAAAAATCGCGGAGCGTTCGGCGTCGCTGCATCGCCTCGCAAAACTGGCGCGCGCGCTCGGCGATTTGCTCGTTAGACCGGTTTTCGATTTCCGGCGCAGGAACGGACGATGGAGCGTGCATGGCCTAACTTTCGCCCGGAAGCGCGCGCGCGCCAATCGTCATCTGGACTCGTTAGGCAAAATCCCTCGCCCACCGCAAATAGCGATGACGTAGTCGCGCAGTTCGGTGGCCGCGCGCGAGAGATGGCGATTTTTCTTCCACAGGAGCGCGATCGTCCGCGTCGGCTTCGGTTTGCCTAACGAGCGATAACTTACGCCCGGCGATCTTCGCCGCGCCATCGCCGGGACCATGGAAATGCCCGCGCCAGCCGCGACGAGCGATTGCACGGTTTCCATCTGCGCGCTGCGGCAACTGATTTGCGGCGAAAAGCCGCGCGCGTAACAGAACTGCAGCGTCTGCGCGCCCAGGCAATGCGTGTCCGCCATGAAGATGAATTTCTCCGGCTCGAGATCCGCGCCGGAAACGGAACGCTTGCGGGCGAGCGGATGGCGGCGCGGCAACGCGAGCAATAATTCCTCGCTAAAAAGTGTGCGCACTTCCAGACGTGGATTAGTGATCGGCAGACTAACGAGTGCCAAATCGAGCTCGTTGTTTTCCAGCAAATGCAAGGCGCGATCGGTCGTTTCTTCGTGCATAACCGTCTCGACCTTCGGGCAGCGCTTGCTGAAACCGCGGATGATCTTCGGCAATAAATACGGCGCGATCGTGGGCAGCGCGGCCAGGTTCACTTTCCCGCGCGGCGTGCCCTGCGCGTCGCGAATTTCGCGCCGGGCCTCGCCGACTTCGTGGAGGATGCGCTCGGCGCGCTGCCGCAAGAGTTCGCCGGCGGATGTGAGCAGAATCTGCCGCGATTTGCGCTCGAAAAGTTGTTCGCCCAGTTCGCGCTCGAGCTTGAGGATTTGCTGGCTAAGTGAGGGTTGTGCGACGTGGCAATTCTCCGCCGCGCGGCTGAAATTTCCACTTTTCGCGACCGCGAGAAAGTAGCGGAGTTGATGGAGTTCCATAGTCAGCGCCTATCAGTTCGATAGGCAAACAGTCTTTCCTGCCTATCGCGAGCTTCGCTACTTTGCGAGCACTCAATCGATCAATCCACAATTCATGAAGAAAACTCCTCCCACAAAAAATCGCAATAAGAGCAACCAAAATTCCAAAGTGGAGGCGCTCGCGGAAGTGACGCCGAATCCGGAGGGAACTGGCCTAACGACTAATCAAGGCCTGCTCATGGCCGACGACACGAACTCGCTTAAAGGCGGTGAGCGCGGGCCGACGCTCTTGGAAGATTTTCATCTGCGCGAGAAGATCACGCACTTCGATCACGAGCGAATTCCGGAACGCGTGGTGCATGCGCGGGGCGCGGCGGCGCATGGTTTTTTTCAGTGCTACAAAGGCAATGAAGATCTGACCAAGGCTGGATTCCTGACCGATCCTTCGCGGAAGACGCCGGTCTTTTTGCGCTTCTCCACCGTGGCGGGTTCGCGCGGTTCGGCTGATCTCGCACGCGACGTGCGCGGCTTCGCGGTCAAGTTTTACACCGACGAAGGCATCTTCGATTTGGTCGGCAACAACATCCCGGTCTTCTTCATTCAGGACGCGATCAAATTTCCGGATTTCATCCATTCGGTGAAGCCGGAACCGAATAACGAAATTCCGCAGGCCGCCTCGGCGCACGACACCTTTTACGATTTCATTTCGCTCTCACCGGAGACGCTGCACATGCTCATGTGGGTGATGTCGGACCGCGCGATTCCGCGCAGCTATCGGATGATCGAGGGTTTCGGCATTCATACTTTTCGCCTGATTAACGCCGCCGGAAAATCGCGCTTCGTGAAGTTTCATTGGAAGCCGTTGCTCGGGATGCACTCGGTTTGCTGGGACGAGGCGCTTAAAATCAACGGCGCCGATCCGGATTTTCACCGGCGCGATTTGTGGGACACGATCGATAAGGGCGGCGTGGCGGAATGGGAGTTCGGCGTGCAGGTCGTGGAGGAAAAAGACGAGCACAAATTCGACTTCGATCTGCTCGATCCGACCAAGCTCATTCCTGAGGAAATGGTCCCGGTGCGGAAGATCGGCAAGATGACGCTGAACCGGAATCCCGACAACTTTTTCGCGGAGACGGAGCAGGTCGCGTTTCATCCGGGACACATCGTGCCGGGGATCGATTTCACGAATGATCCGCTGCTCGCGGGCCGTTTGTTTTCGTATACCGACACGCAACTCACGCGACTCGGCGGCCCGAATTTTGCGCAGATCCCGATCAATCGGCCGACCTGTCCGATGCACAATAATCAACGCGACGGGCACATGCAGCAGATGATCAATCCGGGCGACTCCAGCTATCATCCGAACACGGTCGGCGGCGGTTGTCCGATGCAGATGGGCGTGGCCGACGGCGGCTTCGCCAGTTATGCCGAGAAGATGAATGGCGTAAAAGTGCGCGGGAAATCGGAAAAGTTTTTCGATCACTTCAGTCAGGCTTCGCTCTTCTTTCGCAGCCAGAGCGATTACGAGCAGAACCACATGATCGACGCACTCACCTTCGAGCTCGGGATGGTGCAACGCGCGCCGATTGTCGATCGGATGTTGTTCCTGCTTTCGAAAATCGACGCGGGCATGGCGAACAAAATCGCCGACGGTCTCGGCAAGTCAGTCCCGAAATCGATCGACGGTCGAATCAATCAAGCCGTCGGGGCGGATGCCGGTCGCGAAACGGAAACGAAGCCGGCGAAGAAATCGGACTTCGTTTCGCCCGCGCTCAGCATGGCGAACACGGTCAAGGACACGATTAAGACGAGAAAGATCGCGGTTCTCGCAGCCGACGGGGTGGACGAAGGTTCGCTCAACGCGATGAAAAAAGCCCTAACGAGTGAAGGCGCGATCGTCGCGGTCGTCGCTCCTCATGGCGGCTTCATCAAAGGCGCGAATGGCGGCGAAATTCCAGTCGAGCACGCGCTGCTCAATGCGGCTTCCGTTCTCTTCGACGCGGTTTACATCCCGGGCGGCGAGAAGAGTGTGGCGGCTTTGATAAAGAACGCGAAGACGATCCATTTCGTGAACGAAATGTATAAGCATTGCAAAGCCATCGCCGCGACCGGCGAAGGACTCGAATTGGTGCGCGCCTCCGCGATTCCGACCGATAAAAATAAGTCGAACGATCCGGCCTTGATCCTCGATGAAAATGGCGACGCGAAAAAAGTGTCGTCGAAATTCATCAAAGCGATCGCGCAACATCGCAATTGGGATCGCGAGAAAGCCGCGCAAGCAAACACGCCGGCCTAACGAGTCGTATCCAAGGTTTCCGACCGCGCGCAGGCTCTCGCTTGCGCGCGGTTTGTTTGCATAGGGCTTACTTGTTCTTTTTTTAGTTCAACGAAGCGCCCGTCCCACGCTGCGTTGTCATCCTAAGTCGCGCAGACGACGAAGGACCTCATAGAAGCGCGCGGGGTGATATTTTGATCGCGCATGGGGCCGTGGCCCTGTTCGTTTCCATCGAGCACGCTCCGTCCTATTGCGAGATCCTTGGTCGTCTGCGCGACTCAGGATGACAGCGCGGGGCGCCGTTGCTCGCCGGCGTGGGTGTCATGCTAGACGAGGTTTAGCGCGGTTGGCAACTTAGGACGACCGTTTTTGTTTTGGTCGCGACCGCGATTCTCGCAAGGTCTTCGCATGCCACGATGCCCTTGGGCGACAGTCGAGCCGTCGATCACTTATCACGATGAAGAATGGGGCGTGCCGGTGCACGACGATCGCTTGTTGTTCGAATTCCTCATTCTGGAAGGCGCACAGGCCGGGCTGAGTTGGATCACCATTCTGAAGAAGCGCGCGAATTACCGGAAAGCCTTCCACGATTTCCGCGCGAAGAAGATCGCCCGCTACGGCGCGCGCGATGTGCAGCGTCTGCTGAACGACCCGGGCATCGTGCGCAATAAGCTCAAAATCGCCGCGACCATCCAGAACGCCAAGGCGCTCCTCGATCTTCAAAAAGAGACGACGCTGGATGAGCTTCTCTGGAGTTTTGTTGGTGGAAAAACGAAAGAGAACCGCTGGCGAACCATGTCGCAAGTTCCTGCGCGCACCACGGAATCCGACGCCATGAGTCGCGAACTTTTAGGGCGCGGCTTCAAGTTTGTTGGGTCGACCATTTGTTATGCTCTGATGCAGGCGACCGGAATGGTAAACGATCACC
>CAXSCV010000011.1:57988-61996 GCA_964235895.1 uncultured Chthoniobacterales bacterium
GGTCCACGGCACGCGGTGGTCGGGCGGGAATGACCATGGCGGGCAAATTATCGAGCGCAATGGAAAGAGAATCGCGCCTTCTGGTCTAACGAATGGTGATTTCTTCGCCGCCGATACGATAGAAATAGGAGCGATCCTCAACCAGGATGCAGCCGGATTGCTTCGCGAATTCCACATTTTCCTTCGCCTCGGGATCGGCCACCAGTTTCACACGGTATGCTTCATAGGCGGTTAGATTCTCAAATCCGATCAAGGTCATCGCGATATTATCCACGCCGCCGTATCCTTTCTTCGGCAGGAAATAGCCGAGCGGTTCGCCGCCGCAGCGTTTGATGATTCCGCCTTCCATCCAGCGACGGGAATAGGTTTCGAAATCCGCCGCTTTCTGCGGATCGATCGTATAACGAATGCAGTGGTAAATCATGGCCACACGCTAAAGGTGTTTTCCCATCGCGCACCTTTGCGTTGGAACGAAGGAAACGCTCGCGATCCAATAAAAATCGACCGATTCCGAGACGCGGCCTTCCGAGGAATTTTGCCAACCGATCTTCTGCATGTAGCCTCTGCGCTCCTCGATTTCACGCTGCTCAGATTGTAGAAATTCATGAAACGCTATCTGCCGTTCATCATCATCGCGCTGGTCGCCGCGCTCACGGTCACGGGCAGTATGAAGTTCTACCGCGCGAAAATGCGCATCTATAATAGTGGGCGGCCCGCGGACTCTGCCACCGGGCTGAAGGCTGAGCATGTGCGCGGGGAAGCGGATGCTCCGGTTACGCTGGAGGAATTTGCCGATTTCCAATGCCCGGCCTGCCGCGTCGCTTCCGGAGTTTTACGGGCGATCGAACAGGAATATGGGAAACGATTGCGCGTGATCTTCCGGCAGTTTCCGCTTCCCATGCATCGGCACGGGCGCGACGCAGCGCTTGCGGCGGAAGCGGCTTCCTTACAGGGTAAATTCTGGGAGATGCATGATCTGCTATACGAAAATCAAGAGGCATGGAGCGATGCGCCGGATATTCGTCCGATCTTCGACCGTTATGCGGAGAGCTTGCATATGAACGAAGCCGAGTTCGAGAAGGATTGCCGAAGCGAAGAAGTAGCGGAACGAGTCACGGCCGAACATAAGCTTGGCGAATCACGCGGAGTGGAGAATACACCGACGATGTTTATTAACGGCCAGATTCTGCGCCCGCCTTATACGCTGGAACACTTAAGGGAAACCATCGGCCAAGCTTTAGGCGAGAAGGAGAAGGAGTAAGCAATGCCACGGCGAGGAGACTTAGGAAAGAGCACGACCGCGCCGACTCTGTCGCGCGCCCAAATCATCATCTACTGCGCCATGGCGGCGATCGCGCTGGTCGGGTTGGCGGATGCTTCTTATCTGACGGTGATGCATCTCACCGGCGATGACGTAGCTTGCGGTCCCGGCGGCGGCTGCTCGGCGGTCCTGAGCAGTGCCTATGCTTCCATCGGCAAAATCCCGACGGCTGGTTTCGGAGCACTAGCTTACTTTGTCGCCTTTAGTTGCGCAACGCTGGTTGCTTTTGGTTACTTGCGTGCGCGGATTGCTCTGAATCTACTAGTCTTGCTTATGTTTGCAGCTAGCCTGGGCCTTCTTTACCTCCAAGCGTTTGTCCTCCACGCGTTCTGTCCGTTTTGTCTGCTCTCGGCCGCCTTAACTTTCCTGCTGGCTGGGCTGTTGCTGATCGTGCCACGGCCGGCTTGATTCGTTAGACTGATTTTTTTCAAACGGAGTCAGGATTTTCCTCGAAACATCTGGGAAAACGCCCGTTTTTGATTTCGAGTCTGTGATTTTTCTCACTCCGCCGGGGAATTCCAGAAATTGGCCGTATCCCCTTACAAAAACGTAATTTAGAAATGCGTGACAGATCTTTTTCACACGCTAAATATTCCGCCATCTCAACCAAACTTGGGTTGTAATCACTGCCGAATCACCTCTCCTATGAAGAAAAATTCCGCTTCTCGCTCCGCCTTCTTTAATCTCCGCGCCCTTCTGGGCTTCGTGTTGTGCGCTCTGGGCTTGGCCGTGGGCGTTTTCGCTTTCGTCGCCTCGCATAAGCAACCGATCGCTAGTGCGTCGGCAGAAAAAATCGCGACCGAGCCAGCAGAAAACGAAGGACGCCTCGAGCGCGACCTCCCAACATTTGGCGAGGATGAGCGCGATGAGGCCGTCAGTCTCGGGCGCTTAGAGCAATACTGGAATGACCGTCTGACTTATCCGACCGGTCACTTCAATCCAGCCTGGCTGCGCCGTGCCGCCGCCCAGGATGCGCGCATCGCTCGCGGAATCCCGGCGGGAAATTTCGCCAAGCTCAATTCGAGCGCCAACGCGAAAGGCAACGGCAAGCGAGCGGGCGGCAAAGCTTTTAACGTAAGTGGACTAAGCACCACTGGCTTTACCGCGCTAGGACCTCAACCAGAGCATATGACAGGCTGCTCCGGTTGTTATGATTACGGAACGACTCAGGGTCGCGTGAACGACATCGTTATCGATCCGACCACAACGACTAACGGCAGCATCGTAGCTTATTCAGCTACCGTCGGCGGCGGCGTTTGGAAGACGACGAATTGCTGCAGCAGCTCCACCACTTGGACTGCGATGACCGACGATCCTTTGATTGCGACGATCAACGTCGACACTTTGGTGCTCGATCCGAACGACCATAACACGATCTATGCAGGCACGGGTGATCTCAACTTTGGCTCATTCTCAATGGGCAGTCAGGGCATCCTCAAATCGACGAATGCCGGCGCCAGCTGGACGGTGATCGGTGCGGACGTTTTCGGTCCTGATTATATTGAACCTGCAGGTCAGTTCCCGCAATATGATGCCGTCGGCAAGGTGCGCGTCGATCCAAACAATAGTAACAACCTCATGGCCGGAACGAAGAAGGGCGTGTTCCTTTCGAACGACGGCGGAACGAACTGGGTGCAATGCGCGACCAACAGCTTTACTACTCAGCGCCAGGACGTCACCGGCCTTGAGTTAACGAACATGGGTGGCGGAGTTACACGCGTGTTAGTGGCGATTGGCACGCGCGGTTTTGCTACTCCGGTGCAGTACGACTTGGGAAGTCAGGGAGCCAACGGTATTTACATGGCGACGATGCAGCCTAGCGGTTGCCCGACTTTTAGCTCTATCGCGCGCAACGATAACGGCTTCGTTTTTGGCACGCAGGTTAGTGGCAGCCCTTACACAACCGGCGCCCCGATGAACGCGGGCAGCGGCACACCTTGGAGCAGTGCTACTGTCGGCGACCAGCTGAGCCGTATAGATCTTGCCGTCGCTCCTAGTGACCCTAACGTAATCTACGCCCAGGGCACTTCCATTACTCCTAATACTGCCAGCGGATGCGGAGGTGCCAACGGCTGCCAGCTTGGCACATGGGTCTCGACGGATAGCGGCACTTCCTGGTCCTTTATGACCGGGTCGGCCGGCGGTTCCCTCACTGCCTGCACCGGTTCGGCGGGCGGCGGAGATTATAACCAAAACTGGTACGATCAAGGAATAGCAGTCGACCCGAATAACGCCGATCGGATTTATGTCAACACCTTCGATACTTGGCTAGCCAACCGCACCGGCACCACCTGGTATAACACCACCTGCGGTTACAATGGTACCTCGTTGGCAAATCACGTCGTGCATACCGATCACCACGCCCAAGTCTTTGTCCCCGGTAATTCCGACATCCTGCTCATCGGCGATGACGGAGGTGTCCATGGCACGACGAACGCCTCGGCCGCGGTGGCCGGAACGACTCGCCCGACTTGGTTCAATATGGATACCGGTTTTAATACGATCGAGTTTTACTCGGGCGATATCAGCGGCAACTTCGCGAACGATCCGGCTCCGTCGGTTGTCGGTGGCGCGCAGGACAACGGACCTAGCTCCGCGACCTTCTCGGGTTCTCCTACCGGACCTGTGCAGTGGCAAATGGGTCTGGGCGGCGATGGCTTTTCCGGCCAGCTCGATCCCACCGGTCA
>CAXSCV010000011.1:62006-64423 GCA_964235895.1 uncultured Chthoniobacterales bacterium
CAAGGCACCATTACCGTGTCCGCTCCCGGCACAGCCGGTCAGACTTTTGTTGTCGGCCCCCAGACTTTCACCTGGGTCGCAACGCGCTCGAACAAGGGTGACGTCGCGGTCGGCACAAGCAGCACCTCCGCCGCTACTAACATTGTTACCGCAATCACCGCAGACCTCGCGGGCACTGCGACAGCGAGCAGGTCTGGCTCGACTGTCATTGTCACCGCGACGTTTCCGGGCAGCGCGGGAAATTCTATTCCGTTTTACAATAACAATAGCGCGAACCTGAGTTTCAACGGCTCGGGGACACTTGGCGGCACGACGCAAGGCGGGACGCCCGGAAATCCCGCACTGGTCTTCTTCGAAGGGAATAATAGCGGTGGCTTCAGTCGCTGTCTGGCTAACTGCACTTCGCCCGGAGCGACATGGACGAGCATTCGGCCGGCTTGGACCGGCGATACACAGTCGTTTGTGCTACCGGTTAACCTCTTCCGTGGAGGTATTTCCGGCGGCGACGATTGTCCGAATGGCTGCGGGCACATTATAGCTGGCACGACGCGTGTGTGGGAAACGGTGACCGCTGCCTCCACCTCAGTCAGCTGGTATATTACTAATTATCCTTCCACACAAAACTTAACTAAGCAGGCACTCGGAAATCGCTCCTACATTAACCAGGTGAAGTATTCACCGAAATTCCAAAGTGTCGCTATCGTGGGCACGAACGACGGGAATGTGCAGATTGGGTTTGGTCTAGGTTCCGGAGCGGCCCCAAGCGCCGCGCCAGGTCCTTGGGTCGATGTCACTGGAGGCAATACGGTTTTGCCTAACCGCCCAATCCTCGGCATTGCGCTGGACCCAAGCGTCGCAACCGCGGACGTCCCGGTCGGCTACGCTTCTGTCGGTGGTTTCAATGCCAACTCCCCGTCCACGCCGGGCCACCTCTTCCAAGTGACTTGCGCGAGCAACTGCGCCTCCTTTATCTGGGCGGATAAGACTGGGAATCTGCCAGATATCCCCGCGGACTCCGTGATTGTGAATCCGAACTACCCGCAGCAAGTGTTTGCTGGCACCGACTGGGGTCTGTATTACACAAACGATATCACCCAGGCCTCGCCGAGTTGGTATCGCTTCGAGAACGGCATCTCTCACGCCATGGTCTGGGACATGGCCGTGGATCGCGGTTCTACTACCCTGGCCGTCTTCACGCGGAGTCGCGGAGCTTATGTCTTCCCGTTGCCAAGCAGTGCGATCTTGTCTCCCGCGCCAACCTTGGCTTCGGCGGCTTCTCGTATGACGCATATTGGAAAGGGAGCGTTCGACCTTTCATTGCCATTCAATGGCCCAGCCGCGATCGAGCCTCGCACCGATGGTGCGGGTAACTACACCATCGTGTTTACCTTCAACCAGCCGGTCAATAATGGTTCTGCCTCCAGCAGCTCTGGCACCGTTAGTAACGTAAGTTATAGCGGCAATACCATGCTCGTTACCCTCTCTGGAGTGGCGGATCAGCAGACTCTGACCGTCACCGCCAATAATGTGTCGGGGCCAAGCACGGAGTCGCTTTCGTCCGCCTCTGTCCAAGTGAGTTTCCTCATCGGCGACGTCAACGGGGATGGCAGGGTCAACTCTGGCGACACCATTCAGGTGCGGAACGCCTCCGGGGCAGATGTCGACTCGACAACCTTCCGGTTTGATGTCAATATCGATGGCCTGATCAACACTGGCGATACAACCGTAGTGCGGTCGAGCTCTGGCGACGCGCTTCCCTAGCCGTTAGTGATAATTAGAAAAACACCTCTATGAAAAAATATATCCTGGCCGCTCTTGCGGTTTCTGTTGCCCTCTTCGGCGCCCGGTCGACGACCTCGGCGCAAACGGCTACCTTTAGTTATAACGATGGCGACGGAATTGGTAATGCCGGTTCCTATGCGCCCGGCTCGACGTTTACTTTCGCCATTAATCTGGTGTTTATTCCGGGCGGCACGATCACGAATCTGGAGGGCTTTTCCTACTGGTTCGAGCAACAGAATTCGAGCGCTCCGTTTAACTTCTCGATCACTCAGCGTGATGTTAGCGGAAGCCAGTTCACCGATCTGCAGACCACGGGTCTCACCTATCCACAGACGTTAATGCCGCAAAGTACCAAGGATCTTGGCGCACTCTTGCCCACGACACCAGGGCTAGGAGCTGGGACTTATTTCGTGGCTAATATTACGATGTCTATCGCCGCGTCGACCACGCCCGGAACCTATGTGCTCCGGAACGTTACCACGGGTGGTAAGACGGCCGTTATTACCGATGACCAGGGACGCACGTTCGCCATTCCTCAGGCAAACTATACCTTGACGGTCGTACCTGAACCTACTTCCCTCGCCTTGTTTGGCCTCGGTTTGTTGGCGGTAGTCGTAATCGCTCGTCGCCGCGTT
>CAXSCV010000012.1:0-60445 GCA_964235895.1 uncultured Chthoniobacterales bacterium
TCGTCCGCTTCCGCATCTTCTTCCGGCGGCTGTTGATCGACCGGAAGCAAGCTGCGGCTTTTCAGATAAATCAGCGTCGCGGCCATGACGACGAATTCGCCCGCGACGTCGATATTCAATTCCTTAAAGGCCTGCAGATACTCGAGGTATTGCCGGGTGATTCGCTCGAGCGAGATCTCGTAAATGTCGAGCTCGTCGCGCTTGATCAAATAGAGAAGAAGATCGAGCGGACCTTCGAAGATCTCGAGCTTGACCTTGTATTCGCTCTCCATGCCGGGGCGGGAATATTAGGGGCACGGCGACGGATTGTAAATCGCCGGAGCCGGAGCCGCCGGTGTTAAAGAGCAGCGGCTTTGCGATGAACCCAGACGCTGTTCACGATGCCGAGGCCGAACATGATCATGAGCACAAACGAGCCGCTATAGCTGATCAAGGGAAGCGGCACGCCGGTGATGGGAAGCATGGAAATGGTCATGCCCATGTTCTGAAAAATGTGGGTGAAGATGAGCGTGGCGATGCCAATGACGAGGAGCAGTCCGAATTGATCGCCTGCGCAAAAAGCAACGAAGAGGCAGGTGAGCAGGAGCAAACAAAAAGCGCCGAGCAAACACGCGCCGCCGACAAAGCCCCATTGCTCGCCGATGGCGGAAAAGATGTAGTCGTTATGCACCGCCGTGGCCGGGAGAAAGCCGAGCTCGATCTGCGTGTTCGGCGCTTTGAATCCTTTGCCAGCCCAGCCGCCGGAGCCGATTGCGATCATTGATTGATTGATCGCCCAGGCAGAGCCCTGCTTGTCGATTTCCGGATTGATGAAGGCGGTGATGCGTTCCTTTTGGTAGGGCTTGAGGCCGAGGTTGTAAGCGACCGGCATACAGGCCGCGACGATCAAAACAATGCAGATCAAATAACGAACCGGAATCCCGCCGACGAAAAGAAGCGCGAGCATGACCGGTCCCCAAATGATGACCATGCCCAGATCGGGCTGCATTAAAATGAGCAGACATGGCGCACCGGCGATCGCCCCGCAAAGCGCGAGACGGAGCATCGGATGCATCTCGCGGAACTGGCTCAGAAATAACGCCAGCACCATGATGCCGGCGATGACCGCGAGCTGCGCGGGTTGAAAATTAATCGGCCCGATGTGTAGCCAACTGCGCGCGCCGTAAACTTTTGTGCCGATAAACTTGGTCAGGATCAGAAAAAAAAGCCCGGCCAAATACATCGGCAACGCGCCCCAGCGGATCCAGCGATAATCAATCAAACTGGTGATGACGAAGGCGACGAAACCGACCGCGACCCAGTTCGCCTGCTTCCGCCAAAACTCAGCCGCGATCGTGTCCTGGCGCATATAAGTCGCGCTGTAAACTGCGATCACGCCGAAGATGGCGAGCGCGAGCATGTTGACGAGCAAGAGCCAGTTCAGGCCGAGCAATTTTCGGAGAAACGGAGTCATGGAAAGTATGCGCGGCTCAATTCATCATCGGCTGGCAATTGAACTGGCGGATTATAATCAAGATTCTACGTCCGTAAAATTAGATGATTCGACGCGGGCGTATCTTCGTCACAAAAGCTGAATTCAAACGCTTTTTCACGCGGACAATTTACGAGATTTTAAATTGACGACCCTCAACGGATTTGGCAAAACGCATCCATGAAACCCCGAAAACAAAGCGCCCTTTCCCCAGGCGTCAGCGCACGCCTCACTACTTACGCTGCTGTGACAAGTGCCGCACTTGCCGCGACGGCTGCCACTGCGCCCCGTGCACAAGCTGATGTGATCTACAGCGGTCCGCTGGCCCTGGCCGTGCCGAACAACATCGGCGGCATCTACCTCGATCTCGTCACTGGGCAGACTGCGACCGCTTTCTTCACTGGTTACGACATTAATCCTTACTCTAGCAGCGGCACTCTGCGGCTACTCCCGGCGACGGGCAGCGGCCTTGTCGCGCCCACGACCGCCGGCCCGGCTTCGGCCCTGACCTTCGGTGCCTTCATCGGATCGACCGACATCTTCACCACCAGCAGCGTCGCCACCAACTTCCTGGTGACCGGCACCGAGTATCTCGGTCTGAAGTTCGTCAACACCACTACCAGTGCGGTGAACTATGGCTGGATTCAGTTCCAGACGACGGCCACCACCGGCTTCCCGGCGACGATCCTCGGCTACGCCTACGAAAACACGGGCGGTGCTATCACTGCGGGTCAGGTCGTAGCGGTGCCCGAGCCGAGCACCACGATGGCCCTTGGCCTCGGTGCGCTGAGCCTGGGCGCGGCGGGCGTGCGACGCTGGCGCAAAGCCAGGTTGGCGGTTGCCTGATCCTCCGCAGGTCCGGCCCACAGCAACGCTTCTCTTTAACCCGTGCCGACGCTTTCCGTCCGCACGGGTTTTGCGTTGGCGTCCATCTGCGCGCGGATTTGGAGTAGAACCATACTGGCCCTAAACGGCTGAAATCCCCATTTCATGCCAAATCCCACCGATCCGCCTCCCATCTCCGCCCAAACACGTGGTCGCCTCCTGCTCGTGGGTTGGGACGCTGCGGACTGGCAGGTGATCCACCCGCTGCTCGACGCCGGGCAGATGCCCAACCTTCAGCGCTTGGTCGAAGGGGGGGTGATGGGCAATCTGCATTCGCTCCAGCCAATGCTATCGCCCATACTCTGGACGAGCATCGCCACGGGCAAACGCGCTTACGATCACGGCGTGCGCGGATTCATCGAGCCCTTGCCGGATCGCTCCGGCGTGCGCCCGGTCGGCACGCGCACGCGACGCTGCAAGGCGCTCTGGAACTTGGTTTCGCAAGCCGGGCGCTCGTCTGTGATTTGCGCTTGGCAGGCTTCGCATCCCGCCGAGCCGGTGCGCGGCGCGATGGTCTCGAATCTTTTTGCCGTGCCGCCGGCGGACGCGGCGCCGGAACGCTGGCCCGTAGAGGCAGGCAGCGTGCAGCCACCGGAGTTGGCGGAAAGTCTGGCCGAGCTGCGGCTGCACCCGCGGGAAATCGAAGGCGGGACAATCCAGCAATTCATCCCGCGCGCCGCTGAGTTGGACCAACGCGATCCCGTGGTGCGGCGTCGACTGGGAATTCTGATGGAGCGACTCGCGGAAGTTTTCAGCGTGCATGCGGCTGCGACGGAATTGCTCGAAACCCAGACCTGGGATTTCGGCGCGATCTATTACGAATGCATCGACCAACTCGGACACGAGTTCATGCCGTTTCACCCGCCGCAGCTGCCGGAGATCCCGGCGGAAGACTTTGCGTTTTACCGCGAGGTGATGACCGCCGCTTATCGCTTTCACGACGCGATGCTCGGCCGGCTGCTGGAACTCGCCGGACCGGAAACGCACGTAATGCTCATTTCCGATCACGGCTTCGAGAGCGGCGCGCGACGCCCGCGCGGGCCGGTCGAGCCGGCGCAATGGCATCGGCCGCAGGGGATCTTTGTCCTGCGGGGCCCTGGCATCCGCGCCGACACCATGCTCGAAGGTGCGACGCTGCTGGACATTACGCCAACCGTGTTAACCCTGCTCGGCTTACCGGTTGGCGACGACATGGAAGGCAAGGTGCTGGTCCACGCCTGGCAGGAGCCCCCCGCGATCGAGCGCATCGCTTCGTGGGAAACCGAGGCGGGCGACGATGGCCGACTACCGCTCGGCGCAGAGGAGCAAGAGCCCGCAGCCGCCGCGGCGGTGCTGCAACAATTCATCGCGCTCGGCTACGTAGACCCGCCGGACGAAGACCTCAGCCGCACCATCGCGCAAGCCGAGTCGGAGACCGATTTCAACACCGCCGCCGCGCTGATCGAGGGCGGCCGCGTACGCGAGGCGAAGGAACTTCTTGCCGCGCTGGCGGCGCGTTGCCCGGAAGAGCCGCGTTACTGGCGCATCTTGGCCCAAGCCTGTCTGGCGCTTTCGGCCCTACCGGACGCCGCGCGCTGTCTCAAAGCCCTGGAAGGGCTGGAGCCCGGCCGACCGCAGACCGCCGTTTTACGGGGAGTCCTGGCTTGGAGTCGCGACGACCTCGCAGGTTGCGAGGTTGCTTTCCGTCAAGCGGAAATGCTCGCGCCGAACGATCCGGTCACGCTGACTTACCTCGGCCGACTCTCTCTACGCCATCGCCAATGGAAAGAATCCGAACGCCGGTTTCGCCGCGCACTGGAATTGGACCCGGACTCTGCCGAGGCGCACTACGGTCTGAGCGTAGCGCTGCCACGGCAGGGCCAAGTGGAAGCCGGCATCGAACACGCCTTGCGTGCAGTCGGGCTGCGACACGACTTCCCAGAGGCGCACTTCCAGCTTGGCGCGGTCCTGTCACGGCTAGGTTGGTTCGAGCGGGCGATACAAGCGTTTAAAATGACCCTCCGGCTGCGGCCCGGGTTCGTGCTCGCGCATCGCTATCTCGCGCGGATTTACAATCGCTTGGGACGATCGGAAAGCGCCCGGCGGCATCAGGAGGAAAGCACGCGCCTACTGAAGAGCGGAGTTCCGCAACCGATAGCCGATTAGAAAATCCGCTGCTCGAAGCGGAGCCGCATCGGTATTACGGCAGGGGGAATTCGCTTAAAGGGAATTTGAGGTTAACTCCCGCTCAACGGCCAGGCCGGCGGCAATGGCTCCGCCGCCAACAATCCGTTGAGCGCTCTTTATGGTGCCTCAACCGAGGGACCCTGGACCTTGAATGCCTCTGATCGCGTCAACGGCGACACGGAGCTTTTTCAAGTTTCACGCTGATTTTTGATTCAATGCCGATTCCAGAGCCAGCCAACATGATGCTGCTGGAGGTGGGACCGGAGGTGCGCTGGGCTTGGGTCAATCGCGTCGGCGCCGGAGTAACCCGACATCATAGTCGGGCCTCTAGTTCACGATGCATCGCCGGCTTTCCGTGACGGAGCTACGGGAGAGGATTAGCTCGTCGCGCGGCCTGTACATTTCAAGACGGACGCTCCCTCTTTGCTTTGGCACTGGCGCGTAGACGAATTCCCTCGCCATCGTCTGGGAAACTTCCGCCCGTCGTCGGCTGCCCGAGTTCCGGATGCGCTAGGAATTGCGCCAAAAGCACGCGTCAGGCTGTCGCTTCGTACGGCGGTGGGCTACCTAAGTCATTCAACTTGAGCGCCATTTCGCTCCTTCAAAGAAATACGCCCGCTTTTGTTGTCAGCTTTTGGAAGAATCGTAAATTAGTCGTTAGGCCTTCTTCGCAAAGGCACCGGGCATGGCAAAAAAGACCAAACGAAAACTCGCGCAGCCCAAGCTGCCGATGCAGCGCCAGTTTCATCTCGAACAGGACGCCCATCATTTTGATCTCCGCGCGATTTTCGATCGGCTAAACGCCCGCCATTTCCGCGGACGACTGCGGAATTACAAAGTCGTTTGGGGCCAGAAGCGCAAACGTCGGCCGAAAGCCTACTTCGTTTTCGGCACCATCCAGGAGGAAGATCGCGTCATCCGGATCAACCCGCGGCTCGATCAGGAATGGATCCCGCGCTGGTTCCTCGAATACATCCTCTATCACGAAATGCTCCATGCGTTCGTCCCCGATGAGATCACCGAAAGCGGACGTCGCCGCGTGCACACGGATGAATTCTACCGGCGCGAGCGCGAGTTCCCGCGTTATCATCGAGCGCGGCGTTGGGAAGAAGACAATCTCGCGCGCTTCCTCCGCTGAATCCCGTTAACGCCGATCCAGCGTCGTCGCAGTCCGCGGCTGCTGCGAATCAAACAGCGAGGGTGTCGTTGCTACGTTCTTTTTGATGAGATACCAGAGCGTGGTCGCGAGCAGGAGGGAGACCACTTTCGCGCGCCAATTCTTTAAGATCAGTTTCTTCATAAGAGCCGTGCAGGAGCAATTCGCCGATGCGTTTGCGGAACGATTCCGGAGTAAAATTGCGTTCGATCCGGCGCCGATGACAAATAGAAATCCCGCCGGTCTCTTCCGAAACCACCACCGCGATCGCGTCGGACTCTTCGGTAATTCCAAGCGCCGCGCGATGCCGCAAACCAAGGCTGCGATCGAGCGTCTCGCGCTGGCTCACCGGAAAAATACAGGCCGCCGCCGCCAGGCGGCCGTTGCGCACGATCACTCCGCCATCATGCAGCGCACTCTTCGGATGAAATAAAGTCAGCGCCAGTTCCACGGACAAACAGGCATCGAGTTCCACCCCGGTTTCTTCGTAAACACGAATCGACGTGTCGCGCTCGATTGCGATGAGCGCGCCAAATTGTTTATTCGCGAGCTGGCTGACCGCTTCCGCGATGTCCTGCACGGTCTCGCGTTTTTCACTCGTTAGGGAAAAAATTGGATGCCCGCCCAGCGCCGCCAAACCGCGCCGCAGTTCCGGTTGAAAAATGACTACCAGCGCGACTGCGAGGAAGACGGAGAAGCTGCGCACGATCCAGCTGATCACGACCAGATTGAGCAGCTGCGAGATCAAGGTCAGCGTCAGGAAAACGATCGCCAAACCCGTCAACACTTTCGCGCCGCGCGTCCCTTTGAAATAGAGGTAGCCGTAGTAAATCCCGACGCTGAGCAGAAAAATTTCGAACAGGCTGCGCCATTTATCGAGCCAAAGCTGAAGGAGTTGCTGGATCATTTTACCGGTGAACGCAGAGCTTCGACCACGCGCAACGCAGCCACGTTTTCCTTCACATCATGCACGCGCAAAACATCCGCGCCGCGCTCGTGCAGGAGCGCACTCAAAGCCACGGTCGGCGCGAGTCGATCGCTCATTTCCCCGGAGCCGATCACTTTTCCAAGAAATGATTTCCGTGAAACACCGACGACCAAAGGACGATCGTCCACGCGGAGCGCTTCGAGACTACGGAGCAACTCGAAGTTATGCTGCTGCGTTTTTCCAAACCCAATTCCCGGATCAAACGCGATGGCCATCGGAGCGATGCCGCAGTCTAGGGCGCGGGCATATTGTTGTCGAAAAAATTCCCGAACTTCCGCGACCACGTCGTGGTAATGCGGCTTCGTTTGCATTGTCCGTGGCGTGCCTTGCATGTGCATGATGATAAAAGCCGCGCCGTGTTCCGCGGCCAGCGGCATCATTCCGGCATCGCCGCGCCCGCCGGTGATGTCGTTAATAATAGACGCGCCCGCTTCCAGCGCCGCGCGCGCGACGGCGGCCTTCGTTGTGTCGATGGAAATCAGCGCCCTCGCGGCGGACGCGCGCAGGCGCTTGATCACCGGCAAGACGCGTTTCAATTCCACATCTTCCGTGATCGATTCCGCGCCCGGCCGGGTCGACTCGCCGCCGATGTCGATGATTTGCGCGCCTTCTTCGAGCATGCGCACTCCGCGCGCGACGGCCGCGGCTTCATCGAAGAATTTACCGCCGTCGAAAAATGAATCCGGCGTCACATTGAGCACGCCCATGATCAAGCCGCGCGGCGCCAGCTCGAAAGTTTCGCCGGCGATTTTCCAGAGCGCGGCTGCCATGAGGCGTCAGACTATCACGCGCGGCGGTTTATTCGATTGAGGAAAACGAACGAACGTCGACACTCAGTCGCGCGAAAAGCTCCCGCCGCATGCAATCGAAATCTGACTCGTTAGACCAACAAATCCTCCGCATCCTCTCCGCGCCAAAATATCGGCCGCTCGACAAAATGGAGTTGGCAAAAGCGCTCGGTCGAAAGAGCGGCGTGCGGATGAATTTGAACCAGACGCTGCGTGAGCTGGAACGCGCGGGCGAGATCGCGCGCATCCGCAAAAACCGTTACGTCCTGCCCTCGGAAGCGGATCTCGTGACCGGGTTACTGCATGTTCACCAGGCCGGTTACGCCTTTCTCACGCAGGAAAATAAACCGGACGAACCCGATCTCTTCGTTTCCGCCGAAAACACCGGCACCGCCATGCACGGCGATCGCGTGGTCGCGCGAATCACTCGCGAAGAAAATTATGCGCGCGCCAAAGGCAGCCACGGGCGTGCGGAAGGTCGCATCATCCGCATTCTGCAGCGCGCGCACGACACCATCGTCGGCACCTTGCAGCAATCGCGGAATTTTTCCTACGTCGTGGCCGACGATCCGCGCATCGTCCATAACGTTTACGTCCAGCCGTCGAAGGCGCGCGCGGGCGACAAAGTAGTCGTTAGACTGGAGGCCTGGGAGTCGCGCCACGTCAATCCCGAAGGCGAAATCGTCGAGGTCCTCGGCCGCGCGACCGATCCCGGCGTCGACATGCTTTCGATCATTCGGAAGTTTCATTTGCCGACGGAATTTCCGCGCGCCGTTCTGGACGAAGCGGAGAGAATTCCCGAGACCGTGGCGCCTTCGCTCGCGATTGGCCGCGAAGATTTGCGCGGACAATTTATCGTCACGATCGATCCCGACGACGCGCGCGATTTTGACGACGCGATCAACGTCGAGCGCCTAACGAGTGGTGGATGGAAGCTCGGCGTGCACATCGCCGACGTCGCCGCTTATGTTGCGCCTGGAAGTGAACTCGATCGCGAAGCGCTCCATCGCGGGAACAGCGTTTACCTGCCGGATCGCGTCATTCCGATGTTGCCCGAGCGTTTGAGTAACGGCGTCTGCAGCCTGCGGCCAGAGGTCGATCGGTTGACGCATTCCGTTTTCATCGAGTTCGGCAAAGATGGCCAGCCGCGCCAGACGCGTTTTGCGCGCACGGTTATTCGCAGCGCGCGCCGGCTCACTTATCGCGAAGCGTTCGCGCTCCTGAAAAAATCGCCTAACGACCAGTTGAGCGAACGCCTGCACGTGGCCTGGGAACTCGCTTCGCTCCTGCGCCGGAAACGTTTCGAGCAAGGCTCGCTCGATCTCGATTTTCCGGAAGTGAAAGTGCGCCTCGACGGGGAAGGCAAACCGATTCGCCTCGAACGCATCGAGAACGACGAATCGCATCAGTTGATCGAGGAATTCATGCTCGCGGCCAACGAAGCGGTCGCGCGCGAGTTGAAGAACCAACTCATCCCGGCAGTCTATCGCGTTCATGAAAATCCCGAGCCCGACAAGCTTGCGGAATATCGCGAGCTCGTGCGCAGCTATAACTACAAGGCCGGCGATCTGACCCAGCGCGCTGAGCTGCAGCGATTGCTCGCGTCGCTGCGCGGCAAGCCGGAAGAGCAGGCGCTGAAAATTGGATTGCTCAAGAGCCTGAAGCGCGCGCGTTACACGACCACGCCGCTCGGCCATTACGGTTTGGCGAAAACCAACTACACGCATTTCACCAGCCCGATTCGGCGTTATGCCGATCTCGTGGTTCATCGCGCGCTTGCGGAGATTTCACAAACAAAGCGCGCGCGTGGCGACGTCGGCCAACTCGCTTCAACCGCCGAACATATTTCCGCAACCGAGCGCGTTGCGGCGGAAGCGGAAATCGAATCGGTCAAAATGAAGAAGCTGGAATTTTTCCAGCGCCAGCTCGACGCGAAAGATCCGCAGATTTTTCGCGCCTCTATTCTAGAAGTGAAGAACTTCGGATTGATCGTGGAATTGCCAGACGTTCTGCTCACCGGCATGATTCACATCTCCGCGCTGACCGACGATTTTTATCGGTTCAATCAGGCCGAGCGCACACTTGTCGGCCGGCAATCGCACCGAAAATTTTCTGTGGGCGACGAGCTGCGCGTTTATGTCGCGCGCGTCGATGTCTTCAAACGCCAGGTCGATTTCGCCATCGCCGCGGAGAAGCCGGCCCGGCGAACACGCAGCCGTCGTTGAGCCACTTTCCCGCGCCAAAATTTCTCCTTCAGCCGCGCGCGCGAATCCGCTACAGTGCGCGCTCTCCCAAACATGGATAACGTGATCGAATCCAAACAGTTGCAGATCGAACGCAAACTTTTCCAATTCGAGCTGCGCGAAAACGATCGCGGCCGCTTCCTTCGCATCACCGAAGAAGCGCATGGCCGTCGCAACACCATCATCGTGCCGAGCACCGGCATCGAGCAGTTCACCGCCGCCATCGAAGAAGTGCTGGCGCCGCCGAACAACAGCGCGCGCGCGGCCTGATTTCGCTTCCAAAAAGCGGGCTGCGGGAGCGTTGCGTTGACACGGTAAACGCCGGACTTAGCTTGGCGCTTCCGCCGCGGCGCGCTCCAAAAATCTCTCTTCATGGCCACGAAAAAGACTCCTGCTAAAAGTCGCGCCCCAAGGAAAACTCGACCGGCTTCCGGGAGGCGGATGCGGCCTAACGAGAAGAAAAACAAAGCGTCGCGCTATGTTTATTATTTCGGAGACGGCCAGGCCGATGGCGGCGGAAAGATGAAGCCGCTTCTCGGCGGCAAAGGCGCGAACCTCGCGGAAATGACGCGCATCGGATTGCCGGTGCCGCCCGGCTTCACCATCACGACCGAGGTCTGCAGTTATTTTTACGAGAACAAACGCAGCTACCCGCCGCAACTCGAAGCGCAGGTCGCGACCGCGCTCGCGAAAGTGGAAGCTTCCGCCGGCAAAAAACTCGGCGACGCCGAAGCGCCGCTGCTCGTTTCCGTGCGCTCCGGCGCGCGCGATTCCATGCCCGGCATGATGGACACGATTCTCAATCTCGGGATGAACGACACGGTCGTGGAAACCGTCGCGCGCAAATCGAAAAACGCGCGCTTCGCCTGGGATTCCTATCGCCGCTTTCTGCAAATGTACGGCGACGTCGTTATGGGCGTGCAGAAACGCTCGGGCGAAGATCACGAACCGTTCGAGACCGTCATCGAAAAAGTGAAGCACAAAGCCGGCGTCGAAAAAGACACCGAGCTCTCCGTCGAAGATCTCAAGAGCATGGTTGCGCAGTTCAAAGCGCTCATTCGCCAGCGCACCGGCAAATCATTTCCGCAAGATCCTCATGCACAACTTTGGGGAGCGATCGGCGCGGTCTTCGGTTCTTGGATGAACGACCGCGCGATGGTGTATCGCCGAAAGTACGGCATCCCGCACGAATGGGGTACGGCCGTCAATGTGCAGACGATGGTCTTCGGCAACATGGGCGAAACCAGCGCCACCGGCGTCGCGTTTACGCGCGATCCGGCCAGCGGCGAGCGCGTCATCTACGGCGAATATTTGATCAACGCGCAAGGCGAAGATGTCGTCGCCGGCGTGCGCACGCCGCATCCGATCGCACAACTCGCGCAGGAAATGCCGGCCGCGCACAAATCGCTCATGCAAGTGCGCGCGCTGCTCGAAAAACATTTTCGCGACATGCAGGACCTCGAGTTCACGGTCGAAGACAATCGTCTTTTCATTCTGCAAACACGCAACGGCAAGCGCACCGGCCTGGCCGCCGTGCGCATCGCGGTCGAGATGGTTGCGGAGAAATTAATTTCCAAAGAGGAAGCGGTCCGGCGCATTCCGGCGGACTCGTTAGGCCATTTGCTCGCGCCGATTTTCGATCGCAAGTCCGTCGCGCAGGCGAAGAAAATCGGCAGCGGCTTGCCCGCCGGTCCGGGGGCGGCTTCCGGGCACATCGTCTTCTCCGCGGAAGATGCGGTCGCGCGCGTGGAGAAAGGCCAGAAGGTCGTGCTCACGCGCATCGAAACTTCGCCGGAAGATTTGCGCGGGATGATCGCGGCCGAAGGAATTCTCACCTCGCGCGGCGGCGTCTCGTCCCACGCCGCTTTGGTTGCGCGGCAGATGGGAAAAGTTTGCGTCTGCGGCGCGGCCGGAATTCAGATCAACTACGAGAAACGGACGCTGACCGCGAACGGCGTGACGCTGAAAGAAGGCGATTACATTTCGATCGATGGCACGACCGGCGAAGTCTTTGCCGGCGAAGTTCCGACCGCTCCTTCCGAGGTCGTGCAGGTGTTGGTCGACCGCTCGCTCGATGGAAAAAAGAGCGCGACCTATCAACAATACGCCAAGCTGATGAGCTGGGTCGACGGCTTGCGCCGGATGAACGTGCGGACCAACGCCGACACGCCCGAGCAAGTCGAAAACGCGGTCGCGTTCGGCGCGGAAGGCATCGGGCTTTGCCGAACTGAGCACATGTTTTTCGAGGGCAATCGTATCGACGCGATGCGCGAAATGATTCTGGCCGAGAACACGAAAGCGCGCGTGAAAGCCTTGACGAAATTGCTCCCTTATCAGCGCAAAGATTTCATCGGCATCTTCACCGCGCTAAAAGGTTTGCCCGCGACCATTCGTTTTCTCGATCCGCCGTTGCACGAATTTCTCCCGCACGACAAAGAGCAGCAGCTCGATCTCGCGAAAAAACTCGGCCTGCCGGTCGAGCAAATTTCCCGGCGCGTCGGCGAGCTCCACGAGTTCAATCCCATGCTCGGCCATCGCGGCTGCCGGCTCGGCATTGTTTATCCGGAGATTTCCGAAATGCAGGCGCGCGCCGTTTTCGAAGCGGCCGCCGCGGTGCAAAAAAAGGGAATCAAAGTGCGCGCGGAAATCATGATTCCGCTGGTCGGCTATCCGCGCGAATTGAAACTGCAGATCGAGATCGTTCATCGCGTTGCAGGCGAAGTGATGAAAAAGAAAAAGAGCAAACTCGCCTATCTTGTCGGGACGATGATCGAAATTCCGCGCGCCGCATTAGTGGCGGATGAGATCGCGCGCGACGCCGAGTTCTTCAGTTTTGGCACGAACGATCTCACGCAAACCACGCTCGGCATGAGTCGCGACGACTCGGGAAGTTTTCTGCCCGCGTATGCCGAGATGGATATCGTGGCGACGAATCCGTTCGCCTCCATCGACCAGCGCGGCGTCGGCCGGCTCATGGAAATCACGCGTGATCTCGGTCGCCAAACGCGTCCGGAAATAAAGCTCGGCATCTGCGGCGAACACGGCGGCGAACCGCTCAGCGTGCAGTTCTGCCATCGGCTCGGTTTGGATTACGTCAGCTGTAGTCCTTTCCGCGTGCCGATCGCCCGCCTGGCCGCGGCGCAGGCAGCGTTGGCCTAACGAGACTAAAACAAGCTGTAGATGAAGGGCGCGAGCGCGGAGCCTTGCGCGAGCGCGAGCAAGCCGCCGAGCGCGACCAGCAGAATGAGAATCGGCGCGAGCCACCATTTTTTGCGCACGCGCAGGAAGCTCCAGAGCTCGCGCAGGATGGAAAATTTTCCGCTCATCTAGAATTGCTTTTCGTAATCCGCGGCGACCAATTCCTTCCGCGGCCGCAGCTCCCAATAACTGCTCGCCCCATCGCGAAACGCAAGATCGAGCGGTCGTTTTCCGAAGAGGCGCTGCAGCAAAGCGACCGGCGTGACCACGAGGAAAAAGACAAACGTGAGAATGATCCTGGTCATTATCCAACCCATCGCGAGCGCGAAGGTCATCCAGGCGCGGTGAAATAATTTCAGCGACGCGGGCGTGAACAACGCCGCCAGCCACAGCAAAATTCCCATCCCAAAAAATGGCGGCCCCGCCGGGCGATGCCGCCAAATCAAGAACGCGCCTGACAAGAGAAAAGCGCCGCCGACCGTAAACCCAAACTTGCGCAGCGCGCGCGGCGAACGATCGAGCGCCTGATATTCTTCGTTAATCCGCCGCATATTCAATCGGCGCTTTCTCCGCCAGAGCCTTGGGCTGCGCGCATTTTTCTAAAAGGAAATTTCCCAGCACCAGGTAATCCATCTCCGTGCGCATGAAACAACGATACGCATCCTCCGGCGTGCAGACCGGCGGCTCGCCGCGGACATTGAAGGAAGTATTCACGAGCAGCGGGCAACCGGTGCGCGCTTGAAACGCGCGCAGCAGATGATGAAAGCGCGCGTTTCCTTTTTCCGAAACCGTCTGCACGCGCGCTGAATAATCGAGATGCGTGACCGCTGGAATTTCGGAACGCGCGCGATTTAAGCGCCGCAAAAAATCTTCGCCAGCGATCGCGCCATCATCTCTCAGCCGCTTCGATTCGCGCACCGGCGCGACCAGCAACATGTAGGGACTCGATTCCTTCAGTTCAAAATATTCGGCCACCGATTCGCGCAAAATCGAAGGCGCAAACGGCCGGAAACTTTCGCGGAATTTGATTTTGAGATTGAGTGTCTCCTGCATCGACTGCGAACGCGGGTTACCCAGAATGGAGCGATTTCCGAGCGCGCGCGGACCGAATTCCATGCGCCCCTGGAACCAGCCGATGACTTTTCCTTCGGCGAGTAATTCGGAGACGCGTACCATCAGTTCGTCGTCGTGCAATTCGATATGCGCCACGTTTTCGCGCCGAAGAAATTCGCGCGCATCATAGGCCGGGCCGAGAAACGATCCGCCTTGCCGGTCGTCGCCATCTTCACGGACGTGGCGCGGCTGATCGCGATAATGATGCCACGCGAGCAGCGCTGCGCCGAGCGCGCCACCGGCATCGCCGGCCGCCGGTTGAATCCAAATTTTCTCGAACGGTCCCTCGCGCAGGATGCGCCCGTTCCCGACGCAATTCAGCGCCACTCCACCGGCCAGACAAAGATTTCGCGAACCGGTCAACGCGTGCGCGTGTCGCGCCAGGCGCAACATCACTTCTTCCGCCACCGCCTGGATCGAGCGAGCGAGGTCCATATGGCGTTGTGCGAGCTTCATTTCCGGCGCGCGAGGCGGCCCGCCTAACAAGTGATCGAAAGCGCGATTGGTCATGGTTAGGCCGGCCATGAAATCGAAATATTTCAGATTCAACCGAAACGATCCGTCGTCTTTTAGATCGATCAGCTCCGACAAAATCAGATCGCGAAAACGTGGTTGGCCGTAGGGCGCGAGGCCCATCACTTTGTATTCGCCGGAGTTGACGCGGAAACCGAGGTAATAGGTGAATGCGGAATAGAGCAGCCCGAGCGAATGCGGAAAGCGCATCTCCGCGAGCAACTCGATGCGATTTCCCAAGCCGCGGCCGAGGCTGGTCGTGGTCCATTCCCCCACTCCGTCGATCGTCAGGATGGCCGCCTCTTCGAAAGGCGACGGGAAAAACGCGGAAGCCGCATGTGATTCGTGATGTTCCGGAAACAAAATTGCACCGGAGAATTGCAACTCGTCCGCGATGATTTGTTTGATCCAAATCTTCTGTTTGATCCATTTCGGCATCGCTTTCAGGAACGAACGCAGACCACGCGGCGCGCAGGCCAGATAGGTGGAAAAAAGCCGATCGCATTTCAGAAATGGTTTTTCATAAAAGGCCACGAGATCGAGCGGACCGCTCGCTTCTTCGAGGCAGTAAGCAATGGCATTTTTCGGAAACGCGGCGTCGTGTTTCTTGCGCGTGAATCGTTCCTCCTGCGCCGCCGCGACGATCGCGCCATCGCGCACCAGACAGGCCGCGCTGTCGTGATAAAAGGCGGAGATGCCGAGAATATTCATCGCTGACGCGCGAGGAATTTTGCCAACTCTTGCGCCGCCACTTCGTTGCCCGCCGCGTTCCAATGCGTGTCGTCCGGAAAAAACATTTCCCGGCCCTTCACCACTTCCGCGCGCAAATTATCGGTCAGATCGAGCATGGGAATTTCATTCTGCGCGCAGAAGTCGCGCACGATTTCATTGAGCGCCAACTCGTGCGCCGTCACCTTCTCGATCGGCAACGGCATGTTGTTGTAACGGCAATAATAATCGACTGCCCGCTGGAGTTCTCCTGGCGAAAACGAACGCTGCACCAGAGGCCAATAAACCTGCTCCTTCGAGGGAATAAACATGAGCAGAAGCGTGCTGCCGTTGGCCGCGCAATCCGCTTTCAGCGCGGCAATGGTCGAGCGCGTCAGCGTCCAGCCGCGGCTCGCTTCGACTTCGTTCCGCGGTGTTCCGAGTTTCTGCAAATACGGCGGAAAGAAAGCGAACTGCAGCACGCGGCCGTTGACCGGGATATCAAAAACGCCGCGATCGAAACGCGGCCTGCTCGTCAGCGAGGCGACCAACGAGTCGTTAGGCGCGGACGGCGCATCGCGCGCGGCCCCGCGAATCGATTCCGTCGCCACGCGAATGACCGTCCACAAATACAACGTTTCGTAACGCCGATAGTTTGCCGGCAGTTTCGCGCCGGTCAGTTCCTCGCCGAGCCGATGCTCGCCACGCTCCCAATCATCGAACGCTTCCGCATCGTGCAAATCGTTCCCGGCAAAAAATGCCAGCACCGTCCAGCGCGGTTTGTGTTGCGCCGCGAAATCCTGAAAGACGTAGCGCTCCTGCTGCGGACCGAAACCCGCCGTGCCGTAATTCTGCACGGCGCGTCCGCTGAATTGCTCGAGGCGATAAGGCCAGGTTTCCTCAAGCGGCGAATTAGTCCCGTCGGTAAACGAATCGCCCAGTGCGGCGATCTCGATTTTTTCGCGCACGGCCGCGTTACGAAATCCTTCCGCGTCGGTCCGAATCGGAAAACGATGCAGAACCGGGCGAGTGACATTTTTCGGAATGAAACCGAGCCGGGCGATGTCGCCGTCGCGCCATTCGGCATAAGTGTTGAGGTTGCCGCGAAGCCGAAGTTTGTAGCGCGCGGGATCGACCCAGCGCGCATCCGGCGGGATCAAACCGAAGGGCGCGCGCGCAGCTAAAATAATTTGCGGAAGTTTGTGCCGATAATGTCGCAGCGCGGCCTCGACCACGACCAGGGAAAGGAAAATCGTCGCGCTTAAGGTCAGTAATTCGGCGACGTACGGTGCGCGCAAATTTCGCCAGGTGACGAAGGCAAGAGCGAGAGCCGCGGCGCAATAGAGCGGCCAGAGAAAAACCGAGCGCGTCATGCGTAGATCGAGCCAGGCGATCGATCCATGCTCGGTGAACTCGAGTTCGCTCGCGCCGGCGCCTAACGAAATTGCGCGTCGTCCATTTTTCGTGAGGGCTTCGGCAGCGATCCGTTTTCGTTTTCCGCCCGCAGTGCGAAATATTTCATACGACGCGCCCTTCTCCGCTTTCAAGGCGAAGAGCAGTTTGTGCGGCACATGAAAATCGAGCGGGAAAACAACATGCGCGTCATCGCGCGTGATCATTTGCGGAACGACCTTGTTGTTCTTCAGCGCGAAATGTTGCCAGACGCTGCCGACCTGCCGCGATCGAATCGAGTCGTCATCGACATAGAGGCGATGCGTTTGCGCGCCTAACCAATCCGCGATGCCGCCCAGGCAAATCAGAATGAGCGCGACGTTCGCAAAGCGCAGGCGCGCGCTCATTGGCGCTTCGCTTCCGCCTTATCGTAGGCGTCCCAGGCCTGCCAGGCGCGTTCCCAATTATTTTGTTCCGCCCACGATTCAGCTTCCAGAAAATGAAAATACGGCGGCGCGCCGGCGTGCTCACTGAAACGGCGCGCAGTCAGCAGCGCATCATCATTTTTGTTTTCGCGGCGCTGTTCGGCGTAAAGCAAGTAGCCCGATTCGTAATCGCTCGGATTGCTGAAGACGGTTCTTTGCAATTGATCGATCGAGCCGGCGCCCGAAATCTGCGGCAACACCGGCCGGTCGCCGAAGCGTTTTGTTAACTCGAACGCGCCGCGAAAATCATTTTGCGCGGCGCGATATTTCGCCAGCCCGCGCCAGCCCACGCTGAGCCATTCGGGATGCGCCTCGAGATATTGAGCGAGTTGCGCGGGATCGCCGCGTTCGCTCCAGAGCGCGAAAAGATGCGCGCGCGCGCCGGCCTCGAGCGACGGCATCGCGTGTTCCGATTGCAGAAAGCGCGCAATCGCGCGGCGGAAATCGTCGCCCGAAGCCCGCTCCAGATAGGTCAGCGTCAGGTCCGTTTGCGTTCCGCCAAACTCTTCCAGCGCGCGATTGAAACTGGGATTCAACGTGCTCGCGCTCGAAAGCATGCGGCTGTAAAGCTCGGCCCGTTGCGGACCGGCGCGGCGCAGCGCCTCACTCCACGCTGTCAATGTCAGCACGCGATCGCGCGTGATCCAGGCGATGCCTTCCTGATACGGCACCTCGAAAGAAGTCGGTTCCAGAAAGCGCGCGCGGCGGAAATCATCGAGCGCGTCCGCCGGCCGTTTCGTATTCACCTCACCGAGCGCGCGCAGAAAATAAAGCTGCCAATCGAGCGGAGCCCAACGCAATCCGGTAGTCGCAGCGGCGATCGTTCCGTTGAAATCGCGTCCGACATTTGCGGTCGTGGCCGCGTGTTTTTCGATGCTAACGCCGATGCCGCCCGGCAGTGGAATATCGCGGTAAACCGTCACCACCCAGGTCAGGCCAACACACGCCAGGATGGCTCCGAAGACGCGGAATGCACTCGTTAGGCCAACACTTGCCGGCACGCGCAAGGGCCGCCGAACAGTCATGCCGAAAAGAAAGATTCCAGCGTAGGCGCTGCCGACGCGGTGACCAGAAACATCCACCAATCCATGGAGCGCGAAGAGAAGCGCACCGATCAGCGCCGCCAGGCGAAACCATTGGTTCGTTCCTTCGACGAACGGAAATGCGCGGCGCAAAAGAACTATGACGCCGAGTAAAACCAAAATCACTCCCGGCCAACCCATCTCCGCCCAAAGCCAAAGCCAATCGCTCTCCGGATGAAGCGACCGTGTCTGCGCGAACGAGGCCTCGCGGAAAAGAGCGAAGATCGACGAAAAATTCCCGAGACCGATTCCGCACCAGGGCGAGGCGCGAATGAGATTGAGCGCATCATGAAAAATCAGCCAGCGAAAATCACTCGTTAGGGTAGCGCCGGCCGCGCCGCGAAGTTGAAAGCGTTCCAGAGTTGGGCCGCCAAAAATTAACATCGCGGTTAGCAACGCGAGCAAAGCAGAAAGACCGATCGCGATGCGCGCGGCCGAGCCGCTTCGCAAAATCAAAACGGCCATCCACACAAAGCTGCCGATGACCAACAGCGCGATGCCGGCGCGTGAAAAGTTCAGGACAATCGCCGCGATCACGATCGCCAATCCAGCCAGCCAAAAAATCCAACGCTTGCGATGATGACGGATTTCGTCGTGGCCGCAGGCGACGATTAGGACAGAAGTAATCCCGAGAAGACTGGCGGTTTGATTGCGATTGGGGAACGGGCCGAAGCCGCGTTCGTTATGCCAAAACGGCAGCGCCGCGTGTGCCAGGTAAAGCGCGACCGCCAGCGCCGCCAAAAGAATGACGCCGATGGAAAAAATGCGCAGTTGGCGACGGCCGGCGCGGATCTCCACGTCGCCGCCGGCGACATAATAAAGCCAAGACAAAGCAGCAAGAAAGCTGAACAGGCAACCACTCGTTAGCCAAGGTTGCGGCGAAAGAGTCGGGCCGAGCGAAATGCCGAAGTCGTTTACCAGCGCGGCGCGCCACTCGGGTTGAAAAAACCAATGCGCGGGAAAGAAGGCAAGGGCGGCGCAAGCGACCAGCGCGAGCAGGATTCCATGGAAAAACGGGCCGAGCGAAAAGCGCGGCGGATTCAAAAGCATGAGCCCGCCGAGCAGCGCGACGATGATGCCCTCGGCCCATTTCTCCGTCGCGCCGCCGATGAAACACGCGAGCACCGGAAGGAGCGCGGTGGCCAAATCTTCCCAGGTAAATTCGGGTGTCGGCTTGCGTCGATTGCGCGAGGTGGCTGGCGAAGACTCTTCCATCAGGCGGACGGGCGGCTCATTGGTATGGGAGTAGCTGATTCATTTCGCAGAATCATTACGTCCGTCGCAGCCATGTTGTCTCCGATTTTTGCACGAGTTGAAGCCCTGCCTCCATCGCGTACGCTCCGCTCTCTCCTCGAGGAATAATCATGGTCACGCAACGCACGGAAGGTCTCTATCGCCTTTTCCTGCTCTGCCAGATCGTGCTGGTCGCCGCTTTCTTTTGGCTCGGCGTCTGGATCATGATCACGTTTTATTCCGGGCCGGGCGATCTGACCTGGCGCCGTTACAGCATCTATTGCTTCATGATCGTGCTCGGCATGGCGGTCGAATCGGTCGTGCGCGACGGTTCGAAAAATTATTTTCTGCAGAACGAATTGCTCCGGCAACATCGGCTCAGTCTCCGCCAAACTTTTGCCAGCATGGGCGCGCTTGTTCTTTATTTGATCGCGACCAAGGACGGATTCATCTCGCGCGTTTTCTTTTTCAACTTCGTCCCGTGGCTCTATGTCCTGCTTCTTTTTTCCCATCACTTTTTGCCGACTCTTCTCGCGCGCGGACTTTTTCACAGCCAGCATTTCGAGAAAACTTTGCTCATCGGCTCCTCCGCGAAAGCGCAACAACTGCGCGGTTGGCTTCGGCGCAAATCCGACATCGGGCTGCGCACCATCGGCCTTCTTTCCGATGAGCAAATTCAGGAAACCGAGGACGGCATTCCAATTCTCGGAAATTCCGACGACACCGAACGCATCATCCGCGAGCGCGGCATCACACAAGTGATCCTGCTCGAGTTTCCGCTCTTCACCGAGATCAACCGCAACATCATCAGCGTCTGCGATCAACTGGCCGTGCGGCTTTTAATTGTCAGTGATCTCGAAGAAAAACTGCGTCATCCGGTGACGCATTTCGAAGACGATGGTTTTCGTTTCATCGGTTTGCGCGAGGAGCCGCTGGAAAATCCGCTCAATCGTTGCCTGAAACGCGCCATCGATATCGTGATCGCCCTGCCGGTCATATTCGTGATTTTTCCGTTGCTCACTCTTGTCGTCTGGCTCGCGCAGCGCCTGCAATCACCCGGCCCGCTCCTGCATGTGCAAACGCGCGCCGGCCTGCAAAATCGCCGGTTTCCCATTTACAAATTTCGCACGATGCATCCCGAAAACGGCGAGATCACACGGCAGGCCAGCGACGGCGATGAACGCATTTATCCGATTGGTCGATGGCTGCGGAAATTGAGCATCGACGAAGTGCCGCAGTTTTGGAACGTGCTCCGCGGCGAAATGAGCATCGTCGGACCGCGCCCGCATTTGATCGAACACAACAATCAATTCTCGCAATTGATGGCGAACTATCACGTCCGCAGTTTCGTAAAACCGGGCATCACCGGTCTGGCGCAGGTCCGTGGCTTTCGCGGAGAAGCGCGCAACAGCGAGGACATCGAGAAGCGCGTCGCCTGTGACATCGAGTATCTGGAAAATTGGAATCTCTCGCTCGAGTGCGGAATCATTTTGCGAACCTTCGCGCAACTCTTCGTTCCACCGCCGACGGCTTATTAACGCCTAACGACAGTGCGCCCTCATGCGGATGCGACAGTCGTCAAATGACCCGCGGCTCAGGCCTGTCATCCTGAGGCTGGCGCAGCGCGCCGAAGGATCCCGCAAAGGATGCTTGGTCAGCCTAACGACCGGTTCGCCAAGGGTCCTGTGCAAGGTCCTTCGCCGTCTGCGCGGCTCAGGATGACAAGCGTTCGGCAGCGCGGGGACCGGGCGAGGCCTTATTCGTTAGGCGCTTATTGAAGCTCTATCTCTCGTTAGGCGCGGTCGGCCGCGAGCTTCCCCAATTCGCGCAGGAAATCTTCGAAGACACGCGTCTTCTCAAATTGCTCCACGTAAATTCTTCCCGCCGCGCCGTAGCTCGTGAGCAATGCCGGATCGTGCGCCAGTGTTTCCAACGCTGTCGCTAATTCCTGCGGTCGGCCTGGCGGAATATTGAAACCAAAACTTCCCTCGACCGTTGCCGCGGCTAGCTCGCTTTCCGGATCGGCCACCGTAATGACCGGTTTCGATTGCGCGAGTAAACCGAGAAGTTTGCTAGGAAAAAACGAATTTCCCGAGCCCGATTGTTGCGTGATCAAACAAACATCGGCGTCTTCCAACAGCGCCGTGTAATCCGCGCCCTGTTGCAGCGGAAGCATGGTTACGTTCGGCAATCCGCGCGTTCTGATTTGCTCTCGCAGGACTTCGCGCTGCGCGCCATCGCCGCAAATCAGAATATGAATGCGATCGTCCCGCAGCAGTTGCGCGGCCTCGATCAAAACATCCAACCCCTGCTTCACGCCCAGATTGCCTGCGTAAACAGCAACGAACTTCTCGTTAGGCAAATCGTGCCGGCGACGAAACGCGCCCTGTTCTGTTTTGTTCGCCTCGTCTTTCAACGCGATCGCGTTCGGAAAATAAACGAGCTTTTCCTCCGGCACGCCTTTGCGCCGGAATTTCACCAGCATGCCGCGCGTGATGCCGGACACTTTCGCCGCGCTCCGATAAGCAAACGCTTCCAGCGCGTAGAGCGTTTTGATGAACCAACCTTCGCGCAGCATGCCGAGGCCGACCGCCGCATCGGGTTGCATGTCCTGCACGTGAAAGACGAACGGCGCGCGCTTGATTTTTCCCACAAACCAACCGGCCGTGCCGAGGAGAAGCGGCGGCGAAACGAGCACGTAAACATCCGCGCGCGGCAGCGAAAGCACGCGCAACGTCGAGGTGAAAAGAAAACTCGCCTCGTGCAAAATTCGTTTCAACGCCGAGACGCGCGCCGGCACAAAATGCCAGCAGCGATGCACGGGAACGCCGTTGATCACATCGGTGCGATAGAGGCGGCCTTCATCCTCGGGACGTTTCCGCCACGTCGGATAATAGGCGAAGGTCGTGACCATTTGCGCATCGTGTCCGCGCGCATGCAGGAATTCGCAAAGCGCGACATTGTGCGGCGCGATGCCAGTGAATTCGGGCGCGTAGTTGATGCCCCAGACGACGACGCGCATCACGGTTTTTTCTTTCGCAGCTCGAAGGTTTTTGCGACCGAGAGAAATTCGTAAATGCCGTGGAGCCGCGCGAAATAATAACCTTCGCGCCCGTCGAGAAATCCTTTTTGCCAAACGTAAACGTAGAGAAATCGAAGCAGCCCGCGGAAGGGCAAACGATGTGAAAGCAGCTTCAACTTCCGCCGGCGATTGACGCGTTCGTGTTCGAACTTGCCGGACGTTTGCGCGAGATGTCGCTCGGTCGCGACGCGCGCTTCCCAATTCGAGTAGCGGTTGTGTTTCTCGATGAAAACTTCAACCGACGGAAACGCGTAATGATCCATCTCGCAGCGCAATCGACCGACTGGTCCCTGCACCTCGACGTGCTCGTGCACTTCGTTGTCGCCACTCTTCGTCGCGACCTCGGTCAGCTTTTCATAGCGGCCTAACGAGTGCCGAAAAAGACGCAGATTCCAGTTCGGATAGTAGGCGTGCCGCAGCCAGCGACCGAGAAAAAGGAATCGGCGATTAATCCAATAACCGGCGATCGCGCCCGCATTTGCGATCGCCGCGCGAAACTCCGCTTCCGCTTCCCGCGGCAAAGTTTCGTCGGCATCGAGAATGAAAACCCACTCGTTAGCGAAAGGGAGATTTTCCAGTGCCCAATTTTTTTTCTTCGGCCAGACGCCGTTGAATTGAAATTGCACTACGCGCGCGCCGGCCTCTTTCGCGATTTCAATCGAGCCATCCGTGCTCTGCGAATCGACCACAAAAATTTCGTTGGCCCATCGAATCGAAGCGAGACAGCGCGGCAAATTTCCCGCTTCGTTTTTGATCGGGACGACGATCGATACCGGAACGGAACTCATCGCGGCCGCAGCACTTTGCAGGGATTGCCCGCAGCGAAAACATCCGGAGGCAGATCTTTCGTCACCACCGAGCAAGCGCCGACGACACTGCGGGCGCCGATGCTAATTCCCGGCATGACAAACGCGCGCGCGCCGACAAAGGCGTCTTCACCAACGGTGATTTTTGCCGTAACCAAAGGTATGTTGCTGCTGGTGAAGTCGTGGCTGCCGGTGCTCAAGTAAACTTCCTGCGCAATCGTGGCGCGCGCGCCGATTTCGATTTCGCCTAACGAGTAAGCGTTCGTCCGGTCGCCCAGGCAGGCGCGATCGTGCAGGGTCAGATTCCAGGGAATCTCGATGCGCGCGCGCTGATGGACGAAGGGCTGGCCGTGAATTGTCGCGCCGAAAACGCGCAGCCAAAAAAGGCGCCACTCGTTAGCCGGTTTCGGTGTCCAAAGACAAAAGGCGAACCAACAAAATTCCCAAAGCACGCGCCAGAATCTTTCGTGGCGAGACCAGGGCGAGCCGTATTGCGGCTGCTCTGGATTTACGGTGAGAAGAGGCGCGGCCATGGATCAAGGTCTTTGTAAAATCGGGCGCGGCGCGCTTGCGCGATGGCCGGAAGAAGCGGCCTCGATCAGCGCGCGGAAATCGTCGATATATTCCTGCGCGATTCGCTCCGCGGAAAATGATTGCGCCGCTTTTGCGAAGGAACGTGCGCCCATCGCGGGAATCGCATCCGCGTTTCGCACGAAATATTGAATCGCGTTTTTCCATTCGGCCGCGTCGCCGGCTTTCGCGATGTAACCGTTGCTCTGGTGGTCGACCATTTCGCGCATCGGTCCGAAATCGGAAACGAGCAACGGTTTCGCACAGGACATCGCTTCCAGCGCCGCCATACTAAAGGTTTCGCCAGTCAGTGACGGCAGGCAAAAAACCGCGGCGCGCCGGATTTCCGCGAACAACTTTTCGCGTTCGTAAATGCTCGGCTCGATTGAGATTTGCTCGCGCCGCGCGTGACCGGCGATGACCGATTTCATCCGCTCGAGAAAATCGACGTCGCTTCCTTCGGCGCTGCTTTGCGGCCCGATGATGCGCAAGCGCATCTGGGAATTTTCTTCCGCCGCCGCGAGGAAACCGAGGATCAACGCCTCAAGACCTTTGTCCGGCACGAAGCGCCCGACATAGAGAAAAGTCAGCGGTTCCTCGAAGGTCGCCGGCGGCATTTCTTCGGGCAGCTCGATGCAGTTGTGCACGGCTTTCAGTTTGCCACGCAAACGCGGCGCGATTTGCAGCGCCTGCTCGACCACCGCATGACTGCCGCCGTAAATGCGATCGAGATTCGCATGTAATTTCACGATCCATTTTGGCGTCCGATGAATCGTATGCGTGCAAATTCCGAGACGCGGTTTGTAGCGCCACAGAAAAGAAAATGGCGTGTGAAACGAAGTCACATCCGCAGGACGCAGGAGCGGCCAAAGCCGCAGACCATAGGGCAGCGCGTTTGCATTGTCGGCCCAGACGTTTGGTTTCCCCGACGCGCCAGCGACACGGAAATGTTCGATCCCAAACGCATCGGTTTCATGTCTCGTTAGGCCGGGAGCGATCGGCGAATAGGCCGTGACCGTGTGGCCTTTGGCCGCGAATTGTTTGGCGATCATCCAAACCAAATTGTTCACCCCGCCGCCGCGCGTGGGCGGGAACGGCACCTGGTGTCCGAGGACGAGGTTGATGCGAAGTTTTTCGTGCGACATCAGAGGCGGCTCACTTCCGTGACGGCTGCGCGGTCGGAAACTTTATGCCGCCGCAAAACATCGAGAAGACTATCGGTCGCGCGTTCGATTTCGAAACGACTCATGAAACAATCGCGCGCTGCGCGCCGCATTTCCGCGGCAGCCGCATCCGGTAAATCGAGCCAGCGTTCCAGCAAACGTTGCGTGCCCGCGCCATCATCTTCATCGGCCAGCCCCGCGCCGTCGCCGACGATCTCGCGCCAGATATTCACTTTGTTGGAAACGAGCACCGGCGTGCCGCAGGCAAGCGCTTCCACGACCGCGATCCCGAAGTTTTCCTGATGCGACGGCAGGAGAAAAACATCCGCCGCGGACAACGCGCCCCATTTCATTTCGCCGGTCAGCATTCCGGTAAAAGTGATAGCGGCTTCTGCGCCACGAGCGCGCGCCAATTCCTGCAACTGCTGCAGGTAAGACTCGTTAGCCGGCGGGCCAGCCATGACCAGATGTAATTCTTCCTGCGGTCGCGCGCGCCGCATTTCCGCAAAAGCTTCGATCACCAAATCGCAGCCTTTTTTCTCGTGCAGACGACTGAGGAATAAAATAACCCGGCGCTCGCGCAACGAGGGGAAGCGCGCGAAAAATATTTCACGAGCGGCTGCAAGATCGAGCGCAGGCCTGGCCGTTCCGTAGTTCACCACTTCCTCGGAGCAGCGATAAGGCGAGAACGATTCGCGCGCGAGACGCCGCTCTTCCTCCGAGGTAAACAGGACCGCGGCCGCGTCACGGAGCACTCGATATTCGCCCCACGGCCAGTAGAGCAATTTCTTGAAATGCTTTCGCGGATAAGTGCGATTGAACCAGGGATCGAGCATGCCGTGCGGGAAAACAAAATACGGCGTCGCGCCACCGCGTAAGGCGCGCCAAACACCAAAGCTGCTGTATTGCCAAATGCCATGGACAATGACGGCATCGTATTGTGCGCGCCGTTTTTCGATCCATGTGCTGAAGGCGGAGGCGTAACCGTAACTCCCGCGCCCAGGTCCGAGCGCGTGAACTTTCACCGGACATTCGCGCACCCAGCACTCGTTAGGCGCATCGACTGGCTGCCAGACGGCCGGCTGCTGATCGTGTCCGCGCGCGATCAAGGCCGCCGAGGATTGTTTGATCGACTCAATCGGCCCGCCGATGGCCGGATTAACCGAGTGCGTGGAGCGGAGAATCCTCATGAAGAACGGAGGTGAGCTGCTGCCGCTTCGCGAAATGTCCCAGGACGACGATGCTCCAAATTCGCGTCCAATGCAGCCGGTCGGCGGTGAAAGCGGAACGCATTAGCCTAACGAATGCTTGCGAGAGAAATCCGCGCGCGCTCGTTTCCTCCAAACCGTCCTGGACGAAGGAACGCAGCGGACCAAGCATCCAGTTCCTCATCGGCAAAACGAAGCCGCGCTTTGGTCGATTGTAAACGGAGGGCGGCAGGAGATCGCGGCAAGCCTCGATCAGTAAACTCTTTAACTGCGCGCCACTTTTCTTGCTCGCCGCCGGCAGGCCGAGAACATACTTGACCAACTCGTGATCGAGAAATGGCACGCGCAATTCGAGCGAAACGACCATGCTCATTTGATCGGCATCGCGCAGGAGCATGCGACGCATGTAACCGCTCAACTCCGCCCAGCTCACGCGGGCAAAATCATCCGGCAATTTTACCGGGCATTCGAAGGACAAGGTATCGTTAGGCAAGCCGGCTTGCGCGATCATTTCGTCGGTGAAAAATCGGCGACGCCAGCGCGCGAGTTCCCCCGCCTCCGCCGTCGACGGCAAATCCGCCAAACGCGCGCCGAGATTCGCCGCCGCGCCGACAGCCTGACGAAGAGCGCGCGGAAATTTCGCGAGGAGTTTCAAACGCGGGACGTCCTTGAAACTTGCGTAACCGCCGAACAATTCGTCGCCGCCCAAACCGGAGAGCGCCACTTTCACGCCGCGTTCCGCGACCGCGCGCGAGACAATGTAAGTATTGATCGCGTCGACCGATGGCAAATCCATCTGTTCGACCGCGGTGGCAACGGACTCGATCACTTCGTCATCCGTGAGACGAATCTCTTCGTGCGTCGTGCTGTAGCGCTGCGCTACTTCGTGCGCGATGGCGCTTTCATCGAATTCCGCGGAATCGAAGCCGACGGAAAACGTTTGCAATTTTCGCGATAATTTCTGCGCCGCCAACGCGGTGATGATCGACGAATCAATCCCGCCGCTGAGAAAACTCGCGACCGGAACATCGGCGAGCAGATGTTCTTCCACGGCTTTCTCCAAAAGTTTCCGCACCGTCTGTGGCGCGTTTGCCGTCGGCGAAGCGAAGACATTTTTCGCGGGCCAGTATCGCCAGCTTTTGCGCAATCCATCCGAGGTAATTGTCATCGCGTGACCAGCGGGCAAAACTTCCACGCTGGAGAAAAGCAGTCGCCGCTCGGGACACGCGCCCCATTGCAAATAAGCGGAGATCGCTTCAGGCGAGATCGTGCTCGCGTCCGTCTCGAGAATTTTTACCTCCGAACCGAAACGCATGCCTTCGGCGTCGCTCGTGAAATAGAGCGGCTTAATGCCGAGCCGATCGCGCGCGACGAACAATTCCGCGCGAGCCGCATCGTAAATGGCGAAAGCGAACATACCTTTGATGCGGTCGAGCATGCCGTGATGCCAGCGCGCGTAAGCTTGCAGCAACGTCTCGGTATCGCTCGTTCCGCGCCACGCAATGTCGGGTCCAAGCTCCTGGCGAAGCGCGAGATGATTGTAGATTTCGCCGTTCACGACGATGACGTTGCCAGTCGCGGGATCGTTCATCGGCTGTGCCCCGGCTGGCGAAAGATCGACAATGGCCAGTCGCGTATTGCCGAGCCAGAAGCGGCCGTCAGGCGAGGTCCACTCCCCGGAAGAATCGGGGCCGCGATGGTGGATTAACTCCAAGTCGAGCGGGGACGCATTGCCTAACGAGTTAAAATGAACGGCGATTCCGCACATGATCAGCTCACCAAACGAATCCTTCCTGGCGCTGAAAATATCCTGAATCCTGCGGCAACTCCTTCAACGGCTTCGCCGGCACACCACCGTAAAGTTGATACGGCGTTTCCCATTTTTTGTTGAGGAGCGACTTCGCCCCGAGCACGGAATGGTGAGGCAAACTGCTGCCGCCGAGGAGGACCACTTCCGTTCCGAGAAAACAATATTGGCCAATCTCAATCGCCTCGGCCGCTTGCCGACCGGCTGCGAGATCGATGCTGTGCGTGATGAGTTGCGAACGAAATCCGGCCACGGTGGTGAAGGCGCCGATGCGAATCCGCGCCGTGCAATCGATGAAATGCCGGCTGCTGATTCCGGAATGTTGTTCCATGACCAATTCTGGCCGTCGCTCGGGCTGGTGCGCAAAATGCCGGCTCCCGCCAGACGGGAAACCGGTGATCCAATTCAACTGCCCAATGAGCGCGTGCGGGCCGAGATGGAGGAGATCGGCGCCCTTGCAAACATTGAGATGACCGATGCGCGAATGTTCTTCCATGACCAGGCAGTGCGGAAAAATCCAGGCCAGGCCGATGTAACTGGTCGGATGCAGCATGTAACCGAAGCGCGCCTCGAGCAGACGCCGGCGCAGTCCCCACGGGAGCAAAAGCGAAAGAAACTTGAGGAGCATTTTCAAAATTTCGCGCCGAGCGAGCGATAGAGTTCGCAATAACCGGCAATCATTTTCTCCGTGCGGAAACGTTTGGCATTTTCCAAAGCTGCAGCGCTCCAGTGCGCGTATTCTTCAGGACTCGTTAGGCAAAGAAGATCGCGCGCGAAACCCTCCTCGTCTTCAGGTTTTCGCAAAAACGCGCCCGCGCCCGCGATCTCGGCCATCGGGCCGGCGGAGCTGCAAACGACCGGGCAACCGCAGGCCTGTGCCTCGATGATCGGCCAGCCAAATCCCTCGAAGCGCGAGGGAAATAAAAACGCGGTCGCGCAGTTATAGAGCGTTTCCAGTTCCTCGCTTTCGCGGTGGCCGAGTTGCACGATGCGCTCCGAAATGCCGAGGGTTTGCGCTTCGTCGGTCAGCTCTTTGTTCAAGCGATCACCGACGAAGATGAGCTGGCCATTCCATTGCGCGCGAGACTTCGCGAAGATGCGGAGGATGGCCGCCCGATTTTTGCGGCGGAGATTCGAGCCGACGTGAAGAACGAACGGCAGCCCGGCATTTAATCCCGGCAAACGAGCGAGTCTTTCCCGCGCCTCCGAGCGCTCCAATCTTCGATACGGATAGCTCAGCCCCAGCGGAATAACTTCGAGCCGCGGACTGTGGGAATTTTGCCTAACGAGTCGTTTCGCGTCGTCGCAAGTCGCCTGCGAGACGCAGGCAATGGCGGAGGCGCGCCTCAATCCGGCCAGGATCCAGCGCTGCAATCGTTTTCCGGTAAACGAGGCCGGGGTGTCGGTGGCATCGCCGAGCGCGCCGCGGACCGCGAGCAGATCATGACAGGTTACGACGACGGGAATTCTTCCAGCCGACGCCGCATACATCGCGTTCGAATGATCACAGATATGAATGATCGACGGCGCCGCCTGGAGCTTCGCGCGCAGCGTTCGCGGAAAGAGCAGAAACTTGTCGATGTAGGCGAACCACTTGGCCGCGAACGACCCGGCCAAACGAATCCGTCCGAAGAATGGCTCCGGCCGAATCATCTCCGCCGGCACGCCGGCCGCGCGCAGTCCTTCGAGCATCATCGTCCCAAAGCGCTGCATGCTCTGCTGCTGATCGGCAACGTAGTTACCGATCAACAGAACCATTGGTCTGGCCGGGGCGGGCGCCGGGGCCGTGCAGCCGACTGGCGTAAGCGGAACGCCGCATCGGCCGCTTCGTCGGCGCGGTCCGGGCGGTGGATGGAAAATTCAAATCGATGTTTTCGTCGTCATCGAACTTTCGCGCCGCGAGCGCGAGGCCGGTCACGAAAACGCAGAATCCTAAAATGGTCGGCTGCCCAAATTGCCCATTAAAAAGCAGCACAAAACTCGAGGCGAAAAGAAATAACGGCAGCGTGTTGCCGCGCTTCACCGATCGCAGACACAAGCGCCCGATATACACGACCAAGCTCACGCGCCAAACAACGAAGGCCAGGCCGAAGAGCGGCCCGCTCTCGAGAATGATGCGAGCCCATTCGTCTTCCGCGAGCAGAAAGACCTGCGCGCCGGTGAGAAATTTCGCGCCCGCATTTGTGCCAATACCCAGGCCATAGCCAAAAATCGGCGCATGTCGGAGCGCGAAAAATCCTTCACCGAAATCGCCCATGACCCGGTCCAGCGCACCGGCGCCGATCGATTTATCCGTCGCCTCCGCCACTTCATTGAAGCGCGTGCTGAGAACGTGGAAGCCCTGTTGAAAAATTGGTGTGCGCGTAACGATGAATCCGAGCACGACCACGACGAGCAGAAGTTGGCCGAGGCGATTGACGGCTTGCGGCCGCAGCACAATCACCGCTGCGAGCGATGCAATCACGATCGCGCAAGCGGCGACCACGGAGCGACTGCCGGAGACAGCCGTGCCGATGGCCAGCGCCATCGCGCCCGCGCCGAGCACCCAGGTTTTATACACGTCGCGTTTGAGCGCGGCCCAAAGTCCGAAGCCGGTGGCGAGCGCGAAGAATGCGACCACGCCGACGACGAACGAAAACGTGCCGGCCGTGCGCACTTTGCCGAGCGCGGCGGTCATCATTTCGCCTTCGCCGCCGGCGGTGCGGTTGAGGAACGCATCCGGCGCGGCGCGAAATTGCGCGATCATAAGCAACGTCATCGGCACCATCAAAAGAAGTATCCAAAAACCAAAGCGCTTCACATCTTCTGGGCGAAGCACCCGCGCCATGACGAAGATGAGTGGCAGATGGAGAAAATCCGCACGAAATCCGAAGCCGGCCACGAGTGCGATTTTGAGCGGCGGCAGATAATCCCAGAGCGGAATGAAGCTGATCGCGATGTCGACAAATCCGATAATCGCAATCGCGTAAACCCAGCGATTCTTCGGAAAAACGCCCGCGCGCAACGCCAGATAATAAGCGGCCAGCGCAACCGGATCGCGCACGATCAGGAGCGGATTCGAGAGGCTCGGTAAAACCCATTTCCGCAACGCGCCCTCGAAAATGAGCAGCCAAAAATAAACCCAGATGAGCTGACGGATCAGCCGGAAATTTTTGTCCTCGGGAGAGTTTGGATTCATTCGCCGGTCAAAGTTCGCAGAGCCGCGACGACCTTTTCGCCGTAGCCGCGCCAGGTCAGCCGAGCCGCGCGTCCTTGCGCTGCAATCCCCATGCCAGAGATGCGCTCCCGATGGTCCGCGCACCAGTTAATTTTTTCCGCGAGCGCTTCCGGCGAACGAATCGGCACCAGAAAACCTGTTTCGTCATCGATAATTAAATCGTCTGCGCCGGCATTGCGCGTCGCGATTACCGGCAATCCGCAAGCCATCGCTTCCTGTTGCACGAGCGCGCGGCCTTCCACGATCGATGGCAAAACAAAAACATCGCAGCTCCGCATCAGGCGCAAAACTTCCTCATGCGGACGCGGCGCTTCGTAAATGAAATCGCGAAACTGTGCGCGATACCAGGCGAGCGGTTGCAGGAGCGAACCCATCACAACCAGCTCGACGCTTTCTTGCCTAACGAGTCGCATGGCGGCGAAAAGATCGGCTAACCCTTTGCGCTGAGTCAGCGCGCCCGCGAAGAGAATTCGCAACGGCCCGGCTGCTCGATTCGTTCGATGATTCGCTTCTGGCAACGCGGGCGAACCGAAGGGAATAACGACGCACGGTTTCGATTCCCGAACTTTTTGCGGCAACGAGTCCCGCACGAAATCGCTCGGGCAAATGATCATTTCCGCGAGCTCGAGTTCACGCGTTTTTCGTTCGAGCTTGGCTGCGGAATCCTGCGTCCCTCCCAGCGTCGGCTCCCATTCCGGATAACGCGCCACTTCTTCGCGGAGAAGTTTTTGCGCCGTCTCCCAATATGCGATCGGCAAATCGTAAACTCGCCGAACGTTCAGCGCGCGCGCCGTTTCGAAAAGCTGCAGCGCGCAATCTTCGTAAGCGTAAACCGCGCGAATTTCCTGGCGATGCGCTCGCAACCAATCTGCCGCGCGCGCATCGAGATTCCGCCAAACCTGATCGATGCTGGCCCAGCCGCGCTCGTGTTCGATCAATTGCTGCGCGCCGATTGATGCGGCAAGCAAGCGCGTTATTTCGCGGATTGGATGCGATTGAATTTTGCCGCCGGCCAGATCGTAGCCGCGTCGCCGCCATTTCCCCGGCAAGAGCGCGGCCGCCTTGCTCTCGTTAGGCCAACCCAGAGTCGTGACAAATTTGCCGAGCAAATTCGCCTCGGCCAAAGCCCGCAGAACCGCGCGGACGTTCGCGTTTCCAAAGGGATGCGCGAGCAGAATCATGAATTCAGGAATTACTTTCCGGCACCAGCGAGGCGTCGATAATTGCGCGCGTAGAAATCCATTGGCTCCAGTTCCGTCGCGAGCTCATCGCGCGTGCGCGTCGCGCGCTCCGTGTATTCTTTTTCGTCCATCGCGGCCGCGCGCTCGAGCAGCTGGGCCAGCGCGCGAGTGTCGTTAGGCTGGCAAATCAGCGCCTGCCGGCCGCCGGCTTCCGGCAACCCGCCATCACGCGTGATGATGCAAGGCACGCCGAGGCTGCGCGCTTCGATCGCCGTCAGGCCGAAATCCTCTTTTGTATTTGGCGGTACGACCATCCAGCGCGCATGCTGGATGCGTTCGCTCTTGGTTGCTTCCTCGACAAACCCGAGCACTTCGATTCCGCGGATTCCGCGTTTCTCGATCGCATATTCGATCAGACTGCGCAGCGGTCCGTCACCCATCAGGACCAATGGCCATCGCTCCGGATCGAGCTGCGCCAGAGCATAGGCGTCAATCAAAGTGTCGACTCCTTTGTTCGCAATCCAGCGGCCGATGAAAGCGAAACCGCGCCGTTCGTTAGGCGGCGTCCAGCCTTCGGGCAGCGTCGAAACCGTCGGCACTTTCCGGCTGCCGGTTCGCTTGCGTTGGGGTTCCCAGGTATCCCATACGAATTGCGAATTGTACCAACGCTCGTCCGCGAGCGAGGCCGCGAAACGCCAGAGCAACCGATGGAGCGTCAGTTCGCGAGTCATGTAGTTGTGAATGGTCAAGGCCAGCGGCTTGCGAAAAAGCTTCGCGATCAGCGCGACATCGGGCGACGCATTTTGCAGATGGACCACATCGGCCCAGCGGATCGCTTGCACCAAATCGCGATCCGCCCGCTCGCAGATCAGGACATCTTCGCCGCGCAGCATTTTTTTCAGATGCGGTTGCAACTTCGCCCCCTTGGTTCGTTTCAAACAAATCCGCACTTCGAAATCCGGTTCGCGTCGAACCGCGGCGGCGACCGCGAGGATGAACGCTTCGATGCCGCCGTAACCGCCCTGACACGGGCTAACGATCAGAACTTTGATCTTTCTCACGCCATCGTCGCCAGGTTGAGCCGAAGGGCTTTTGCAAAACGTTCCGCGATTTGCGGCCAGGAAGATGTGCGTTCCTGCCAGGCGCGAAGATTTTCCGCGCGGCTGCGCGCTTCTGTCGTGGCAAGTCCCTTTCGCAATTCCGCAGGACTCGTTAGCCAGCAGAGTGGCGCTTCGCCTAACGAGTCTGCTTCGGGCGAGAGAATGTTCAAACCATGCGCGGCGTAAGCCATGAAGGTGCTCGATTTCAGCAAACTGCGCGGGCTCTGCGCGGAAAGTCCGTAGCTCGCGCGCGACAGTATTTTCGAAACCTCCGCCTCCTCGAGCGCGCCGCGTTGCTCGAAGCCATCGGCCAGATGCAGTGCGGAAAGTAATTTTTCTTCCTCGAGCAAATCCTCCACCGCGCTTCCTTTTCCCACCGTGATGAGTTTGCGCAGCGCCTGGCTGGCCGCGAGCGCCTTGAGTTCCGCATGCATCGCGCGCAAGGCCGCGATTCGCACGCCAAGCAAACTAAACAAAACCGCGAGACCCGTTTCGCGCGCGCCATCACTCGTCGCAAGTTGCCGAATGGTCGAACCCGCCGGCATCGTTTCGATCGCGCGCGCGGGCACGAGTCGGCCAAGATGTTCGACCTGACTCGGCGTAGTTGTGAAAACTGCATCGGCCACGGAGGCGAGTGCGCGCAGATCCGCACGGTGCAGTCGTTGCACGAAATAATTTTTGTTCAGCACCGGCCAGAAGGTCCAAATCTCGTGCAACATGACGACGAGCAAAGAATCCGGCGTCGTCTTTTTCCAATCGACCAATTCCCGCAGGAGCCAGCGCGGATAACCGATTCGATCGAAACCATACGCGCTGTATTGCAGCAAAATCTTGCCGCGCTCTGCCGGAAGTTGCGCGCGGAAATTTTTCTTTGCCGGAACAACGAAACGAACGCGCGCGCGTGCGCCCCATTCTTCGACCACACGCAAAGTGTAATCGCCCAGACCGCCTTCGCCTGGCCTCGCTTCCGGCGTGATGATCGCGACCTCGTCCATCACGCGGGAAAAAGAGCGGCGATGCGTTGAGCGATCACGGGCCAGTCGGCGTTCTGCCGAAACCATTCCGCGAGCAGAGAAGTTCTGTGCGCCAGTTCGTCGTCGGTGATCGACGCGACTTCGTCGGCCGCGATGACACTGGCGAACGGACCGCTTGGCGCGCGCGCTCCCTGCACAACGATCGGACATTCGTTCGCCGCGCAGGCCATGAACGCGCCCGATTTGCTCCACGTGTCGGCAGTGACATTCGTTAGGGCAAATTGCGCGCGTCGAAGAAGTCGTGCCACTTCCGATGAGGCAAGCAATCCGTGGAAATTCGCCCGCGCCGGATCGGGCCAGGTGGCAATCAAACGCGCGGATTCGCTGGAAAATTTTTCATCTACCGGACCGACAAGATGAAGACGCGTGAGCTGTCCGCTCTGAATCCAAGCGCGCAGATGTCGATCGAATCGCTGCAGAGTTTGCAGCCGTCCGAACGGGAGTCCGAAGACGACAAATTCTCCTTTCGCACGCGACACGGGCGCAATTTCGAATTCGATATTGGAACCAACCGGAACGACCAAAACATTCTTCGCGTGCGCAAAACGGCGAAGATTTTCGGCGTGGTTTTCTGTGTTAGTGGCGACCGCGTTCGCAAGCGAAACCAACCGACGCGCGATGTAACGATCGACCTTCCCGGCCCAGAAATGGCGCGAAGGAAACCGCGCTTCGCCCGCCAATTCATGAAAGAAAACAACCAGCCGGCCCTGGGGAAACTGGCGTTTCCATTTCGCCAAAACCGAGGGAAGCCAAACGGGTAAACCGAAGCGATGATAAGCGCGCGCGCCATAATGAACCAGCAGATCGCCCGAGCCAAAATTTTGCAACGCGCTGCTCAATCGTTTCCCATCGCCTTCGAAACTGGTAGTGAAATCCGGCCCGGCACTCGCGCCATTTTCCATCAGGAAAAAATGCACCGGCTCGCTTGCGCCCGGCCAATTTTCGCGAAGACGCCAACTGTAGGCGCCGATGCCGCAGACGTGCGGCGGCAGGCGAGTGGTCAGAATAGCGAAGCGTCTTCGGCTCACGTCATACGGAGTTCTTCCAGCATACTCGCGTAAGTCTGAAGCGTGTTTCGTGCAATTTCCGGCCAGGAAAATTCCGCGGCGGTCGCGCGGCTGCGTTCGCTGAGTTGCGCATAGCGCACAGCGTCAAAATTTAAAATATTGGAGATCGCGGCCGCGAAGCGCTCGATATCGCCGTTCGGCACGAGCAGCTCGGAAAGATGCTTCTGCAAAATGTCGCGCGGGCCGGCGACATCGTAGGCGACGGTCGGAAGGCCGGACGCCAATTGCTCGATCACCGCAAGACCGAAACCTTCGACGTAACTCGGGAAGGCGCCGACGGTGCAATCGGCCAGCAACGCGGGCAAACGTTGCGGTTGAAAATCGGAGACGAGTTCGATGCCGGTTTGATCGATCGCACCGAGCTCTGCGCGGATGACCGAATCGTCGATCATCGTGCCGAGAAAACGAAATTGCGCGTCAGGAATTTGTGCGCGCACGCGCGCGATAATTTCCGGCCAATCGTGCGCGCCTTTGCGCGGGCTCCACATGCCGATGAAACAAATTCGCTTCTGCGCGAGCCGGGTTTCCGCGGAGGCGGCGCTTTCCTGGAGAGCGCGGCGATGATCCGCGGTCAGACCGTAGGGTTGAACGACGATGCGGGATTTGCCGGAAATTTCTTCACGCAAACAGATCGCTTCTTCCTCGTTAGGCAGATTGATCAGGTCCGCCTTTTGCACGGCCTTTTCCGCCGCGCGCACTAGTCGACCACGAGCAAAACGATAAAGCCAACGCCCAAGAAATTTGCCGCGACGCGGGCGGGGCCAACGCCGCGCGACGCTGCGTTCAAAACGATCGTAAAAGCGAAAGAGGCCGACCGAGCGCGCGACGACCAAGCCACGGAAACCAAGTTTCTCTTTTGCGAACGGGAAGGTGCCGATGAGGGCGTCGATGACATCGAAACGGTCGCCATTTTTTCGGACGAAGGCGGCGACCTTGCGAATGAAAAATAATTGCCGCAAGGCGAAGGTCACGCGGGTCGCGCGAATGCCGGGAAAGGCGTCGGACAAACTAAATTTCTCCACGACGTGTCCCATGCCGCGCCATTGTTCGGCGAGCTCCAGCCAGACGCGACAGGCTCCAAGGCGTTCATCCCAAGGCAGGTCGAGAATGACGAGAATGCGGAGCGGTTTCGGGATCGGATCCATCGCATTCATGAGCGCCAAAGCGCCGTCCAAAATTTATGCCGCACTGGATTAACGTAATGGCGCAAAACGATTTCGCCGCTGGCGTAGCGGTCCGGATAAACGAATTGATCGTCAAGTTGCAGAACAAACTTTCGCGGATCGAACGACTCGGTCTTATGCAAGTGCATGGTCAGATGCGTCATCGTTTGATTGGTGAAAAAAATCGGCGGCTGCGCTGATTCCACGAAACGTTCGAGACTGAGCGACCAATCGAGCTTATGCGCGAGAAAGAGCACGCCCGTATTCACCAGATGATTCCGTTCGGCCGCGGTGCGAAGCAGGCGTTCGTCGACGGAGAGCTGGCAGTCGGCGAGGTAGCGATTGCGCGTGAGATCGAATGCGCGCAGCGCCTCCGCGCCGGGAAAGAAGAGGACGTCGGAATCAAAGTAAAAGGCCGGCGCGTCCTCGGGCAACGACATGATTAAGGCCAGCTGCTTGCCGGTGGAATGTTGCTCGAGATAGGCGCGCAAGTTTTCCGGTGTTGTTTTCATCGGTTGGACCGGCCTAACGACTGCAACACTGGAATCGATCGACTGGAGAAGCGCGCGGCCGCGCGGCGAATGTGTTCCATCGGAAACGACCGTGAACTTTTGCGGGCGGCCGGCGTTTCGAAGGAAGGAACGGATCGAGGCAACCTGCTCCGGCAAATCGCGTTCGCCGGAATACGCGTAAACTTCAAACGGCAATTCCGCGCTGACTTTAATCGGTCGCCGCGCGATCGCAGAAAGAGCGGCGCGATAGATTCTGCGGATGGCGTGTGCTTGTGCGCGCGCGAAGTGATATCCGAAATTTGGCATTCACTCAGACGATTGCGAATGGAGCGACGCGAGCAGGCGAATGTTTAATCGCTGGCCGGTTCGGTCGCATGGCCAGCGCGGAACGGGCGAAGCCTCGGGCCAGACGAAGAAATTCTACGAACCGTGATTACGGTTGCCGTGTTCGTGGAGGGCTGGCGGGAGCGGGCGATCGTCCTCGGCCGTCGGCGTATTGTAGTACTCCGAGTACTGGTAGTAGTAGTACTCCGGCAACGAGGTATCGACGTAGTTGAGGATGACGCCGGGAACGTTGACCTGGCGATTGTAGAGCAACTCGAGCGACTTCTTCGTTAGGCGCGCTGAAGTGTAGGAGAGGCGAACGACGAAAAGCGTGGCGTCGATTTTCGGCGCGAGACTGGTCGTATCATCCGCCGCCAAGACCGGCGAACTGTCGATGATGATGTAGTCGTAGTGATTGTAAATTTCCTGGAGCAAACGGTCGGTTGAATCGCGCAGAAGATGCTCGCTCGGTTGCGATAAGGTTTTGCCACGGGGTAGAACGAAGAGACTCGGATACGCGGTCGGCACGATCACTTCCTGCCAATTGACTTCGCCTTTCAAGACTTCGGAAAAACCAATGCGCGAAGAAATGTCGAAGGCTTCGCGTTGCGCGCCGCGCCGGAGATCGCCATCAATCAGCAAAGTCTTGGCGCCGGAAAGCGCGAAGGTGATGGCGAGGTTGGCCGAGATGGTGGATTTGCCCTCGTTAGGCACGGCGCTCGTGATGAGCAACGTCTTCGGGCGCGGACCTTCATACGGCATGAAGAAAATGGAGGAGCGAATGTTCCGATAAGATTCGGCGAAGATGTGGCGCGCGTCGTCGGCTTGCAGAAGCGTGACTTTACCCTTGGTTTTTTCGCGCGGAATTTGCCCGAGCACGTTCTCCGAGAAGTGATGCTGGAATTCTCCGAACGAGGCCATGCGATCGTCGATGCGATCGAGCAACAAGAGAATCGCGATGCCGGCGAGTCCGCCGCAGCCAAGGCCGATGAGCAAGCTCTTCAGTAAACCGGGCCGCACCGAAATCGGCGCGCTGGCTGTTTCCATGATCGAAACCTGATCGCCGGTATCGACCACCTGCGAAACGCCGACGTCTTTGAGATTATTCGTTAGGCGATCGTAAAGTGTCTTCAGACGATCAACCTTCCCTTTGAGGCGATTGAAATTCGCGAGACGCTGGCTGAGATCGAGCGCTTTCGTTTCCCATTCTTTGATGTTGGCCTGCAGGTTTTCCATCTGTTTGCCAATGGAGAGACGGCGCGTGGCCAGCTTCTCGACCGCATCGGCGCGGAACAAACCGATCAAACTTTCCTGCTTCGCGATGTCGTCGTTCAGCTTGATGATTTTCGGATGCTTCGGTCGCAAATCCTTCGACAATGCATCGCGCTCGGCCTTCAACAATTGCACCGCCTGCTTGGCTTTGAGGTAATCGCCTTCGGGCCCGACATCGGAAAACGGCATCAGGTTGCCGGACTGCGAGACGTCAGTGCCGGGCGAGGGAGCGGCATCGGGTTGCGCGGTCGGCGCGCGATCGAGATTCTGATCGAGGTCGAGCTTTTCCAGAAGCTCGTACTCGGTCTTCAAAGACGCGTACTGTTGATTTAGCCTAACGAGATATTGCGCGGCGCTGTTCCCCTCTTCCTGGATGAACCCGATGTTGTTCTCCTTTTGGAATTCGAGCATCTCGTCTTCGCCATTGCGCAGGTCTTTCTCGACCTGAATAAGCTGCTCGGTGATCGCGGTCGTGACGTTATGCCCCTGGTCCTCGCGCATCCCTTTTTTGAAATCGAGATACTTCTGCATGACCGCATTCAAATAAGCCTGCGTGTAATCGGGCGTGCTGCCGATCGCCTGCAGATCGAAAATCGAAGTGCGCGGTTTCTGCGCGACGGTCACGTCGACCAGGACCGGCTGCATTTCCGGATGGGTCGAGCGGACGAGCGCTTCCGCACTGCGCCGGACTTCCGCGCTCTGCATAAGTTGAATCTGTGTGCCGTAGAAATTAACCGTGTCTTCGCTGTAAACGGCGTTTTGGCCGATGTTCAATTTGCCCGCGAGCATCATTTTGCTCATGGCCATGAAGGAAGGCGGCGTCTGATAAGCGAGCCAGGCCTGAACGAAAAGTCCGAGGCAAACGGTTAACAATGGAATCCACCACCGGCGCAAAAGCAGCGCTTTGTAACGATGGAGGCGCGTGATGAACGAAGTCGTCCATGGCGCAGAAACTGGACGATCGGCGACGACGGGAGCTTGCATGTTAAAAATTGACGAGCTTCTGCGGGACGTAAATCTGGTCGTCCGGCTGCACGGCGACATCTTCATCCGTCCGGCCCTGCTCGATCACGCGCTTCAAGTCGACCGTGACTGTTTGCCCGTCTTTGCGCGTTAATTTGATTTTGCGTTTATCGGCGAAATCACCGAAGCCGCCCGCGCGAATAACCGCTTTGCTGACGGTGTAATCTTCATCCGGCGGAATCTCCTGCGGCCCCTGGCCTTTGACCGCGCCGTAAACATAAACTTTCCCGCGCGATTTTTCGCTGACGTGATCGACCGCAATGATGACGGTCGCGTGGTAATAATATTCCTTCTCCAGCGCCGCTTTAATTGTGTAAGCGAGCTCCTTGGAAGTCTTACCCGCGGCCTGGACGAGGCCGACGTAGGGCACTTCGAGCTGGCCGTTGTCGTTAACCCGGAGACGCTGCGATTCGTTGTCGCGATCCTCGACCACACGGAAGCTGACGAAGTCGTTAGACCCGAGCTTGGTGCGATCGTCCAACACATTCATGGAATTGGTTCGCATGACTGTGCTGGTGGTGGCCGGCTCCGGCGCGATCGTTCGCGGCGTGGGCTGCATCATGGGCGGAGTGCTGTCCTGCGCGCCGATCGGCGAACCGAATAACGACGAAGCGAGAAGCAATGTGCAGGCCCAAATTTTCATGCAGCGGCAAGAGATCTCTCCAGTTTTTAGAAGCTATAAGTTCCGTCCAAGGAAACGCGGTTTTGTTTATAATCTCGAAGGGCAACGTCGGAATTTTTCTGGGTGTACTGATAACGCGCGCCGAGCGTGACGTGTTGCGTGAGCTGGTAACCGAGACTGAGCGCGCCGCCATAGCGCTGCAAATGTTCGTCGACGTAACCGCCGGAATCCTCCGCGTCCTCATAGAACAACTCGCTGGTGAGGAGTGTGCGATTGATGATGTTCCAAGTCGCGGTGTGACGAACGTAATTCAGTTTGATGTAGTTGGAGTCGATGCCGAGTTGCGATTCGTGGCCGACTGATAACCGCTGGGTGATCGCGGCGTTGATGCGATGGGAAAGGAGCGCGTTGATGTAAAAATCATCGAGATCGCCGCGGTCATTAAAGAAGACAAAGCTGCCATCCGGGAATGGCCCGAGCGCGACCACGCGGCTGTCGAAACTCATGTTCTGATAACCGCCGGCGACGCGCAGCTTGAGGTAATTGGTCAACTGCGTTTCGACAAAAGCGCCGACGCTATAGCTATCGTTATCGTTCAGTAAATCCCGGTCGTAATCCGTGATTGTATAACTTGCTTCCAAGCCGACGCCGGTGGTCGAGGTCGCCGCAAAACTGACCGAGCCGGTGAAGGAATCGGAATTGCGATCGAGATAATCGAAGTCGTCATTCGTCGCGATGAAGTTGTAGTGATCGTAACCGAGCGTAACGACCGCCTTATTCAGATCCCACAAAACCGAAACGCCGCCCGTATTCTGGAAACGTCCGTAATCCGCCACGCCGCTGAGTTGCGGTTCGGCGATCGGATCCTGCTCGAGTGAGAAGCGATCGTGGAAGTTGATTCGGAAATCACCGACGAAGACATCGAAGGCGAGGGCGGAGCCGGGCGAAAGGAGCACGCCATCGGTGTTGTATTGCGAATGACTGGCGTAGAACGCGTAGCCGAGGCCAATGTCGAGGCGGAGCGTGTTAAGCTGCGTCACCGGCCAGAGCGCATTCAAATTCACCTGCGGACGAAAGATAATATCATCCTGCTCGTTCCTTTCGGCGACGTTGATGTTGTCGTTGTACTCGACGCCCATGGTCGCGCTAAAACGAAACCGCACCGGGCCGGCCAGCAGATTATAAGGAATCTGATCGAGCGATTGCCGGCGCGCTTCCGCGGAAGCTTCGCCCGCGAGGGAAGGGCGGATGGCATCCTGTGCCTGAAGAAGCGAAGCGGCCAAAAGAAGCGGGAGGAGAAAGGCCAACCCAAAGCCCCGCGAAGTCGAGTGGCGGGCGCGGAGTTTAAATTTACTGCTCATATTGGGAGATGGAAGTTGAGTTAGCAGAAGTGGTACCAGCCGCTGCGGAATACTGAACGAATTCGATTTCACCTTCGTTGGAAGAGGAAGCGAACGCGTCTGTTGAGAGAATTGTTGTTTCAAATTGTTCGGGCGTTTTATGGCGTCTCTTTTACTTATGAGGGATAACGCCAGCAAGTTAAATCGCCGTCGCCGCCCTAGGTGAAAATGCCTCGGAGGCGACGCGAATTGTGCGCCTAATTAACGCTCTCGTTGGCGATTCCTAAAAGTCCGGCTGCGTGGCGCGCTCTAAGCTTTTCCAGAGATCATTATGAAACGGTCTACCGAAAAAAATTGCAAAGGTTGCCCTCTCCACTCCGCTTTTCTGGCGGCGTTCATTTTGCTCGCGAGTTCCGGTTTGAGTTTCGCGGAAGAAAACACGCAAATCGAATGCACCACTCCGGATGGTCACGTCCTCGCGGTCGCGACTGCGTCCGAACAAACGCCGAACGCCCCGACCTTGACGGACCCAGGAACGCTGAGTTGCCGCTTACAAGAAGGCCAGACCACTTTCGTGATCAAGCTGCCGGCTGCGGCGCTGCTCGATCGTTTCACTTTTGTGAATGAGAACGTCATGGCGGCCGGCCAATTAAAAATCTCCGTTTCGAACGATCGGCTTCCGGTCGAGAGCGCGCAGTGGGTCGCGGTCGACGGCAACATTCCCTTCAGTCACAAGCGTCTCTTCAACGTCTCGATGGTCGGGGTGGAAGCGCGTTACCTGAAGCTTTCCTTCAACGTCGAGAAGACGGTGCGCCTCGCCGGAAATTAATTTCGAGACGCGCGTCGTCGCCCGTCAGTGCCGCTGCAAAAACCGGTGCACATCTTCGGCCAGTTTCGATCCGATTCCCTCGGTCGAGGCGATCTGCTCGACCGTCGCTTTGCGCAAGCGATTCACGGAACCAAATTTCCGCAGCAAAAGATTCTTCCGGTTCTGACTCACGCCCGGACAATCATCGAGAATGCTTTCGCCGATCCGCTTCTTCATCAGCAATTGGTGATACGTGTTCGCGAAACGATGCGCCTCATCGCGAATCCGTTGAAGCAAACGCAGCGCGCCCGAGTCGTGTGATAAGATCAAAGGCAGCGCGCGACCCGGCCGATAAATTTCCTCGTACTCCTTCGCTAAACCGATGATCGGCAGCTCGTGCAAACCGAGCCGCTGCAACTCCTTGCACGCCGAGGAAAGCTGCCCCTTTCCGCCATCGACGATGATCAAATCCGGCAACCGTACCGGAGCAAACGTTGCCGCGCGCTCCATCGCTTCAACTGGATTCTCCTGCGAGAATTCCGCGGCCTCCGGATTTGCCTCGCGCGCTTCCAGCAGGACGCGCGCATATCGTCGCCTAACGACTTCTGCCATGCTCGCAAAATCATCCTGACCTTCAACCGTGCGAATCCGATAACGCCGGTAATTATCCTTATCCGGCAGGCCGTTTCGAAAACAAACCATCGAAGCCACCACGTGGGTCGTGGAAATGTTTGAGATGTCGAAGCACTCCATGACCACCGGCAGCTGAGTTAATTGCAGCGCGTCGCCTAACGACTGCACGTCCGCCACCGGATCTATCGCGCTCGGCAAACTGTGGCGCGTAAAACGCCGCATCGGTTTGGTCGTTCGCTTCAAATCCTCCAGCATGTTGCGCAGTTCCGCCGCCTTCTCGAAGTCGAGCTTTTCCGCGGCCTTCTGCATTTCTCCCGCAAGCAAATCGATCATCTCGCGCGAGTGTCCTTCCAGGAAATCCGAAGCCTGCCCCACGCGTTCGCGATATTGCTCCGCCGTCGTCTCACTCAACCGCACGGGCACCTGATAAGTGGACGATTTCAGTTCGCGTTCCGTCGGCGAGCCGCGGCCAAAGGTCAGCACGCCAAATTTCTTCCGCATGAAATTCAGCGTCTGCCGCAACGCGCCGGCATGCGCATACGGACCGAAATAACGCGCGCCGTCGTCTTTCTTGAATCGCGCCAAACGAAAGCGCGGCCACTCTTCCGTCGGGTCCACTTTCACCAGGAGAAACCGCTTATCGTCGCGAAACGAAATGTTGTAACGCGGCCGAAATTCCTTGATCAGCTTTCCCTCGAGCAGGAGCGATTCCGCCTCGCTTCGCACCACGTGCGTTTCAAAATCCCAAACCGCATCGAGCATCGCGCGCGTCTTCAAATCGGCCACCGCTAGCTTCGAAGGCATAAAATACGAGCCGACGCGTTTCCGTAAATCGCGCGCCTTTCCGACATAGATCACGCGATTAAAACGATCGCGCATCAAATAGACACCGGGCTTGTGCGGCACCTCGTGCACGAGCTTGGCAAAGTCCGGTTTTTCTTTCGGTAAAACAGACGGCATGTGACGAAATCAGACTCCCGCCGCGCTCCAAAAATTGCAAACCGCAGCGCCAACCAAAGGCTGCCGTGCAGACCCGAGCAGGGAATTTCTTTTGTGGCGCGAGCTTCCCAGCTTGCGCGGAACATAATGTTGCAAGCTAGGAAGCTCGCACCACGAACAAATCGCAAACCCGCGATGCTGACAGCGACGGCCGCGCGCGTCAGTCTGGAAGGACCGGATGATCTTTGACGTCGCCATCGTGGGAAGCGGGCCAGCCGGCGCTTCCTGCGCAGCCTTCTGCGCGCGCGCCGGTTTGCGCACGCTCCTGCTCGAGCGCGAAAAATTCCCGCGCGAAAAAGTCTGCGGCGATTGTTTGAATCCCGCTTGCTGGCCGGTCCTGGAGCGACTCGGAATTGCCGAAGCCGTTCGCGCGCTACCGCACGGAAAATTGGAGCAAATCGATTTCGTTCTAATTGGCGGACGCACTCTCAGCGTCCCGTTGGCGGAAGATACGGAGATCGCAATTAAACGCAGTTTGCTCGATCAACTTCTCCTCACACGCGCTCACTCGTTAGGCGCGACCGTCTTCGACAATGCCACCGTCAGCGAGCTCTCCCGCTCGCCGGACGGCTGGAATATATCCACCCGCGAACGCTCCTTCCAAGCGCGCGCGCTAGTCGCCGCTGACGGCCGGAACTCCAGCGTCGCCCGCTCGCTTGGCCTGCTTCCGCCGCCGGCGAAAGAGCGCGTGGGATTGCAAACGCACTGTGCGCTCCCGAAAAATTTCGGCCCGCGCGTCGTTCTGCAATTTCTGCCTGAAGGTTACAGCGGACAGGCGCCGGTCGGTCACGGTGAGCTCAATCTGTGTCTGGTCGCGGAACCGCCGCGGCTCGCTTCGATCAAAGCCTGGGCCGAGCAGCATTTCGAGCTTCCGAGCGATCACACCTGGCGCACGATCACGCCCCTGCGGCGCGCCGCGCTCGTTCCCGCGTTCCCCGGATTATTTTTAGTCGGCGACGCAGCCCGCGTGGTCGAGCCGTTTACCGGCGAAGGTATTTTCTACGCGCTGCGTTCGGGCGAGCTCGCGGCGGAAGCGATCGCGCGCGGAAGTTCGGCGCGCGAATACGCCGCGGAACATGCGGAACTTTATCGCGGCCGGCTTTGGATCAATCGCCTCGCGCGCGCCGCGGTTTTATCTCCGGTTCTGACTTCCTTTCTCCTCAGTAAAGGATTGTTCCCGCAAGCTCTGCTTCGCCGCCTTAGCGCAAAAGTCTCTCGTAGAGCGATGAAATAATCGAAACGGCCATCGTTGTCATCCTGAGGCTGGCGAAGCGCGCGGCAAACGAACGATTCGTTAGGCCGCAACGCGCTGCCGGCACGCCTTAATCGTATTCGCCATTAACATCGCAATGGTCATCGGACCGACACCGCCGGGCACCGGCGTAATCGCGCGCGCGATTGGCGCGACTTCATCAAAGGCGACATCGCCAACCAGTTTGTAACCGCGCGGATTCGTTGCGTCATCGACGCGATTGATTCCAACATCAATCACCACCGCACCCTCCCGCACATGTTCCCGCCTAACGAATCCCGGTTGGCCAATCGCCGCGATCACGATGTCGGCCGAGCGCGTGATCTCCGCGAGATTCCGGCTGCGTGAATGCACGACGGTAACGGTCGCGTTCGCGCCTTTCGCTTTTTGCATGAGCAAAAGCGCGACCGGTTTGCCGACGATCATGCTGCGGCCAAGCACGACGACGTGCGCGCCGGAAATCTCAATGCCGCTTTCGATGAGCAAACGCTGGCAGCCGAGCGGCGTGCACGGAACAAATCCCGAGCCATCGCCGAGCACGAGCTTCGCCACATTCGCCGGATGAAATCCATCCAAGTCTTTTGCCGGATCGAGCGCGCGGACTATCGCGCTTTCGTCGATCTGTTTCGGCGGCGGCGATTGCACGAGAATTCCGTCCACAGCGGGATCGCGATTCAATTCGGCGACGTGCCCGAGCAGTTCCTTCTGTGTTGTCGTCGCGGCCAATTCCAGCTTCACCGAATGCAATCCGAGATCGCGACACATCTTGTCTTTCGAGCGGACGTAAGCGCGCGAAGCCGGGTCGTCGCCCACGAGCACAACTGCAAGTCCGGGCGTAATTCCGCGCGCTTTCAGCTCCGCGATTTCCGTGCGCAATTGCGCGTAAACCTTTTCCGCGATCGCGCGGCCATCGATCAGTTCGGGCATCTTCTAAAATTGTTCGACCAGTTGCATCATCGCATTCTGCAAACGTAGCCGCTCCGATTCAAATTCAGCGTCGTTCGTCGTCGCGCGCACGCGGTGCGGCATTCCGTAAATGACGCGCACGATTGAAAAAGGCTTCGGCAAAATGAAGCGATCCCAACTCGTTAGGCGCCAGCAACTCGAATATTCCAGGTTCAACGGCACGACCGCCGCGGCGGAATTTTGCGCGAGATAAACTATGCCGGAACCAAGCTCGTAAGCCGGGCCGCGCGGCCCATCGGGCGTGATCGCCACATCGGCGCCATTCGCCATCACCTCGGCGAGCTGACGCATGGCGCTGGCGCCCTTTTTTGAACTCGATCCGCGCACCGCGGTGTAACCATAGCGCGCGACGAAGTCGGCCAGGAAAGCGCCGTCGCGGCTGGCACTGATCAAGGCCGCGCCTTCGCGACGCGCGGCGAACCGGCGCATGACAGTCGGGAAAAGCATGACGCGATTATGCCAGATGGCCCAGATGAACTGCTCGTTAGGCGAAATGGCCGCGAGGTTCGCGCGATCCTCGAGCTCGAAGCGAAGCGTGCGCGTCCAGAGTTGCAGTAAATAAAATCCGAGCGCGACCAGTGCGCGCTCCCACCACTTCAGTTTTTTCAATGCGCGGTCGGCGGCATTTCCGCGTCGTCGTTTTTCCAGCGGAAGGCGCGTGGATTGGGCAGGCCAAGTTGATCAAGGATGCGCCAGACGACGGTATCGACCACGTCGGTGACGGATTGCGGACGACTGTAGAATGAAGGAATCGCGGGCAGGACGATCGCGCCGGCTTCGAGCAACGTGACGACATTCCGCGCGTGGATCAAATTCCATGGCGTCTCGCGTGGCACCACGATGAGTTTGCGGCGTTCTTTCAGAAAAACATCGGCCGTGCGGAGTAGCGCGTTTTCGCCGGAACCGCTGGCGATGCGACCGAGCGTGGACATGGAGCAAGGGACAATCACCATGGCATCGAAACGGGCCGAGCCGCTGACGTAGGGGACGTTGAGATCGTTCTCGGGATGCTTCGAGACGCCGGCGGGAATGCGAAGCTCGTCGGTTTCCTGGGCAGCCACTTGTTTAGCGTGGCCGCTCATCACCAGATGAACTTCGTGCGCCGCGCAATCGATTTGGTCTAACAAACGCTGCAGATAAATCGTGCCGCTGGCGCCGGTCGCGGCAATGACGAGTTTCATCCGTCGCTAAGGAATCACATCCGCCGGGCGAACACTAGCTGTCATCCTGAGCCGCGCAGACGGCGAAGGATCTCACAACCTCGCGAAGAACCTCGCCTAACGACCGGTTCCCGCGCAGCATTGGTCCCGCATTGCCATCTCGGGCGAACGAAAGCCGTTCTTCTGTCGCGAGGTCCTTCGCCGTCTGCGCGGCTCAGGATGACAGAAGGCACGGGCGCGGCGATAGTGCGCGTCATGATCAAGCGACTTTTGCACACGCGTTATCGCGTGAAGGATTTGGAAAAGACGGTCTCGTTTTACAAAGACGTTCTCGGTTTGGAGGAAACGCGACGCCACACTTCTTCGCGCGGATCGCAACTCGTTTTCGTGAAAGCGCCGGACAGCGAGGAAGAAATCGAGCTCTGCAAATTCGACGAGAGCGGTCCTGTAGTGGTCGGTCCGGACCTGACACATCTGGCCTTCGAGGTGGACGACATGGAGGAATTTGCCAAGCACGCGAAGGAAAAAGGTTATCCGCTTTCCGACGGCCCGAGCAAAAACAGCGACGGCGGCTCAATCGCCTTCATCGACGCACCGGAAGGTTACGAGATCGAATTGATCCAGCGCGGTCCGGGCAAATAACGGCACGGCTCTTGCGGAGGTTGTCTGTCTCACACATCTATTGCGCGATGAAATTTCGAAGATTTTTTCTTTTAACTCTGACGCTGGCGTGCGGCATCGGCCTAAGCGCGAGCGCGGCGACGAAGAAGAAAAATAGCGGCACGGATATCGGACCGGCGGTTCGCGCGCTGCCGGCGCGGCCAGTCACGAGCGATCAGGTGTTGCCAGCGGAACCGGTCACGCCGGGTTCGTCGGGCAGTGTGCCCTCGACGCGCGCCGCTTCCGTGATCGTGATCGATGCCCGCAGTGGCCAGGTTTTATACGAGAAGAACGCCGACCAACAACGCGCCGCCGCAAGCACGCAGAAATTGCTGACGGCCTTGATCGTGGCGGAGCGCGGCTATCTCGACCGGCCGGTCACCGTCATGCCGGTCGATACTTATGCGGAGCCGACGAAACTGAATATCAAAGCCGGCGACACATATCGGCGCATCGATTTGTTGCGCGCGCTGCTGGTGAAAAGTTGCAACGACGTGGCGCGCTGTCTGGCGCGCGATTCGGGCGGAAGCATCGAAGCTTTTGCCGAAACCATGAACGAAAAAGCGCGCTCGTTAGGCGCGACCAATTCGCATTTCGTTAATCCCAACGGGCTGCCGATTCCAGGACAGTATTCGACGGCGCGCGATCTCTCGATCATCGCCCGCGCGGCTTATGCGAATCCGACTCTTCGCTCGATTGTTTGTCTGCCGAATCTCGTTTTCCGCTACGCCGATGGACGCACGCGCGAGCTGGAAAACACGAACAAGGTCTTGAAGCGGCTGGCATTTTGTAACGGGATGAAAACCGGCTACACCGAAGCGGCTGGACATTGCCTGATCTCCAGCGGCACGCGGCCTGGCCGCGATGTGATCGCGGTCGTCCTCGGCGACAATAAGCCGAATGTCTGGAACGATTCCGCCGCACTTCTTTCCTGGGCGCTTTACATGTAGCTTTGCCGCCGAGGCATGAGCGAAATTTTCCACGAGCAATTGCAGGCGCTCCGCGCGCAATCGTTGCATCGGAAGTTGCGCGAGATAGGAACCGCGCAGGGACCGGAAGTGCGGATCGTCGGGCAACAACTCGTTAACTTTTCCTCGAATGATTATCTCGGATTGGCGAACGATCCGATGCTGCGCGAAGCCGCGACGGCCGCGATTGCCGAGTTCGGTGTCGGCGCGGGTGCGTCGCGTTTGATCAGCGGCACGCAATCACCGCACGCGCGCCTGGAAGCCGCGCTCGCGAAATGGAAAGGCACGCAAGCCGCGCTCGCTTTCAGCAGCGGATACGCCGCCGCCGTTGGGACAGTGCCGGCGCTCGTCGGGAAACAGGATGTCGTGATTCTCGATAAACTCTGCCACGCCTCGCTCATCGACGGCGCGAAATTGAGCGGCGCCACCATTCGTGTTTTCCCGCACAATCACCTCGGGAAACTGGAGAGCCATCTCGATTGGGCGCAACGCGAACATCCGGACAGCCGTGTGCTCATCGTGACCGAATCGGTTTTTTCCATGGACGGCGATCGCGTTCCGTTACGCGCGCTGGTCGGTTTGAAGAAACGCTTTCGCGCGCTGCTTCTCCTCGATGAAGCGCATGCCATCGGCGTCATCGGCGCGAACGGGCGCGGGCTCGCCGCCGAAGAAAATCTCGAAAACGAAATCGACGTGCAAATGGGCACGCTGAGCAAAGCGCTCGGCGGCAGCGGCGGTTATATTTGCGGTTCGCGCAGCCTGATCGAGTGGCTGGTTAATCGCGCGCGCTCATTCATTTTTTCCACGGCGCCGCCGCCCGCGCTTGCTGCCGCCGCGCTGGCTGCGGTTCAGTTTCTCAACTCCGAGGCTGGCGAGCATCGCCGCGTTTTATTGTGGCAACGCATCGGCATGTTCCGCCGCGCGCTCTTTAAAATTTCGCCGACAGATCCCGCGATTACCGAAAACGGGAGCGCGATTCATCCAATCATCGTTGGCGACGAACAGGCCGCGATCGATCTCTCGCGCGCGCTGCAAACCGAAGGACTGCTCGTCCCGGCAATTCGCTATCCGACAGTCGCGCGCGGTTCCGCGCGGCTGCGAATCACCTTAACCGCCGCGCACGAAGAACCGCAGATCCGCGCTTTGGTAAGCGCGCTCAATCGTCTGCGACCCGGCCTGACGGCTGCCGCTTAGAGGCTGCCGGCCGCGCTGCCGCGAAGCAAGGGCGTCGGAAGTAAACTCGGATTGCGGCTCGGATCGATCTGACCAGCGGCCGGCACATCTTCCGGACCTTCGGCCGGCGGCATTGGTTCAGCCACGGCGTTTGGGTTTACCGCATTCTGCGCCATCAAACGCTGTTGCATGGTTTGGCGGCCGGCGGTGGAGTGAGCGGTGGTTTGGCACGCGCCTAAAAGCGCGATCGCGAGTGAGCAGCTGACGAATTTAATAATCATTTTTTCGAGATCTTTTGCCGGGGAGAATGCGATCTCCGCCGACATGTTTATAATTACTATATTTTATTTTCGGCTGGCAAGTACGATCTTTGCTGGGTCAAAAATGAGAATCAACCTTGCGAAAAACGCGGCTCTGATTTTCAGAAACGGCCTAAAATCGCCGCTAGTTTTTTCACCGTTTCCTCCGGCCAGAGCTTCCGCTCCGTCACGAGCGCCGAATCCAACGCAGAATGTTCCGGCCAATTCGGTTCGATGGGTATCCGCGGTATGATTTTTGCCAGGATTCTTTTTGCGGATTCGGCGTTGGCCAGCAAATGACCGAAGACCGTCTGCGCGGAAACCGGTTCCTCCTCCACTTTCCAACAATCGTAATCGGTGATCATCGCCATGGTCGCGAGCGCGATCTCGGCTTCGCGCGCCAATTTCGCCTCCGGTAAATTCGTCATGCCGATAACGTCGAAGCCATGCCGGCGATTGAGATCCGATTCGGCGCGCGTCGAAAAAGCCGGCCCGTCCATGTTCACATAAGTGCCGCCGTCGTGAACTTTCACGTCCGCTTCCAGCGCCGCTGCGCGCAAAATCCCGCGGAGATTCGCACTGATCGGTTCCGCGAAAGTGATGTGCGCGGCAATGCCGTTTCCGAAAAAGGTATGCTTCGCGCGCTGGCTGGTGCGATCGAAGAACTGCGTCGGCAACAGGACGTCGCGCGGTGCATATTGCTCCTGCAAACTGCCGACCGCGGTCACGCAAACAATCCAGCGCACGTTGAGTGAGCGCAGCGCGTAAATGTTCGCGCGATGATTTAATTCATGAGGCAACAGCCGATGGCCGCGCCCATGACGCGGCAAAAAATAAATCTGCCGCCCATCCATTTTCCCGCCGATCAACGCATCGGAAGGCGAACCAAATGGCGTCTCGACCCGATGCTCCGTCGGATTCTCCACGCCCTCCATTTGGTAGAGTCCGCTGCCTCCGATGATCCCGATTGCCGGTGTCGCGTCGTTCATTCGCGCGATTAAACGGTTCGCGTGCGCCTAAGGAAAGTTGATAATCCGTACTCGCCGATGCGATGGCGGGACGCGCCGCCTCGTGTATCGTTCAGCCCCGAAAATGCCGAAGTTCTTCATCAAAACCTACGGCTGCCAGATGAACGAGCGCGACTCGGAACAGGTCGCGCATTCGTTGATCGAGCGCGGTTACGAAGCGGTCGCGAACGAAGCGGAAGCTGATGTCGTGCTCCTTAATACTTGCAGCGTGCGCGACATGGCTGACCAAAAAGCGCTCGGCAAAATGGGCATGATGGGAGCACTGGCGAAGCGGCGGCCGGAAGTCGTTTTTGGATTTCTCGGCTGCATGGCGCAGGCGCGCGGCGCTTCGTTATTCAAAGGTTTACCGCATCTCGATCTCGTCGTCGGCACGCAAAAATTCCATCGCGTGGCGGATTACGTCGAAGAGTTGCTCGAGAAAAAACGGAGGCGGCGCATGGACGATCCGCGTTTTTCTATCTCGGACACCGAGGAAGAAGCGGGCTCGCAGGAAACGATTCGCGAACAACAAATCGCGCCGCAACAAGCGACCGCGTTCGTCTCGATCATGCAAGGCTGCAACATGCATTGCACATTTTGCATCGTCCCTCGGACGCGCGGCGTCGAACGCAGCCGCACGATCGACGAAATCGTGCGCGAAGTCCGCGGCCTGGTAGAACGCGGGGTGAAGGAAGTGACGTTGCTCGGGCAGATCGTGAATCTTTACGGCCGTCACGAATTTCCCGCGCGCGATGGCAAGAGTCCGTTCGTGCAATTGCTCGAAGCTGTTCACGCGATCGATGGTCTGGAACGGCTGCGATTTACTTCGCCGCACCCGATTGGTTTTCGGCGCGATCTCATCCACTCGTTAGCCGAGCTGCCCAAACTGGCGGAACACGTGCACCTGCCGCTGCAATCCGGATCGAATCGGATTCTCAAAGCGATGCATCGTCCTTACACGGCCGAGAAATATTCAGACTTGGTGGCGCAAATTCGGGCCGCGCGGCCGGAGGTTGCGATCACCACTGATGTGATTGTCGGCTTTCCCGGCGAAGACGAAAATGATTACGCGCAGACGCGCCGATTGGTCGAGCAACTGCAATTCGATAACGCATTCATCTTTCGTTATTCCACGCGAGCGGAAACTCCGGCCGCGATTTCCGCTGAGCAAATTCCCGAGCGCATTAAAGAAGAGCGCAACAAAGATCTCCTCGCCGTGGTCGACCAATCCGCGCATCGCGCGAACGATCGTCTCGTCGGCCGCGATCTCGAAGTTCTCTGCGAAGGACCGAGCCGGAATAACGCGGCGCGTTTGATGGGCCGCACTCGCACCAATAAAATCGTCGTCTTCGAAGGAAAACCGGAACGCGCCGGCCGGCTCGTCATGATCAAGATCGAGCAAGCGAACGGATTCAGCTTGTATGGAACGCCGCTCGTGTAAATCTGCCGCCTTCGCATGATTTATCATTTTTCCCTGCGCAGCGCCGGCCTGATCACAGGTCTGTTGCTGCTGCTCGCCGGCATGCTTGGTCTGGTCATGCCGGATTCGGTTCGCAAATTCCTTATTGGTCTGCCGCGTTCGCGTTCAGTCGGCCTCGCACTTTTGGTCGTCGCCGCGCTCTGGAGTTTTTGGCTGCTCGCGACCATGGAGATGGGTGAATTTTCTTCCTTTCGCCAGCCGCTGCTCATCGGATTGCCGATTGGATTTTTTCTCGTCCTGCGTTTCGTCGATGAATTTCTTGCCGTCCGCGCGCTCGGGATTCTTTGCCTGCTTGCGGCCGAGCCAATGCTGGACGCGGCCTTTCTTCGCCACGAAACCAGTCGTCTTCTCATCACCGTCTTCGCCTACCTTCTCATCGTCCTCGGCCTCCTCTGGGTGACGATGCCGTATCTTTTGCGCGACCAAATTAATTGGGTCACGCGCGGTGCGAGCCGCTGGCGTTCCCTGAGCGCGATCGTCCTGCTCTACGGCGCGGCGACTTCTGCGTTCGCCATCATTCGTTACTGAGCAGCGCGCGCGCAAAGCGGCTGGCGATGAATCGCATCCTGGTGATTCGCGGCGGCGCCATCGGCGATTTCGTTCTCACTCTGCCGTCGATCGCACTTTTGCGAAACGCGTTTCCACAGGCGCGCCTCGAAATTCTCGGTTACAAACACATCGTCGCTCTCGCGGAAAATCGCTTCTACGCTCAAGCCGTCCGCTCGATCGAATACGCCGCGCTCGCCAGCTTCTTCGCGCGCGCGGCGGAATTGCCTAACGAGTTGTGCGAATACTTTCGCAGCTTCGATCTCGTGGTCAGCTACCTCTTCGATCCCGATCGGATTTTCCAGCAAAACCTCGCGCGCGCCGGCGTGGAGAATTTCCTTTTTTGTTCACCGAAAATCAGCGGCGACGAACATGCGGCGAAACAGTTGGCGCGTCCGCTCGAGCAACTTGGATTGATATTGAAGGATGCGGCCGCGCGGCTTTATCCATCAAGCGACGATCAAAAGTCCGCCGCAGAATTTATAAAAAATCTGCGAAGCCCGATCATCGCGCTTCATCCCGGCAGCGGAAGTTCGACGAAAAACTGGCCGCACGAAAATTGGTTTCACCTTGCGAGTTGGCTCCTGGAAACGAAATGCGCCGGATCGCTTCTCATCGTCGGCGGCGAAGCGGATGAAGAAGCGCTCTCCGCGATGAAATCGCTCGCAGGACAAAAGGATGACGTTCATTTCGCGATCGATCTTCCATTGCCCGCGCTCGCCGCGATCCTCGAAAAATGCGCGTTTTTCCTCGGGCACGACAGCGGCATCTCGCACATCGCGGCCGCGGTTGGGACACGATCTTTGCTTCTCTTCGGGCCGACCGATCCCGAAATCTGGGCTCCGATTGATCCGCAAGTTCGGATCATTCGTTCGCCCACAAAACGCATGATCGATCTTCCGATCGAACACGTGACCACTCGCCTAACGAGTAATCTGTCATCCTGAGGCGGCGAAGCGCGCCGAAGGAGGACAACGCGGGCCACACGCGCGCCGAATTAAATCGAGCGCCTTACGAGCTGATGCGCATCGGCATGAGCACGTAAAGAAACGGCGTCTGAATTTTCAGCACGCCCGGGCTCATCTCGTCGATCAGATCCAGAAAAACTTCGTCCTCGGTCAGGTTGCGCAATGGCGCCATGAAGAATTCAGGATTGAACGCGATCGAAAAATCGCGGCCCTTGTAGGTGACCGCGAGCGATTCTTTAGCTTCGCCGACCTCTGGCGTGTTCGCCGTGATGTCGATGTTGTTCTTGCTGAAGTTCAACTTGATCGAATTCGACTTGTCACTCGCCAGCAACGAAACGCGCCGGAGTGAATTCAAAAATGTTTCGCGCTCGAGCGTGACGCGCTCCTTCGTTTCCGAAGGAATGACCTGCCGATAGTTCGGATAATTTCCTTCGATCAACTTCGAGACGAGCAACGTGTTGTTGAGATCAAAGGCGATTTGCCCGCTGCCGAAACTCACTTTCACTTCGCCGTCATCGGTCAGCAGCCGCGATAATTCCGTGACCGCTTTTGTCGGCACGATGATGTCCGCTTCATGGCTGCGCGGAAATTCTAAATCGATATCGACCATCGCGAGACGTCGTCCGTCCGTCGCCACCAGCGTAAGTTTATTGTCCTTTAGGCTGAACAAAACGCCGTTCAAAACGTAGCGCGTTTCATCGGTCGAAATGGCGTAGGACGTTTTGCGCAAACCGTCGCGCAATTCCTTTTGTTTGATCGTGATGACTTTCGCGCCTTCGAATTTTGGCAACGGCGGAAACTCCTCTTCTGGCAATCCGAGAATTTTGAAAAAGCTTTGGCCGCTGCGAATCGAGGCCGCGTTTTTGCCATCGACTTCGATGAGAATTTCACTCGAAGGCAACTCGCGAATGATCGTGAACAGACGACGCGCGGGCAGCGTGGTCGCGCCTTCTTTTTCCACCTTCGCTTCGAAACTTCCGCGCACGCCGACATCGAGATCGGTTGTGGTTAGATGGACCTCGTCGCCCTTCGCCTGCAGCAGGACATTTGAGAGAATCGGCAGCGTCGTGCGCGTGCTGACGACGTTCTGCACTTGCTGCAAACCTTCGAGCAATTTTTCTTTCGTGACGCTGAATTTCATGAGGGCGGCGAGCTATGATGTAAGGCTTACGATTTTATTCGGCAACCGCAATCTCAGCCAAACACGAGGGGCGCGCGCTCGGCTAACGAGAAGTAAAAACACGCGCGCGCTCAGCGTTTCAGCGAGCTGTCGATGAACGAAATCGTCTGGCGAATGTTGTCCTGTTCCGCCATCCGCTTCTTCACCAACTTGCAGGCGTGCAAGACGGTGCCGTGATCTCGCCCCCCGAATTTGTCGCCGATTTCGTTGAGCGAAGCTTTCGTTAGTTCGCGCGCCAGATACATCGCGATCTGTCGCGGAAAAGCGATGTTGGCCGGCCGACGTTTGCTCGTCATGTCGGCGATGCGCACGTCGAAATGTTCCGCCACCCGCCGCTGAATTTGTTCGATCGTAATCGCGTGCCGCGCTTCCTCATTCAGGATGTCCTTCAGCAAGTGCTCGACGATTTCGTTCGTTAATTCCTTGCCGCTGAGCGAGGCGAATGACGCGACGCGCATGAGCGCGCCTTCCAGCCGGCGCACATTCGTGCGAATGCGGTTGGCCAGGAAATCGAAGATCTCATCGCGCAATTTAATGTGCAGCGTGCGCGCTTTTTTGCGCAGAATAGCGGTGCGCGTTTCGACGTCAGGCGGCTGCAACTCCGCGGTCAGTCCCCATTCAAAACGCGAGACCAGCCGATGTTCGAGATTCGCAATCTCCGAGGCCGGCCGATCGCTCGAAAGCACGATCTGTTTATGGCCGTCGAAAAGCGTGTTGAAGGTGTGGAAAAATTCTTCCTGCGAGCGCTCTTTGCCGCCGAGAAACTGGATGTCGTCGATCAACAAAAGATCGGCCTGGCGATAACGTTTCCGAAATTTGACCAGCGTGCTGTGCTGGATCGCATCAATAAATTCGTTGATGAAAAGTTCGCTCGAAAGATACATCACTTTCGCGCCTTTTTTGTTCGCCCAAACATGCTGGCCGATCGCCTGCATCAAGTGCGTTTTGCCGAGTCCGACCCCGCCGTAAATGAAGAGCGGATTGTAGGTGCGCGCGGGCGATTTGGCGACTGCGAGGCTGGCCGCATGCGCGATCTCGTTGTTCGGTCCGACGACGAACGATTCGAAATTATTCCGCGGATTTAAACCGAGCGCGTTCCCGCTGTTCCGCACTTCGCGCGGTGTTTCCGGCGCGGCTTCCGCTTCTTCCAACACTTCGACATTCGCCAACTCCTCAGAGGATGCGCCGGTCGCCGCGGTGGTGAATTTTATCTTGCGCGGCGCATCGAGCGCAGCCATCACCGCGCACTGCAACGCGGCCATGTGATTACTCTCGATCCAGAGCTGATAGATATTATTCGGAACGAGAAAAGTGAGCGACTCCTCGTCCGCATAAACGAGCTTCACCGCGGAAAACCAGCGCTTGTAAGTATCCGCACTGACCTGCGGTTTTAAGGCTGTGGATAGCTTCGACCATATTTGCGCGCACTTCTCTTCCATACGGAGTTGTTAACAGGATTAAGCAACTCGCTGAGCGAGGCGCCATAGGGATAATAAACGGCTTCCGCGCAGTCTTCCCTCGAAGTGAATCGCGCCGCACGACCAGCGTCGGCTTCCCTGAAAAAGGGAAAATTCACTAAAATACGAGGGGAAAACGCGCCTAACGAGTTTTCGATAAATTAAAATCTCGGAAGAAACCCGCGTGAGGCTCGCGGCGGGTAAGTGAGAAAGGGGGATCATGATTTTAGCTGCGTCTTCCGAGGCCGACAGGTTGTTCACATGTTGTTAACACCCACCTCCACCCCCTCTCTGCCAGCGGCTTCAGATTAGAAACGCTTCAAAGTGCGAACAAGAAAAATTCGGAAGTTTATTTTGCGCGCGCGCCCAAAAAAATCTTGACGGAAAATTTGAACCGGCGGAGCCCCCGGGCGTCTAATCAGACCGCTCCGGCTTGTCCGCCGCGCTGGCCTAACGAGTAATGCGTCCTCTGTTTTTTGCTCCATTTCTTTTCTTGGCCAGCGCGCTTTTCGCCGCGGCCGCTGAGGATATTCCGCCGCCCTTTGGCTTTCGTTGGAACGACGCGGCGCCGAAAGTGGAACAAATTCTGGTCGCCGCTAAAGCGAAGATCGTCACGCGCGAAAAGAAGGAAAAGCGCGAGGTCTGGACGGTGGAAGGTCTCGTGCAACCAGGCCTGAAACGGACCCTCTTTGAGTTCAAGGAAGGCTTCCTCGTGCAGGTCGAATTGCAGTACGAATACGACACCTGGTCGATCGAATCTTACAACAATCGCATGGGCGAAATTCGTCGCTATTTCGATTCGAAATTCGGCACCGGCAAACTGGTTTCGCGCACCCGAGATACTGACTCGGACGTCGTGCAAACGCTGGTCGGTTACCAATGGATCGTCGGCAATACCATGCTTGAGCTTTTCTACTTTTCCGCGCAGCGGGAAGCGCTCGTTTACCGCACGATCACGGTCACGTACAAGGCGATTTAGCCGGCGGAAAAAATTGCCTAACGACTAACCGCGCTGCTGCGTCTCTTTCTGCAGACGCTTTAAGCGGCTGGCCAGACTTACTTTCGTTGCCGAGCTCATTCGATCGATAAAGAGCACGCCGTTGAGATGATCGATCTCGTGTTGCAACGCGCGTGCAAGCAGACCAGAGGCTTCGATGTCGATCCGCTTGCCGTCCAATGTTTCCGCTTTCACCACCACGAAAAACGCGCGCTCGATCTCCGCCGTGATCTCCGGAAAACTCAGGCAACCTTCCGGCCCCGGCACCGTTTCGTCGCCGACTGTGAGCTCGGGATTGAGCAGGACCAAGGGCATCGCCAAAGCGGGATCGAGCTCGACTCCGTTTAACTTCAAACCGCTCTCGCGATCTTCTGCGCCGGAGACATCGACGACCGTGAGCTGCAACGCTTCGCCGATTTGCTGCGCGGCCAGGCCGACGCCGTTTGCTTCCTGCATCGTCTCGAGCATGTCGGAAGCGAGCGTGCGAATTCGCTCGTCCACTTTCGCAACCCGCCGCCCTTTCGCGCGAAGAATCGGATCGCCGTATTTTACGATCGGCAACTTCATTTCTCGCCACGGGTGAAGGCCGGTAAATTTTTCACGCCGGCCAGCTTTAGTGCGTCCATCACTTTAATGATCGTCCCGAAGGACGCTTTCTTATCCGCCTGTAAGGCCAGCGAAGATTTCTTAGCCGCGACTAATTCCCGGACCGCGATTTCCAGTTCCTCCACCGGCACCGGCCGGCCATCGAGCGCGACCGCGTCGTTTTCATCCACACTCACGACCGAGTGATCCGATTCCGCCTGCGCTTTGGTCGCGGTTTGGGATTCCGGCAGATTGATTTGCACTTCCGGCTGATCTTTTTTGAAAGTGGTCGAGACCACAAAAAAGATGAGCAGGATGGTCAGAATATCGACCAGCGAAACGATGATGATCGACGGCGCGCGCCGTTTCCGCACTGCGAATTTCATGCGGCCGATTACTCGTTAGGCCAAGGGCGGACGTATTGTGGCCGCTACCGGGGCGGCAGCAATCAACGGTGAGGCGGAGGTCGTTGGCGCGGATCGTGGCGACGGCGCGCCATCCGCGCGCTGCATGCGCCCGTAATAACATTTGCCGATCAACTCGACCACGAGCGTTTCCATTTCGACCGACATGACTTCGATTTTTTTCGAGAAATAACTGAAGGCGACCAGCGTCGGCACCGCGATGGAAAGACCGAAAACCGTCGCGTTCAGTGCCTCCGCAATTCCGCGCGCCACTTGTTGCGTATTCGAGGCGCCGGAGCTGAGACCGAGCGCGGAAAAGACATGCACCAAACCTGAAACGGCGCCGATCAAACCGAGCAGCGGCGCGATGCCGGTGATGATTTCGAGCACGATCAAACCCTTCTCGAGCACGACTAATTCATGGCGCGCTTTTGTTTCGACCACTTCAACCGTTTCGTTCCGCGGCGCGCGCAAATGTTGCAGCGCGATGCGGACCAGACGCGCGAGCGAGGATTCGTCCTGTTGCACGATGCGCGCGAGCCGCTCCGCGCTCCCGCCGGGCACGAGCCGCTCAATTTCGCTCTCGATCACTAGCGGTAAAACATTCCGGCGTCGCAGCGCCAGTCCGCGCAAAATAATCGTCGTGACCGCCATGATGGAGCAGAGCAGAAGCGGCCACATGAAGATCCCGCCCGAGATGAAAAATTGCCAGACGGAACTGATCGGTGCGGGCAATTGTGCCAGGAGCGGGACGGACATCATCAGTTTGCGTAGGTCGTGAAAAATATGTCCACCGGCAGCCGGCCTTCAGGCAGCGTCGCGATGAGGTCGGGCGGGATGGGGGGAATTTGCGCCTCCTGAAACGATTGCAAGCAGATGTTGGCGAAAGCCTCGTTCGCATTGTTCGAAAGCACGCGCAGATTTTTGATCTTGCCGCGGTTGTCCACCTCCGCTTCCACATGCGCGGTGCCGACGCTGACCAGATCCATTT